>CAZOSZ010000254.1:0-3384 GCA_964582505.1 uncultured Ectothiorhodospiraceae bacterium | reverse complement strand
GTAGGAGCGGCTGTAGGAGCGGCTGTAGGAGCGGCTGTAGGAGCGGCTTTAGCCGCGATTCATCCTGTTCGCGGCTAAAGCCGCTCCTACGGCTCCGTCAATAGCGGTAGTGTTCCGGCTTGTAAGGCCCGTCCGGCTCTACGCCAATGTATTTCGCCTGTTCAGGGCGGAGCCTGGTGAGCTTTGCGCCGATCCGCTCGAGGTGCAGCCTGGCAACTTCCTCGTCGAGGGCTTTCGGCAGCACGTAAACCTTGTTCTGGTAACGACCATCGTTGCCGAACAGCTCGATCTGCGCCAGCACCTGGTTGCTGAAGCTGTTCGACATCACGAAGCTCGGGTGGCCGGTGGCGCAGCCGAGATTCACCAGCCGGCCCTCTGCCAGCAGGATGATCCGCTTGTCGTCCGGGAAGATCACGTGATCCACCTGCGGCTTGATGTTTTCCCACTGGTAGCGCCGCAGCCCGGCGACGTCGATTTCGTTGTCGAAGTGGCCGATGTTGCAAACGATCGCCTGGTTCTTCATCCGCAGCATGTGCTCGCGGGTGATCACATGGTAATTGCCGGTCGCGGTGACGAAGATGTCGGCCTTGTCGGCGGCATCCTCCATGGTCACCACGCGATAGCCTTCCATGGCGGCCTGCAGCGCGCAGATCGGGTCAATCTCAGTGACCCACACGGTCGCGCCCAGCCCGCGCAGCGACTGGGCACAGCCCTTGCCGACGTCGCCGTAGCCGGCCACCAGGGCGATCTTGCCGGCAATCATCACGTCGGTGGCGCGCTTGATGCCGTCGACCAGCGATTCGCGACAGCCGTAGAGGTTGTCGAACTTGCTCTTGGTCACCGAGTCGTTGACGTTGATCGCGGGAAACGGCAGGCGTCCCTCCTTCTCCATCTGGTAGAGACGGTGCACGCCGGTGGTGGTCTCCTCGGTGACCCCCCGGATGTTCTGCTGCACCTTGCCGTACCAGCCCGGGCTGGCTTCGAGCCGGCGGCGGATTGCCTTGTAAAGCGCGCGTTCCTCGTCGCTGCCGGGCTCGGCCAGCACCGACGGGTCCTGCTCGGCGCGCGCGCCGAGCGTCACCGCGAGGGTGGCGTCGCCGCCGTCGTCGAGGATCATGTTGGGTGCGCCACCGTCGCTCCACTCCAGGATGCGATGGGTGAACTCCCAGTACTCGTCGAGCGTTTCGCCTTTGTAGGCGAACACCGGCACGCCGGACTTGGCAATCGCCGCGGCGGCATGGTCCTGGGTGGAGTAGATGTTGCACGAGGCCCAGCGGACCTCGGCGCCGAGCTCGACCAGGGTCTCGATCAGCACCGCCGTCTGGATGGTCATGTGCAGGCTGCCGGCGATGCGCGCCCCCTTGAGCGGCTTGTCCTTGCCGTACTTGGCGCGCAACGCCATCAGTCCGGGCATCTCGGTCTCGGCGATGGCGATCTCCCGGCGGCCCCAGGCCGCCAGGCTGATGTCGGCGACGTGGAAGTCCGGGGCAAGGGCAGTGGCGGTCCGAGTGCTCATGATGACTCCGGTTTGATGTCGGTCGCAGGCGGTAACGGCTGGATGCTCAGGCTTCGTTCTGCAGCAGTTCCGCCTTGTCAGTGCGTTCCCAGCTGAATTCGGGCTCGTCGCGGCCGAAATGGCCGTAGGCGGCAGTCGCCTGGTAGATCGGCCGGATCAGATCCAGCTGCTGAATAATGCCATAGGGCGTCAGGTCGAAATGCTCGCGCACCAGCGCAGTCAGCCGTTCGTCGGTGACTTTGCCGGTGCCAAAGGTCTCCACGGTGATCGAGGTCGGCTCGGCGACGCCAATGGCGTAGGAGAGCTGGATCTCGCAACGTTGCGCCAGCCCGGCGGCGACGATGTTCTTGGCGACCCAGCGGGCGGCATAGGCGGCAGACCGGTCCACCTTCGAGGGGTCCTTGCCGGAAAACGCCCCGCCGCCGTGGCGTGCCATGCCGCCGTAGGTGTCAACGATGATCTTGCGCCCGGTCAGGCCGCAGTCGCCGAGCGGGCCGCCGATCACGAAACGCCCGGTGGGATTGATGTGGAATCGCTTGCAGGAAGCCAGCCACTCGGCCGGAAGGACCGGCAGGATGATGCACTCCATCACCGCCTCCTCGAGTTCCTGCTGGCCGATGTCGGGGGCGTGCTGGGAGGACAACACCACGGCCTCGATGCCCACCGGCCGGTTGTCCTGGTAGCGGAAAGTGACCTGGCTCTTGGCATCCGGCCGCAGCCACGGCAAGGTGCCATTCTTGCGCTCCAGCGCCTGGCGCTGTACCAGCTTGTGCGCAAAGTGGATCGGCGCCGGCATCAGCGACTCGGTCTCGTCGCTGGCGTAGCCAAACATCAGCCCCTGGTCGCCCGCGCCCTGCAGCCGCGGATCGGCGCGGTCCACGCCCTGGGCGATGTCCGGCGTCTGCTTTCCGATGGCATTGAGCACCGCGCAGGTGGCGCCGTCGAAACCCAGCTCCGAGCCGGTGTAGCCGATGTCCAGGATGGTCCGCCGGACCAGGTCCTCGAGATCCACCCAGGCCGTGGTGCTGATCTCGCCGGCGATGATCGCCATGCCGGTCTTGACCATGGTCTCGCAGGCCACCCGGGCACGCGGGTCCTGCTTCAGGATCGCGTCGAGCACGGCGTCGGAGATCTGGTCGGCGATCTTGTCCGGGTGTCCCTCGGAGACCGACTCCGAGGTGAACAGGAAGTCTTTGGACATGCGTGGATTCCGTCGGGCGGTGGAAAAAGTCGCATAGTATAACCGTACGGCGGCCGTTGGGCCCGCGATCAGCCAGACGGCCGGCACGGCCGGGGAGCGAAGCATGGCGCGTACCGAGACACCCACCGCCCGAATCGGCGCCGAGGCCCCGGATTTCAGCCTGCACGACTCTGCGGGACGCCGCTGGGCGCTGGCGGATTGCCGGGGCCCACGGGGCACCGTGGTGATGTTCATCTGCAACCACTGTCCCTTCGTGCAATCCGCGCTGGAGCGGATCCTGCGGGATTGCCGGGAACTGCGCGGCCTGGGCGTGGCCAGTGTGGCCATCATGCCGAACGACATCGAGGCCTACCCGCAGGACGGGCCGGAGGCGATGGCGCGGCTGGCTCGCGAATTCGATTTTCCGTTTCCGTACCTGCTGGACGCGGACCAGCAGGTGGCGCGCGCCTACGGCGCGGTTTGCACCCCGGATTTCTTCGGCTACGACGCGGCGCTGAGATTGCAGTACCGGGGTCGGCTGGATGCCGGCACGCCGGGGCGGGTGCAACCCGGGGCGCGCCGCGAGTTGTTCGAGGCGATGCAAGGCATCGCGGAGACAGGGCAGGGGCCGGCCGAACAGCTGCCCTCGGTGGGTTGCTCGATCAAGTGGCGGCCGTAGGAGCGGCTG
>CAZOSZ010000253.1:0-3430 GCA_964582505.1 uncultured Ectothiorhodospiraceae bacterium | reverse complement strand
AGCAACTGATTCGTAATCAGTAGGTCGGAGGTTCGAATCCTCTCTCCGGCACCATTCCCGCCGTGCCTTGGCCGCAGCCCTGGATGAACCACAGGGCGGATTTGCGGTACATACGAGTCTGGTATGAATCCCAGAGCGCTCGCTGCAGGGTCCCGATCCGCCGCCGGCCTGGCGCTGTTCGCGGCGCTTGGTGCGCTGCAATGTGCGGCGGGCGCCGAGCGCTGGCAGGTGGCCGTGGTGGCCGCCAGCGACTATGTGCACCGGGGTCTCAGCCAGAGTGACGGCGAGCCCGCGCTGCAGGCCGGCATCAGGTACCTGTTCGATTCGGGCGTCTATGCTGGTGTGTGGGGATCGACGGTCAGCAACGCCCGCACGCCCTTTCGCGGAGCGGCCGGCCGACTGGAGGTGAGCTACATGGCGGGATTTGCCCTGGCCATGGGCGAGGACTGGGACTTCGACCTCGCGCTGGTCCGTTACGAGTATCCGGGCAGCGACGCGTTCGTGGAGTACGGCTACGCCGAGCTGTCGGCGTCGGTCGGTTACCGCGAACGGCTGCGTTTCACCGCTGCATTCTCGCGCAACGCGACCATGTACACACGCGATGGCCTGCAGCACAACGCCCGGACGCGTGCCTGGGAGCTGGTCGGGCAGCAGCCGCTCGGCGCCCGGCTGAGCTGGACGGCCGGCGCCGGTTACTTCGAGCTGCGCGAGGGCGACGGCACCGGCTACGGCTACTTCAGCACCGGGCTCGCGGCCCGAGTGGCGCGGCTCGACTTCGAACTGCAGTACATCGACACCCGCCGGGGCGAACGGCTGTTCGGGCGCCTGGCGGGACCGCGTGTGGTGCTGGCGCTGATGGCGAGCTTTCAGCCATGACGCGCCGCGCCCAATCCGCAGCAAGGGGTGCAGGCCGGTGACGCCGGGTGCCGTAGCGCGCGAGCTGCAGAGGCCGCAGGACCGCGAGGCTGAGGAGCTGGAACTGCTGGCGGCCGTCGCCAGGGGCAACCAGCAGGCCTTCAAGCGCCTGTACCTGATCTACCACCGCAGGCTGGGCGCTTTCCTGATGCGACTGACCGGCAGGCTCGACCTGACCGAGGAGCTGATCAACGACATCATGTTCGTGGTTTGGAAAAAGGCCGGCACGTTCCGGCAGGAGTCGCGGGTGTCGACCTGGATCATGGGGATCGCCTACCGCCAGGCGCTGAAAGCCCTGCGCCGCGCACGGACCACGCCTGCGATGTTCAGCACCCTGTTCGATCCCGAAGACTGCGAACAGGTGCACTTCGACGGCGCCGAAGAGCGGGAGACCCGCGAATGGATCGAGAGCGCGCTGGCGGCGCTGCCGCCGAAACAGCGGATGGTCGTCGAGCTGGCGTACTTCATGGGCTATTCCTGCGAGGAGATTTCCGAGCTGGCCGATTGCCCGGTCGGCACCGTCAAGACCCGCATGCACCACGCGCGACTGCGCTTGCGCGGCGTGCTGTCCCGGCTTTCCAGCCCGGCACCGAACTGCGCTTCCCGGCAGGAGGGACCATGAAGATGCGCGAATCGCAATCCGCTGAACTCCACGACCGCATCCAGGCGATGTTGCCCTGGTACGTGAACGACACGCTCGACGTCCGTGACCGTGCGGAGGTTCATGCCCACCTGCAGCACTGCGAAGCCTGCCGGCGGGAGTCGACACTGCAATCCCTGGTCCGGGACCAGGTGCGTCGAGGCGCGCAGTTGCACCCGGCCCCAGCGGCGTCGCTCGACACGCTGATGGCCCGTATCGAGCGCCACGAGGCCGCAACGCTGCAGCGCTGGCGGCGAAGCTTCAGCGCCTGGCTCAGGGGCGGGGCGCTGGAGCGTGCCGTCATTGCGCAGGCCGCGACCATCCTGCTGCTGGTGGGCGTGGTGGCCTGGCTGGTGATCCGGCCGGAGCCGCCGGCCGAGTACCGGACGCTGGGCTCACCACCGGCGGTCCGCGCCGATGGCGGGCCCTACCTGCGACTGGTGCTGCGCGATTCGCTGACCGCCGCGCAGGTGCAGGGATTGCTGCAGCAGGTGAACGGCAAGATCGTCGACGGTCCGTCGGCCCAGGGCGTCTATCTGGTCGAACTCGGTGCCGGCCGCACTGGCGAGGAGGGCACGCCGGCAGAGCGGGCGGCGTGGCTGAGCGAGCAGACTGGCGTGCTGCTGGCCGTCCCCGTGGCCCAGCCGGAGCGGCGCTGATGGCGGCCTGGCCGGCGAGGCTGGCGTTGCTGCTGCCAGTCTGCCTGGCTTTCGCCGCCTGTGCCGTCACGGGCGACGCGGCCGCACCGGTTGACAGCGACACGGTCCCCGTCGAGCGACAGATCATCGTCGCGGTGCACGACCCGCGTCCCGGGATGCAACCCCGGGCCGGGTCCATCTCGCGGCCGTACGGCGGTGTTCGCACTTACCGGGGCTCGCTGCGATCGCAGCGGCAGATGGCGGACCTCGCCAGGCGGCACGCGCTGCGGCCCGTGGCCCGCTGGCCGATCGAGCTGCTGGATGTGTATTGCGTGGTGTTCGGAGTGCCGCCCGGCCGCTCACGGGAGCAGGTGCTGGAACAGATCGCGGCAGAGTCAGGCGTGGTGATCGCCCAGCCGATGCAGACGTTTACGGCATTGGCGACCTCAGCGACTGGCGAGGCTGCAGGCCCGCCTGCAAGCGAAGCCGTCTTGGACGTCCGCCATGCACACCGGTGGGCCACGGGTCGGGGCGTCAAGGTGGCGCTGATCGACACCGGTGTGGATCGCGACCACCCCGACCTCGAAGGCAGGGTGCTCAGCGAGATGGATTTCGTCGGTCCCCAGGGGCTTGCGCCCGCCGAAGAGCCCCATGGGCTGGCGGTCGCGGGCGTAATCGCGGCGCGCGCCAGTGCCGCGCCGGGGGCCGTGGGCGTTGCGCCCGGCGCACAGCTGCTGTCCCTGCGTGCCTGCTGGCACACCGACCCGGTCAATGCGGTCTGCAATTCCCTGACCCTGGCACGCGCCATCGTCGCAGCAGTCGAGCAGCGCGCTGACATCGTCAATCTCAGTCTCACCGGACCGTCGGATCTCTTGCTTGAGCGCCTGCTGAATCGCGCCATGGAACGCAGATTGGTGGTGGTCGGCGCGGTACCGGAACGAGCACCCGGCGAGGGTGATGCCGGCGCCGACACCGAGGCGCGCTTTCCCACATCGGTGCCGGGGGTGATCCCGGTGCAGACGGCGGAACTGGCCGACCTGCGGGCTGCGGGAGTCCTGTCAGCGCCCGGTCAGAACATCCTGACCCTGCGGCCCGGCGGCGGCTACGACCTTGCGAGCGGCAGCTCGCTGGCGGCCGCGCACGTCACCGGCGTGGTGGCGCTGCTGCTGGAGCACCGGGCGGAGCTGGAGATCGGAAGAGCACACGTCTGAACTCCAGTCAGACGTGTGCTCTTCCG
>CAZOSZ010000252.1:0-3434 GCA_964582505.1 uncultured Ectothiorhodospiraceae bacterium | reverse complement strand
CCGAATCGCCGCCGGCCGCGGGTGGCGGCGCTGGCTGCGGTGCGGGCCGTGGCGCAGGCTGCGCAGGCTGCGCGGGCTGCTCGCTGCGCCGAGCGGTCTGGGCGGGCGCGTCGCTGGTGGCCGTTTCGGTCGGCTGGCGCTGGACTGCGCCGGAATCGGGTCGCGGCGGCACGGGATCGGCGTCATTGCCAGCGTGGAGCGACACGGGCGGCCCGGCGGCGGGGTCGAGCGGGATGGTGTAGCTTCGGCCCGGCTGGCCCGCCGGTGGCAGTTCCAGCGCCTGCTCCACTGGGCGGGAGGACTGCGCCGGACCGTCGAGCAGCCATGGAATGATGATGATGCCAAGAGCCACGATTACCGTGGCGCCGACGATGCGCTCCTTCAGGTGCCGCTCCATCTCTGCCAGGGCCGGATCGCCGCCCGGGGCTATGCCAGTTCGGGCTCGCAGTATACCCCAAGCCACTCGAGCGCCGGCCCCACCGCGTGGAAAGAACCGAACACCACCACCCGGTCGCCGCTGTGTGCCGCGGCCCTGGCCGCGGTGCATCCCTGCTCGACGGTCGCGGCGGTCGAAACCTCGCCGCCGGTTCGCGACCGCAGTCGCCGCGCCAGCGAATCCGCGTCCATGCCGCGCGGCGGCGGCAGGCTGACGGCGATCCAGCGGTCCACGCACGGCGCCATCGCGCTGGCCACCGATTCGACATCCTTGTCGGCCATCATGCCGACCACGGCATGCGTGCGCCCCGGCACCGGCAGGGACGCCAGCGCACCGGCCAGCACAGCCGCGCCGTCCGGATTGTGTGCCACGTCCAGCCACCACTCGATATCGCCCGGGATGCATTGCAGGCGGCCCTGCAGCCGCAAGCGACCAAGGGCCCGGACGGGCAGCGGAGAATCTGCGGTCAGCGGCTCCAGCTGATTGAACGCGGCGAGCGCGCAGGACGCGTTGTCGAGCAACGCCGGCGCACGCAGCGGGCCGCGTGGCAGCCCCCCGAATTCCAGTGCCGCGCTCTGCCAGCGCCACCCGGGACCGTCCTCGCTCCAGTCGAAATCCCGTCCCAGGCGGATCGCCTCCGCGCCCGCCGCCTGCAGCAGCGAGGCCGGCGGCCGGCGATCGCCGATGATCGCCGGGCGCCCGGGCCGGAAGATGCCGCCCTTCTCGCGGCCAATGCTATCGCGATCGGGCCCGAGCCACTCGAGATGGTCCAGCCCGACCGAGGTCACCACCGCCGCTTCGGCATCGAGCACGTTGACGGCGTCGCGACGACCGCCCAGCCCGACCTCCAGCACCGCCAGGCACACGCCGCGCCGCCGAAAGATCTCGAAAGCCGCGGCGGTGCCAAATTCGAAATAGCTCAGGCTGACGGCCCCGCGGGCAAAGTCGACCGCTTCGAAGGCGGCGACAAGTTCCTCGTCGGCCACGTCCCTGCCGGCGACGCGCACGCGCTCGTTGTAACGCAACAGGTGCGGCGAGGTGTACGCGCCGGTGGAGATGCCGGCGGCGAGGGCCAGTGCCTCGAGAGTGGCGACGCAACTGCCCTTGCCGTTGGTTCCACCCACGGTGACCACGCGAAACGGCGGCCGCAGCAGCTCCATGTTATCGAGCACAGCGCGGATGCGCTCGAGTCCGAGCTCGATCGGCCGCGGGTGGAGTTGCTCCTGCCACGCCAGCCAGGCGGCGAGATCGCGGCGGGCCAAGGCGGCGTTCAGCCCGGCTGCAGCGGGCGACCTGTCAGCATCGAGAGCAGGGCGGCAATCCGCTCGCGCAGCTGGCGCCGGTCCACGATCAAATCGAGCGCGCCGTGCTTCAGCAGGAACTCGCTGCGCTGGAAGCCCTCGGGAAGGGTCTGGCCGACAGTCTGCTGGATGACCCGCGGGCCGGCAAAGCCGATCAGCGCCTTGGGCTCGGCGATGTTGACGTCGCCGAGCATTGCCATGCTGGCGGAGACGCCGCCCGTGGTGGGATCGGTCATCACCGACACATAGGGCATGCCGGCGTCTCCCAGCCGCCTGAGCGCCGCGGCGGTCTTGCTCATCTGCAGCAGGGAAAAAAGCCCTTCCTGCATACGCGCCCCGCCACTGGCGGAAAAGCAGACCAGCGGCATGCGCTCGTCGCAGGCGGCATTCGCGGCGCGCAGGAAGCGCTCGCCCACCACCGAGCCCATCGAGCCTCCCATGAACTGGAATTCGAAGGCGCAGGCAGCCAGCCGGAGGCCCATCAGCGTTCCGGACATCGCCACCAGCGCGTCCTGCTCGCCAGTGGCCTTCTGCGCCTGGGTCAGGCGGTCCCGATAGCGCCTGCTGTCGCGGAACCTGAGCGGATCCTCCGGCTGCAGGAACTGGGCGATCTCGCGGCCTGAACCCGGGTCGAGGAACAACTTCAGCCGCATGCGCGCGCTGATTCGCATGTGGTGGTCGCACTTCGGGCAGACATAAAGGTTGCGCTCGACCTCGGCGCGATACAGCACGGCGTCGCAGGCCGGACACTTGGTCCACAGGCCCTCGGGCATCGACCGGGTCCGGCCCTGCGTCTTGATCCTCGACGGCATCAGCTTGTCGAACCAGTTCATAGCGCGCCGATGATAGCCGAAACGGCTCAGGCCAGCGGCCCCGGACGCTCCGCCGGGGGGGTCCGCAACGCGCTCCCGTAGTCGACACGCACCAGATACAGGCCCTCGGCCGGCGCGGTGACTCCGGCCTGGCAGCGATCGCGGCCGGCAAGCACCTCCGCGATCCACCTCGCCGGCCGCTCGCCGCGGCCGACCGCCACCAGCGTGCCGACGACGTTGCGCACCATGTGATGCAGGTAGGCGTTCGCAGTAATGTCCACCGCCAGGAAGTCGCCGTGGCGGCGCACGTGCACGCTATCCACCCGGCGAACCGGGCTGCGTGACTGGCACTGCGTGGCTCGAAACGCGGAGAAATCGTGCTCGCCAAGCAAGGCCTGTGCCGCCTCGTGCATCCGGCCGGCGTCGAGCAGGCGATGCACCCACCAGGCGCGGTGTCGCCACAACGCCGGCCGGGTCTCGCGATTCAGCAGCAGGTAACTGTAACTGCGCGCCAGCGCCGAGTACCGGGCATGGAACTCTTCGTCGACCTCGCAGGCCCAGCGCAAGCTGATAGCGGCCGGCAACTGGGTGTTCGCGCCAAGCACCCAGGCGCGCGGCGCGCGCTTTGCCGTGGTGTCGAAGTGCGCCACCTGCCCGGTGGCATGGACCCCGGCATCGGTGCGCCCGGCACCAACCACTCCGACCGGCTCCGCGGCGACTGCGGACAAGGCACGCTCGAGCGCCTGCTGGACACTCGGGCCGTCCTTCTGGTCCTGCCAGCCGAGCAGTTCGCTGCCGTCGTACTCGACGCCGATCGCGATGCGCATCTGCCGTTCGCTCAAAGCCGGCCGAGGGCCAGGCACAGCGCGACACCGGCGGCCAGCC
>CAZOSZ010000251.1:0-3445 GCA_964582505.1 uncultured Ectothiorhodospiraceae bacterium | reverse complement strand
ACGACATCGCCTTCGGCATGGAGAACCTTTCGGTGCCGCGCGCCGAGATGATCGGACGCGACTATTGGGAGCTGATCGCCGACGCCAGCGATGAGTTCAAAGCTGTTCTGCGTGCGGCGATGGACGGCGCGGGGCCCGGAGCGGCGCCCGAAATTGAAATTGCGGTGGAGGCCAGCGTGGCCCAGATGGTGGCGCGGCACGGCAACGTCTCCATCGGCAGCCTGGCCGCGCAGGCCGGGCTCAGCCGCCGCCAACTGGAGCGCCGCTTCGACCGCTGGGTGGGCCTCGAACCCAAGCTGCTGTGCCGCATCCTGCGTTTCCAGCGTGTGTTCCGCGCCGTCGCCCGCGAGCCCCGGGCGCGCTGGGTGGAAATCGCCGTGGAGTGCGGCTACTACGACCAGCCCCACCTCATCCGCGAGTTCCGCGCCTTTGCGGGGATGAACCCGCCGGCGTTTTTCGCGCAGCTCTCCGAGTTCACCGCGCAGTTCACCCGCAAGGGCCGTGCGGCGCATTTGTACAAGACGTCCTGAGCCGTCCTGCCTACACTCGACCCCGGTACACCGACGCCAACCGGCGGCGCGCGCCGGTCACACGGAGAAGACGATGACTGCTCAACGAACTGTTCGCGTGGTGGTGCTCGGTGCGGTGGTGTTGTCGGCCGCGGCGTTGCTGGCTCCGGCTGTCGCCCAGGATCCCGCTCCCCGGCCCGCGGCGGAAGAGTTTGCCTGGCTCAGCGGCGTGTGGGAGTACAGCCGCGGGCAGCAGTCGGTGGAGGAATACTGGACCCCGGTGAGCTCCAACGGCCTGCTGGGGATGGGCCGCACGCTGGCGGACGGCCGCACCGTATCGTTCGAGTTCCTGCGCATCGAGTGGCGCGACGACGGCGTATACTACGTAGCCCAGCCGCGCGGCCGCCCGCAGACCGACTTCAAGCTGGTCCGCTGGGACGGCGCACAGGCTGTGTTTGAAAATCCCACCCACGACTTCCCGCAGCGCGTCCTCTACCGGCGCAACGCCGACGGCTCGGTGGACGCGCGCATCGAGGGCCTCCGCAACGGCCGGCCGGCCGTTGCGGACTTCCCCTACAAGCGCCGCAATTAGGAAGGGATTAGGGGTCAAAGGGTCAAAGGGTGAAACGACCATTTCTGAACGGGTGAGGAGGCTCTGCCCTCCTTGCCTCCTTCCCTTCTCATTTCCTCCTGGTAACACCTGCAACTCTGCGCGCGTCCCATACGTTCAACAGCGACGGGGCGCCGGGGCTGATCCGGGCGATCGAGGAGATCCGTGGGCGGAGCCTGCGGCGGCGCTGCCTGGCGCACAAGATCCGCAATCTCGAGGCCAACGTGCCGGCGGAGCGCTGGCGCGAGATGAAGGGGCATGCACTGGCGGCTGATTCTGTCGGACCGAAGTTCCATTTTCTGTTCCCCGGGCCGCGCCGTGATGTGATTTCGGCAAAGTGGACGGACTCGTCCGTTACGCCAGGCCGAACATGCCGCGGTAATGCCGGTACCACTCACTTTGGAACCGCTCGCGCGGGTCGAACTCCCGCTTGAGCCGCAGAAATTCCTGGAACCGTGGATAGGCCCGTTCGACCTGGTCTCTTCGCGCCCAGCGGTGATAGGTCAGGAAGTAGCTGCCGTCGAGATCCAGCGCATGGTCGATCAGCCGCTGGAAATCCCGCCTGGCCTTCTCGATCCCTTCCGGGCTGTGCGCAACGTGCAAGTTGAACACGACACATGCATAGGACTGGCGCGCCCAGGGCAGGAACGTCTCGTCGTCCTGTTCGATGAAGCGCACGGTCCCGTAGATGACGTCCACCCGGTGTCGGCGGAAGTCATCACGGAGGCGCTCCATCAGCGCGGCCAATTGAGCGCGCGGCGCGTAAACCTCGGAGATCATTTCGGTGCCGCGCACGGCCGCCTGTGTGTGGTGATCGAGCGACGTGTGGTAGTCATCGATGTAGGTGCTCAGCTGGTGAGTATCCGACCAGTAGATCTGCCCGGACGTGGACAGATAGTAGGCGGCGTAGGCATCGAATGCGGCGGACTTGTCCGTGTGTGTCATCAACAGCAGCCGTCGCCAATCGTCCTGGTCCAACGCAAGCTGGACGTCCGGCACCTCCGCCGTCGGCGGCGCCGTGCGATACGCGGAGAACACGCAACGCCGAAGAAAATCGGGGCTGTCCGGGTCGATCGCGAACTGACCGTCGCCGAACAGGCAGCCGCCGCCGACGCACTCGGCAACCCGCTTATCGAGCGTGTCGATATCGGCGAGCTCCACCACGCGTTCGAGCTTGAGGCGGGGCATCAGCCGCAGGCGGACGGTCGCCATCACGCCGAACAGGCCGTACGCGCCAATCGCCACCCGGAACAGATCCGCGTTGTGCGCGCGGCTGCATTCGACGAGCTGGCCGTCGGGTGCAACGAGGGTGAACGATTCCACGTCGGCCACCATCGGCCGCAGCTTCAGGCCGCGGCCATGAATGTTCGCGGCCAGGCCGCCGCCGATACTCAGCCGGTCCGCGCCGGTCTGTTTCTGGATGATGCTCCAGCCGTTTGCCGCGCCGGCCTGGTGCTCGTTCAGCCACCTCACGAGTTCGGGCCATTGGATGCCTGCCTCGACTTCGACGATGCCCCGTTCCGCGTCCAGCCCAAGCACTCGATCGAGACGGCCCATGTCGACGAGCGGCGAGTCGGCGGCGAACTGCTGTCCGCCCATTGCGTGCCGGCCGCCGGCAACCGAGAACGACTCCGACCTCCCGAGCCCGCGGACGAACGCCGTCAGCTCGTCCACCGTCGAAGGCCTGACGACGCCGCTGACCCGCGTGGCATTGAGCTGCGAATGCAAATCGTTGACGAGCGCTCCGCGCGATCTTTCGCTGCAGGCGGTCAACCACCACGGGCCGAGCGCGGCTGCGCCGGCGAGCGTCAGGCCGTCGACAAGGAAGCGGCGTCTGTCCACGGGGTCCTCCCCAGTTTCACAGCCGCGATCCAGAGGGCGACGCTCGCTCCTCCGATGAGCAGCAGCGTCAGCACCCACAGCGCGGATGCCGGACCTTCACTATGCACCGCGAAGAAGCCATGCATCGTGCCGCCGGTCAAGGCGGCGAGGCCCGTCAGCAGGAACAACAGGATATACGCGGCACGGTCGACGCGCCGCGTGCGGGGGCGGGCGAGCAGCCCGCAGAACAGCATGCATTCGAGGAAGATCGCATAGTCGGTCAGCGTAACGTCCGGCTCGAGCACGTGTGCTACCAACTGAGATCAGGAGTTCCCACCGACCCTGCGCGAGTATCGCGAGCGGCTGCACATCAGGTGAAGCCGCCTGCGCGTTTCCCGCGACCTCAAAAGGCCGCCCAAACTTCCGCACCATTTGCACACAGACAAGCCAGGGAGAAAGTCATGAGCAAGGATCAGCTCAAAGCTCGCGCAAAGAAAATCCAGGG
>CAZOSZ010000250.1:0-3450 GCA_964582505.1 uncultured Ectothiorhodospiraceae bacterium | reverse complement strand
GGCGATGGTCCGGGCCGACGACGCGGCGCATGAGGTGCGGCACCACCAGGCCGACGAAGCCGATGCTGCCGGCAGTCGCGACCGATATCGCCGTGAGCAACGAGCCGGCGACATAGATGCCGATGCGCAACGGACGCACGGCCACCCCGAGTGTCTCCGCGCGCGCCTCGCCGCGCGCCAGCACGTTCAGGTGTCGTCCCGTCAGGATGCCTCCGGCGGTCGCCAGTGCCAGCAATCCCAGCAGGCCGGCCGGTTCACGCGAAAACGACAGATCGCCCATCAGCCAGAACAGCATGCCTCGCAGGCTGGAGTCCGGGCCGAGTGCGAGGATCAGGCTGACGGCAGCGCCGAAGCCGGCCGCGACCACCACGCCGGTGAGCAGCAGTCTCAGCGGCGTCCACGCGCCGCTGCCATGCGCCAGGGCAAATACCAGCAGGGTCGCAGTGAGCGCGCCGGCGAACGCGCCGCCGTGCACCCAGGCACCGCCGAGCCCGGCTGACAGCACCAGCAGGGCAAACGTCGCCGCACCTCCGGAGACGCCAAGCACGTAAGGATCGGCCAGCGGGTTGCGCAGCAGGATCTGCATCAGCACGCCGGCCAGCGCCAGCAGGCCGCCAATGGCGAACGCGCTGAGCGCGCGCGGCAGGCGCAGTTCCCGCACCAGCGTGCTTGCCAGCCCGGCATCGGCATCGCGCAGGCCGCGCCACAGCTCTGCCGGCGCCAGCGCGACACTGCCCGCCGCGAGCGCCACCAGCAGGGCGATGCATGCCAGCACCGCCAGCAGGCCTAGCACCGTCAGGGCGCGCCCGGACAGCCAGGTCGGCCGCGCGAGCGCAGGGCTGAGCGAGGTGGCAGCGGGGCGGATCGTCACGATTGAGCTGCTCTGCGGATTTCGTGCCAGGCGGCGGGGCCAGCGTGGCCGAAAAGGCTAGCACGCGTCGCGCGCCCCGTCGCGCCGGCGGCTTGGTTTATCCGCAGCCCTGTGGAAGAATCCGAGCCAAAGCGAAGCTTTACGGCTCCACATGAAGGATTGCATAGACGCCGACGGATTCAGGGCCAATGTCGGCATCATCCTCACGAACGACGCGGGCCGGGTGTTCTGGGCCGGGCGGGCGGGCCGCCCCGGCTGGCAATTCCCGCAGGGCGGGATCCTGCCGGGCGAGAGCGCCAGGACGGCGATGTACCGCGAGCTCGAGGAGGAGATCGGCCTTAAGCAGGATGACGTGCGCGTGCTCGGCACGACGCGCGGCTGGTTGCGTTACCGCTTGCCGCGCCGCTACATCCGGCAGTGCAGCCAGCCGTTATGCATCGGGCAGAAGCAACGCTGGTTCTTGCTCAGGCTGGTCGCGGACGACTGCCGGGTGCGTTTCGATTGCTGCGCGCATCCGGAGTTCGACCGCTGGTGCTGGGTCAGCTGGTGGGAACCGGTCGACGAGGTCATATACTTCAAGCGACGGGTCTACCTGCGAGCCTTGCGCGAGTTCGGCAGGCTGGTGTTCCCTGAAGGGCCCCCGCCGCGTCCAGGGCCGGACGCCGCACAACGGGCGGAATAACACCCTGGCCGCGCGGCCGGCGGAGGATCCTTGGACCAACAGCGCGTCGTCGTCAAGTTGCATGACCCGCGCCGCAAGCGCATCGTGGTCGGCGTGGGCGTGCTGCTGGCGCTGCTGTTCTGTGCCGGGGTGTTCGAGCTTGGCCAGCGCATGGGCGGCTACTCGAGCCTGAGCAGCGGACGGGAGCGTGACAGGCTCGCAGCCGAGCTGTCACGGCTGGATGCCGAGAACCAGGCGCTGAAGGACCAGCTGGCAAGACTGGAGACCACGCTCGAGGTCGATCGACAGGAACAGGCCCAGCTCAAGGCCGGACTGGCGGACAGCGAGGGGCTGGTGGCCGAGCTGAACGAGGAGCTGGCGTTCTACCGGCGCATCATGGCGCCGGCCGACGGCCAGCACGGCTTGCGGGTCCAGGCCTTCGAGGTCAGCGCCAACGGCGGCGAGCATCACTACCGGCTGAGGCTGGTGCTGGTGCACTCCGGGCAGCGGGCGAGCAAGATCCAGGGCGAGGTGGACCTGAGCCTCAGGGGCATGCTGAATGGCAGGGAGGCCAGCCTGTCGCTGCAGGAACTCGCCGGTCAGCCGCACCCGTTCGAGTTCCGATATTTCCAGGACGTGGACCTGGAAGTGGTTTTGCCGGCCGGCTTCGAGCCCGAAATGGCCATGGTCGAGTTGCGGCCCTCCGGGCGCAACGCGAACGTGGTCGCGACAAGTTTTCCGTGGAAACCTCGCGGCTGAGCGAGGCCCGGCTGAGGAGACGAGATGTTTGGAAAGAAAGCGAAACATGACAGCTCGAACATTGCCACGCTGATCGGCACCGGCACGACCGTGACCGGCGATCTGGTGTATCGCGGCGGGCTGCACGTCGATGGCCGGATCGTCGGTGACGTCAGCGGCGAGCCGGGCGTTCCGGCGTCCCTGACGGTCGGCAATGGCGGTGTCATCGAGGGCACCGTGGCCGTGGACAACCTGGTGTTGAACGGCGCGGTGCTCGGCGACGTCATGGCCCGCGACCGGGTCGAACTCGGGACGACCGCGCGGGTGGACGGCAATGTCCGCTATGCCGCGCTGCAGATGGCGGCGGGCGCGCGGGTCAACGGTCGGCTGATCCACCAGGCCGAAGGCCAGCCCGCGCTGCCGTCACCTCCGCCCGAGCTCAAGCCGGCCGAACCCAAACCGGATTCGCAGCTGCCCGAAGGGGACGGGGCGGCGCAGCTGCGGTAGAATGCAGGCCAATACCACCAGAACTGGTGCGCGGAATCATGGCAACGCATGGCATTGAAGCGGTCCCCGACGGGCAGCCGCTGGTCTTCACCGAGGCAGCGGCGACCAAGGTTGGCGAGCTGATCCGCGAGGAGAGCAACCCGAACCTGAAGCTCAGGGTGTTCATCCAGGGCGGCGGTTGCTCCGGCTTCCAGTATGGCTTCACCTTCGACGAGAACGAGGACGAAGGCGACACGCGCATCCAGAAATGCGGCGTGACGCTGTTGGTCGACCCGATGAGCATCCAGTACCTGACTGGCGCGGAGATCGATTACCGCGAGGACCTCAACGGCGCCCAGTTCGTCATCCGCAACCCGCACGCCTCGACCACCTGCGGTTGCGGTTCGTCGTTCGGGGTCTGAGCGGACCTCCCGGAGCGCGGCAGGCCCAGGCCAGGCGCTCATGACATCCGTCCGTCCGCCGGACGTCATTGCGGCGGTAGACCTCGGCTCCAACAGCTTTCACATGGTCGTGGCGCGCCGCAATCACGGCGAGGTCGCGATTCTCGACCGCATCCGTGAAATGGTGCGTCTCGGCGCGGGCCTTGGACCGGACGGGCGCATTTCCCTGCAGGCCGCGGAGGCCGCGCTGGCCTGCCTGGCGCGCTTCCGCGAACGGCTGGCGGCGCTGGAGG
>CAZOSZ010000249.1:0-3487 GCA_964582505.1 uncultured Ectothiorhodospiraceae bacterium | reverse complement strand
GAAGCCGCTCCTACCGCATGTACTTGCGGGGATCGACCACGCGGCCGTTCTCGAGCACCTCGAGATGCACGTGCGGCGCCGTGGAGCGGCCGGTGGACCCGACCAGCGCGATCGGCTCGCCTTTTTTCACGGTGTCGCCGACCACAACCAGGTTTTCCTTGTTGTGACCGTAGCGGGTCACCAGGCCGTTGCCGTGGTCGATCTCGACAAGATTGCCGTAGTTGGCGCGCCGTCCCGAGAAGATCACCACGCCGGAGGCCACTGCCAGCACGTCGCTGCCCGCCGGGCCGACGAAGTCCAGGCCGCCGTGGAAAGCGCGCTTGCCGGTGAACGGGTCGGCGCGGTAACCGAAACCGGAAGACATCCAGCCGGTCGTTACCGGCCGGCCCTCGGGGTGGACCTCGGCCGACAGGCGACGGTTGGCCAGCAACGCCTCGAGCACGTCGAGCTGGCGGGCGCGATCCTCGATCTGGCCCTGCAGGTCGTCGAGCAGTTCGGTGATCTCGCCGGATTGCAGCGAGGCGCCTTCCTGCCCGTCAGGGCCGCCCTGCGGCGGCGCATTGCCAAAGTTGAACTCGCCGTCCTCGAGACCGCCCATCGAGACCAGCCGCTGGCCAAGCGCATCGAGCCGGGTGATGTGCGCCGCGAGCTGGCCGAGGCGCGCCGCCAGGGCGTCGACGTTGCGGCCGGACTGCTCGCGAACCGCGGCCAGCTCGGCCTGCTGGGCCTCGAGCTCGGCGCGCAGTGTGGTAAACAGTTCGTCCTCGGGGATCGGCTGGTACAGCCGGCCGATCAGCAGGCCGGCGACGAAGGCAAGTGTGAAGGCGCCGGCGACCACGCTGACCACGCCGCGCCAGCTCAGCCGAAGCTGCCGGGTGTGGCCCTGCCGGTTCGTGTAAACCAGCAGGTTCAAGCGCCCGCCCCTCCGCTGGCCCGGAGTGTCCGGGCGACGCGATGGATTGCGCTGTCGATATCGATCACCAATTCCATTCTGCTCGGCAGCTCCGCTGTCATGACTCAGCCCGACTCCGGGGCTCGGGACCTTCAGACCGGTTGCTTTGCGACGGCGCCTCGCGACGCCATGGCCTTTTACAAGCTAGCCGACTATGCAGGAAAATGCCCCGAGGCTCAATCGACATGGGTCACAAAATCAACATCAAGGACAAAGGGCCCCGACAGCTCAAGGACTTGCTGGCGGGGAATGATCTGTCGGTGCTGCTCAGGCGAGCCCGGGAGGCCGGTGAGCTGGACGCGCGCGTGCGGGCCCTGCTGCCGGACGAGCTGGCGCTGCACGTCACCGGGGCGGCCTTGCACGGCGACACCGTGGTGGTGCTGGTCGACAGCGCCGCCTGGGCCAGCCGCCTGCGTTTCCATGCGCCCGAACTGGCCGAACGGCTCGCGCCCCGTTACGACGGTGCGATTGCACGGGTGCGGATAAAGGTGCGACCGGCGGCGAGGGGCGTGTAGGAGCGGTTTTGACCGCGATCGAATCGCGGCTGAAGCCGCTCCCACAGCCGCGCCGAGCGTGCCGGCCACGCTAGGCGGCGGCCGCGGCGAAGCTGAGCGGCGCGTCGCGCTCGTCCTCGAAGGTGACCGTTTCCCAGGCGGATTCGCGGCGCACCAGTTCGCGCAGCAAGCTGTTGTTCAGGCCGTGGCCCGACTTGAAGCCGCTGAACTCGCCGATCACGCTGTGGCCGAGCAGGTAGAGATCGCCGATCGCGTCGAGGATCTTGTGGCGCACGAACTCGTTCTCGTAGCGCAGGCCGTCGTCGTTCAGGATGCGGTAGTCGTCCAGCACGATGGCGTTGTCGAGGCTGCCGCCCCGGCCGAGGTTCATGGAGCGCAGGAACTCCATGTCGCGCATGAAACCGAAAGTGCGCGCACGGCTGATCTCGCGCAGGAAGGAGGTGGTCGAGAAATCCATCGAGGCGCGCTGCAGGTGGCGCTTGAACACCGGATGATCGAACTCGATCTCGAAATCGATCTTGAAGCCGTCGAACGGCGCGAAACGCGCCCACTTGTCGCCGTCGCGGACCTCCACCGGGCGGCGGATCCGGATGAATCGCTTCGGCGCGTTCTGCTCGGCGATGCCGGCGGACTGGATCAGGAACACGAACGGCCCGGCGCTGCCGTCCATGATCGGCACCTCGGAGGCCGACAGCTCGACCGTGGCATTGTCGATGCCGAGCCCGGCCAGCGCCGACATCAGGTGCTCGATGGTCGCCACCCGGACGCCGTCGCGCACCAGCGTGGTGCCGAGCGTGGTCTCGCCGACGTGCATGCCGTCGCCCTTGATCTCGAACACCGGGTCGAGGTCGGTGCGGCGGAACAGGATGCCGGTGTTGACCGGTGCCGGACCAAGGGTCATCAGCACCTTCTCGCCGGTGTGCAGGCCGACACCCGTCGCGCGAATGGTGTTCTTCAGCGTGCGCTGCCTGAGCATGGCGTCATTCGACCTCCGGAATAATAGGGCAAAGTAACATAAGCCCGTGCCGGCACCCAAGCAGGCGCTCCCGGGGGGAGAGAGCGGGCACCCCCGGGAACGCCGCCTGGATCGCGCCAGGCCTCAGTCGGCCTGGCGCCTCAGGAAGGCCGGAATGTCCAGCATGTCGGGATCGGCGCGATAGTCGAAACTCTGGCCGACCGCCCGTTTCGGCTGTACCACCTCCTCGGTCTGCCGGCGGCTGGTCGGCGGCCGCTCGAGGTCGTCGTAATTGACCGGCCCGCCGCCGACGCGGTTGCCACGCGCCGTCCGCCTGCCGGTGACCGCCACCTGCAGCTGCGGCGGCCGCTGCCGCGCGGAGGTCACGCCGCCCAGCCCGGTGGCCACCACCGTGACGCGCACCTCGCCCTCCATCGAAGGGTCGATGACCGTGCCGACCACCACCGTGGCGTCCTCGTGGGCACGCTCCTTGACGGCGTTGCCGACCTCGTCGAACTCGCCGATCGACAGGTCCATGCCGGCGGTCACGTTGACCAGCACGCCCCTGGCACCCTCGAGGTTGATATCCTCCAGCAACGGGCTGGAGATCGCCGCCTCGGCGGCCTCGCGCGCGCGGTCCTCACCGGTGCCGCGACCGGTGCCCATCATCGCCATGCCCATCTCCGCCATCACGGTGCGCACGTCGGCGAAGTCGACATTGATCAGCCCCGGGCGGGTGATCAGCTCGGCGATCCCCTGCACCGCGCCCTGCAGCACCTGGTTGGCCGACTTGAAGGCGTCCAGCAACGTGGTCTGCTTGCCGAGCACCGTCAGCAGCTTCTGGTTGGGAATGGTGATCAGCGAGTCGACATACTTGGCGAGCTCGGCGATGCCGTGCTCGGCGATGGCGAGCCGCTTGCCGCCTTCCATGTTGAACGGCTTGGTGACCACCGCGACTGTCAGGATGCCCAGTTCCTTGGCCACCTGCGCGACGATCGGCGCCGCGCCGGTGCCGGTGCCGCCGCCCATGCCGGCGGTGATGAACAGCATGTCGCTGCCCTCGAT
>CAZOSZ010000248.1:0-3489 GCA_964582505.1 uncultured Ectothiorhodospiraceae bacterium | reverse complement strand
CTGGTTCGGCCGCGGCGTGGACCTTATCCTCGGCGGCGCCACAGGCGGCCGAGTCCGGCCGAGCGAGATCCGCGACGCGCTCACCGGCCGCGCCGTCCGGGCCGCCTGAGGACATCATCGGCCAGGCAAAGGGAGCCGCCATGCCACGCAGCACGGGAAACGCCCAGGTACGAGCCGTCGAGGAGTGGCTCAGGTCGCTGCACGAGCACCTGACGGTGGAGCTCGAGGCCCTGGACGGGGGCGCACGCTTCCGTGTCGACGCTTGGAAGCGGCCCGGCGGCGGCGGCGGCGACAGCCGCATCATCGAGGAGGGTGCACTGTTCGAGAAAGGCGGCGTGAATTTTTCCGCGGTGCACGGCAAGTCACTGCCGCCATCGGCGACAGCGCGCAGGCCGGAGCTGGCGGGGCGCAGTTTCCGCGCCACCGGCGTCTCCATGGTTCTGCATCCGCGCAACCCCTACGTTCCGACCGTGCACGGCAACTGGCGCTTCTTCATCGCCCAGAAGCCCGGTGAGCCGCCGGTGTGGTGGTTCGGCGGCGGCTTCGACCTGACGCCCTACTACCCGTACCTGGAGGACGTGCAGCACTGGCATCGGCAGGCGCGCGCCGCCTGCCTGCCGTTTGGCGAAGAAGTCTACCCGCGCTACAAGCGATGGGCCGACGAGTACTTCCACCTGCGCCACCGCAATGAACCGCGTGGCGTCGGCGGACTGTTCTATGACGATCTGAACGAATGGGCTTTCGAGCGCTGTTTCGGGTTCTCGCGCTCGGTCGGCGAGCATTTCCTGCCGGCATACCGCCCGATCGTCAAGCGTCGCCGGCACACGCCCTGGGGAGAACGCGAACGCGACTTCCAGCTGTATCGGCGCGGTCGCTACGTCGAATTCAACCTGGTCTACGATCGCGGCACAGTGTTCGGCCTGCAGTCCGGGGGACGCATCGAGTCAATCCTCATGTCTTTGCCGCCCCTGGTGCGCTGGCGCTACGACTGGCGTCCCGCCGACGATTCCCCGGAGGCGGCGCTGTATCGCGATTTCCTGGTCGCCCGTGACTGGCTGGAGGACGAATGAGGCCACGCTTTCACCTTGCCTTTCCGGTGCGCGACCTCGAGGCCGCGCGCGCTTTCTATGCCGGGCAGCTGGGCTGCGCCATCGGCCGGGAATCGAATCGCTGGATCGATTTCGATTTTTGCGGCCATCAGATTACGGCTCATCTCGCCGATGAGGGTCACCCGCCGGCGTCCAGCCAGGTGGATGGCGACCGGGTCCCGGTACGCCACTTCGGACTGATCCTGGACAGAGCCGACTGGGAGGCCCTTGCCGAGCGCCTGCGGAAAGCCGGCGCAGCATTCCTGATCGAGCCGCGAATCCGCTTCCGGGGCCGGCCCGGCGAACAGGCCACGATGTTCGTCCTTGACCCGTCCGGCAATGCGCTGGAGTTCAAGTCCTTCGCTGACGAGGCGGCGATCTTCGCCCGCGACCCGGACCCGGGCTGAAATCCACCGGTCTCAGGCGAACGCCAGCCGGAGGTTGACCAGTGCCAGCACCAGCAAGACCGTCCAGGTCGTCGCGGTCCCCCAGAAGCGTCCGGCACTCACCCCGCTGCTGCGCGACAGTCCCAGCGCGTGGCCGAGGCGCGCCACCACGAAGACCAGAGCGGCCGCATGCAACAGCCAGGCGGCAGCGCCATTCAGCTCGGCGACCAGCAGCAGCAACAGGAACAGCGGCACGTACTCGGCAAAATTGCCGTGCACCCGGACGGCCCGCTCCAGCGCGGTGTCGCCGCCCGTTCCCAGTCCGACCCGCGCGCGGCGACGGTGGCCGACGACGAATCCGGCGAGCACCAGGTAGAGGATGCCGAGCAGGCCGGCATACAAGGCGGTTATGGCGGCGCTCACTGCAGGCACTCGCGATGGCGGAAACAACCGACCAGATGGTCATTGACCAGCCCGGTCGCCTGCAAGTGAGCGTAGACGATCGTGCTGCCAACGAACTTGAAGCCGCGCGACTTGAGGTCCCGGCTGATGCTGTCCGACAGCGGCGTGGCGGCCGGCACCTGCCGCATCTCGCGCCAGCGGTTGACCACCGGCTTGCCGTCCACGAAACCCCACAGGTAGTCGCTGAAGCTGCCGAACCGGGACTGGAGCTCGAGAAACGCACGCGCGTTGCCGATGGCTGCCTCGATTTTCTGGCGATTGCGCACGATTCCGGAATCGGCCATCAGTCGCTCGACGCTGCGGCGGTTGAAACGCGCCACCCTGGCGGGATCGAAGCCGGCAAATGCGCGCCGGTAGCCGGCGCGCTTGTGCAGGATGGTGGACCAGGACAGGCCCGCCTGGGCGCTCTCCAGCACCAGGAACTCGAACTGCCGCGCATCGTCGCGCGCCGGCATGCCCCACTCCTCGTCGTGGTAGGCGAGGTAGGCGTCGCTCACGCCCAGGCTCCAGTCACAACGCTGGCGAATGTCATGCTCGATGCTCATTCCTGTCCGGCTCCCTGGCCCACGCCCCGAGCTGGATAGGTTGCCGTTGCAGGCCACGCCCCGCAAGCCCGTTCCTTTCGCCGCAGTGAAAGGAACGGGCCCGTGGCCATGACCGCGGGCCCGTTCGTTTCGCAGGGAACGCGTATCAGGCTACGCCGGGCTTCTCCTTGTCGCCGCCGCATTTGCCCTCGCCTTCCTTGTCACCGCCGCACTTTCCTTCGCCGCACTTGCCCTCACCCTCCTTGTCGCCGCCGCACTTTCCTTCGCCGCACTTGCCCTCACCCTCCTTGTCGCCGCCGCACTTTCCTTCGGGGCCGTGCGAAGAGGCCATGTAGCCGCTGGACAGCGCGGTCATGGCAAACGGGCTGGCCTCGGCCTTGGATATCGGCACCCCGGCCAGCGAACCGGCCAATGCCATCCCGGCCGCCATCGAAATTGGCACGATAGTCTTTTTCAGCATCTCCGATCTCCTCTCGATCTCACTCTCGGTCTTGGTTGTCCGGCCACTGTGACCGTTTGCTCCACAACGGGCCCATCCCGTTCAGAGCTGCCAGCGAACCGCCTCGGCGAAGCGGTCCCGGATCTCCTGCAGGTCCTCGTCGGGCTGGCCGACGATCGCTATGCTGCCGCCACCTTCCAGCGGCACCAGCGTGCCGCTGAACTCCTCGTTGCGCACCGGCGTCGGCCGCGTCAGGTGCTCTTCGGGAAGCAGCAGGACCGTCACCGGGCCGCGCTCTCCCTGCACCACGAAATGTGCGACCAGCCGCCCGCGGAACGGACACAGCCTTGCATAGCTCACTCGCTCGACGGGCTGTGCGAATCGGGCGCCGGCTCGCCGCAGCACGCGCTCGATGTCGGCCTCGGGAGCCCGGTCCGCGGTCACTGCCAGGGCGTGTGGCTCGTGGTGGATGTGGGCGATGACCTCGGCGCCCAGCACAGAATCCGGCGCAGTCGGCGCCTGGATGCGCAGGCCCAGCCATGCGCCTGCGGCCACCAGCAGCGTGGCGG
>CAZOSZ010000247.1:0-3512 GCA_964582505.1 uncultured Ectothiorhodospiraceae bacterium | reverse complement strand
GCGGGAAATACGCCTCTGACCCCCATTTCTCCCCTAGCGATCCGCGGCCACGGTGTCCCCTGTGTGCCGAGAATACTTCTCGAGGGCCAAGCGCCCGCGATCAGGATCGACCTCGACCAGAGCCTCGGCGACGGCCTTGGACCTGTCCCGGTCACCACCGACCATCGGTGGCGCCTGCAGCAGGAAGTTGAACAGCAGCCAGCGCGGCTCCGCATATGAAGGGTCAAGCTCGATTGCGCGCTCGAGGTACTCGACCAGCCGCTTGCTGCGATGATAGGTCTGGATCGGTGAGCGCACCGACAGGGACTGAATGTAGGCCCGCGACAGCAGGGTCAGCAGTTCTGGATTGTCGGGCTCTGCCTCCACTTTCGGCTCCAGCAGCCTGATGACTTCCGCCTGGTCTTCGCGCGCCGCAGCCTGCCTGGCCTGGACCACTGCAGGCGATGGCATCGGGTGGAGTGCAGTACCGAGCAGTGCATGGTCGGACGGATGTACGACCACCCCGTGCCCGTTGGTGAGGATCGTGAGGGTGACGCCCGAGTCCGGTGCATGCCAGGTCACTGCGCTGAACCCCATGCTGTTGCCGCGATGACCGATCACCGTCGTCTCGCCAAGAACTTCGCGCAGGACCCCGAGTCCGTATTGCTTGCCATCCGGCCGGTCGACGAAGCTCAACATCGCCCGCCGGCTGTCAGTGCTGAGGATGCTTGCGTCACCGAGCAATGCACGGGTGAATCGTGCAACGTCCCCGCTGCTGGCGATCACTGCACCGGCTGTCCAGGCGCTGGTCAGAAATGCCGTATCGGGCATGAGCGCACTCAGGTCGTCCGGGACGCCGTCACCATCGAAGTCCAGGAAGGCATGCGCCCGCGGCAGCTCGGGATCCTCTGCGGCGGCGAACCAGGTGCGCTCCAGCGCCAGCGGCTCGAGTATCAGCCTGCGCAGGTTCTCCGCGAACGGGCGTCCGGTGGCACGCTCGACCACAAGCCCGAGCAGCAGGTAATTGGTATTCGAGTATCGCCATCCCTCGCCGGGAGGAAAGTGAGGTTCGGCAACAAAGTCCAGGAGCTCCTCGACGCGCCAGTGATGCGCCGGCTCCATGAACAATCGGGGCATGAACTCGGGGTCATCGTGCACGCTGAAGATGCCGCTGGCATGCTGCAGCAGCTGGCGTAAGGTGATCGCCTCGGCGTTGTCGAACTCCGGCACCCAGTTGTCCAGCGTCTCATCCAGTGCCAGCACGCCACGATCTACGAGCAAGAGCACGACGGCGGCGGTATAGAGCTTGCTGATGCTGCCGGTCTCGAAGGCCGTCTCCGGCTCGACCGGAACACCCGCTGCCGCTTCCCCGCTGCTGCCAGTCCAGCGCATATCGTCTGGAAAGATGACCGTGGCAGCGACGCCCCGGACATCGAGTTCCAGCCGCATGGCATCCACGGCGGCCTGCAGCACCGCATCCCGATCTGCTGCGAGGGTGGACGCGCAGCCGAGCCACAGCAGGGCTGTCGAGAGGAATGCCAGCTGTTTCACGATGGGCCCCTCCGGCGTCGATGTCATCCAGGGGCATCATCGAAGGCATGACAACTCAGGCGAAAGTGACCAAGGTCACGCCGAGGTCATGTCGAGGCGCGACCGCATCAAGCAATGCCGAGACCACGCGCCTTTACAACGGCCTGTGTGCGGTCGCTCACCTCGAGCTTGGCGAGAATGTTGGTCATGTAATTCTTCACGGTCCCCTCGGCGAGGTTCAGCCGCTGTGCAATGCGTTTGTTGCTCATGCCATGTGCCAGCAGGCGCAGCACTTCGCTTTCGCGCTCCGACAGAGGTTCCCGGAGCGCTGCGGCGCCGGCCCTGGGTGCACGGAGTCGGGCCAGTGCGCTGACGACCTTCGTCGCGATCGCGGGTTGCAAAAAGCATTCGCCTTCCGCAGCCGTGCGGATCGCAGTCGCAATCTGCTCCGCACCCGCATCCTTCAACAGGTAGCCGATGGCCCCGGCGGTGAGCGCATCGTACACAAGCTCGTCGTCATCGAAGGTCGTCAGCACGATGACCTGGCAGAAGCCGTACCGGTCGCGGATGCGCCGGGTTGCCTCCACGCCGTCCATCTTCGGCATGCGCAGATCCATCAACGCCACGACAGGCCGGGTTGCCGCGATCCGCATCAGGCCCTCCGCGCCGTCAGCTGCCTCGCCCACAACCTCGATATCCGGGTACCCCGTCAGCAGGCTGCGCAGGCCCTGCCGGTATACCGGCTGGTCTTCGACCAGGACCACTCGGATCGGCCTCATCCCGGGACCGCCAGGACCAGGCGGAAGCCGCCAGCGTCACGGGGGCCGGCGCCGAACGATCCATCGAGAAGCCGGGCGCGCTCCCGCAGTCCGATCAGACCGAAGCCAGGGATTGCGTCTCCAGCCTGACCTGACCCATCGTCCTCCACAGTGATCCGGACCCGATCGGCCTCGGTGAAATCGAGGACCACCTTCGCCTGCCGGGCGCCTGCATGCTTGCAGACATTGCTGAGCCCTTCCTGGGCTGCACGATAGAGCGCCAGCGCGGCGGCCCTCTCGAGCATCCGTGGTGCGCCACGGCACTCATATCGGACCTCCAGGCCCGGTGCGCTGGTGTCCGCCGCAAGGCGCGCCACGGCCTCCGGCAGGGACACGCCATCCAGGGGCGACTGTCGCAGGCTGCCCACAGAATTGCGGACATCGGCGAGCCCCTTGGCGACGCACACTCCCGCAGTGCGAATAGCCGCCGCCGCCGCTTCCCGATCTTCTGTCAGCTGCCGCTCGGCAACCTCGAGCTGGACCCTGGCCGCGGTCAAGCTGTGCCCGAGACCGTCGTGAATTTCCCGGGCGAGGCGGACGCGCTCTCGCTCGGTCGCAAGCGCGTCGGCATTTTCCAGCTGTTCCCAGAGCCGCGCATTGAGCGACTCGGCCTCGGCGCGTGCCGCGGCCTCGCGTTTTGCAATGCCCACGAACACGATCACGAAGGCAATGGCCGCCGCAAATCCGATCGCTGCCTCGGCCAGCAGGCCGCCGCCGCTGCCGATGTACCAGGCCGAACCGAGGAACTGGGTTGCCGATACCCCCATCACCGTAATGAGGCCGGGCCAGCGAAGCTCCCAGGCGGCGAGGCCGACCACTGGCATGAACATCAGCACGCCCGCACCCAGCACACCCATGGCGGCCAGCGCTGCAACGGTCCCGCCGGTGAGGATGAGCAACGTAAGGAACAAGAGGATCCGGTTGCGGAACGCGGAGCTCAGGAACAAGGTTGCGAGATACGCGCCGCCCCCGACAACGGCCACAAACTTTGCGATCGGGTCCGGCGTCCGGGCATTCAGCAGGCTGACGCCGATGGCGCCCACCACCATCACCGTCACGGCAACGGCCGCCAGCTGATCGGACTCGAGTCGCCTGTAGCTCACCATGCGCTGTTGAGCTTATCGGGCCTTCACAAGGATGTCATATGACCAAAGTCACTCCTGCGCAAATGGGGGTCAGAGACGA
>CAZOSZ010000246.1:0-3573 GCA_964582505.1 uncultured Ectothiorhodospiraceae bacterium | reverse complement strand
TGCACCACGGCGCCCGGCAGGCCGCACAGCGCCGCCAGCCACAGCAGGCATGCTACGCGGCGCCGGTTGCCCCGGGCGCACGAAGCAGAGCCGCATCGCGTGGCAGGCGTCATGTTGGCCTAGCGAAGCAGCCAGACGACCAGCAGGCCGAGCAGTGCCGCGAAGGCGATGCCCAGGCCGGCGGCGAGCATCGGCCGGCCGTCGAGCAGCATCACGAGCATACCCCGGCGGGCAGTGGCGGCGCTCGATTCGCCGCTACGCGCCAGCGCCTGCTCGACCTCCAGCAGGCGCGAGGCGTGCGCCGCAGCCTCGCGCGCGGCGGCCAGCTTCATCTCGGGGAACAGGCCGAGGGTGCGCCGACGCGGGAAGCCGCTGGCGAAGTACACCAATACCCAGCACTTGGCGCCATTGGGAAACACCGAGAACACCAGCCCGTCGCCAAGCGGGGTGTCGTAACGGCGTTCCTTCGGCGGCAGGTCACGGAAATAATCGTCGGTCAGCGCGCTCATTGTTTTGCCCCCCGGACACGGCTTCGGCATCCTTTTCGTCGCTGTGGAACAGGAAGGCGAGTTCCCGCTCTGCCTCGCGGACCGTCTGCACCAGGCGCCCCTCGTCCTGGTCAACCGCGCGCTCCCGTTCCAGCAGCTGTTCGTCGAACTGGCGGAATCTGCGAATGCTATCACCGGCCCGGTCCGGCGAATCGCCCAGCGCCCTGAGCAGCTGCTCGGCCATCTCCAGGCTGGAGGCGTAGTTCTCGCGGATCACGTAGTCCACGTGGCGGTCCTTCAGCGCCCTGGCGTGCGCCCGGTCGGTGGCGCGGGCGAACACCTTGAGCTGCGGGAAATGCCGTTTGACCATCTCAACGGTATGCACCGAGGCCTCGACGTCCTCGATCGCCACCACGAACAGCCGGGCCCGCTCGACATGCGCCGCGCGCAGCAGTTCGAGGCGGGTGGTGTCGCCGTAGTAGACGACATTGCCGAAGCGCCTGACGAAGTCCACCTGGTGGCTGTCGGACTCGATCGCGGTGAACGGGATCCGCCGCATGTTGAGCACGCGGGCCACCACCTGGCCGAAGCGCCCCAGTCCGGCGATGATCACGTCGTGGTCGCGGTCGGGCTCCACGGAGTCGAAGGCGCGCTGCGCTTCCCGGCTGCGGCTGGCGCGCGCCATGCGCTCGTCCGCCAGCACCAGAAACGGCGTGGCGATCATCGACAGCGTCACCACCAGGATCAGCAGCTCGAACAGCTCGCGGTCGATCAGCCGGCCCTGCAGCGCGGTGGCGAACAGCACGAAGGCGAACTCGCCGCCCTGGGCCAGCACGAAGGCCAGGCTGCGCGCGGAAACCGCCGGCAGGCCGCTGATCCGCCCGACCACGAACAGCACCGCCGCCTTGAGCCCGATCAGCCCCACGGTCATGGCGATGATCCGCCACGGAACATCGAGCAGCAGTCCGAGGTTGGCGGACATGCCGACCGCGACGAAAAACAGGCCGAGCAGCAGGCCCTTGAACGGCTCGATCTCGGCTTCCAGCTCGTGGCGAAACTCGGAGTCCGCAAGCAGCACGCCGGCGAGGAAGGCGCCGAGCCCGGCCGACAGCCCGACCTGGGTCATCAGCACGGCGGAACCGACCACCACCACCAGCGCTGTGGCGGTGAAGATCTCGTGTCCGCCGTCGCGGGCAGCGATGCGGAACATCGGCCGCAGCAGCCAGCGGCCGCCGGCGATCAGCACCGCCACCGCGCCGAACTGCATCAGGTAGCCGGTTGCAGGATACGCTGTCACGGCCGTGGTGGGTGCCAGTGCGGGAATCAGCGCCAGCAGCGGGATCACCGCGATGTCCTGCAGCAACAGCACGGTGAAGGCGGTGCGGCCATGCCGGGTGGTCAGCTGCTTGCGCTCTGCCAGCAGTTGCAGCACGAAGGCGGTCGAGGACAGCGCGAGGGTCAGGCCGATGATCAGCGCCGACTGCCAGGCCAGGCCGAAAGCCAGCGCCGCGCCGGACAGCAGCGCGCCGGTCGCCAGCAGCTGTGCCGTGCCGGTGCCGAAGATCCCCCGGCGCAACGCCCAAAGGCGGGTCGGCTGCAGCTCGAGCCCGATGATGAACAGCAGGAGCACCACGCCGAATTCTGCGAGGTGCAGGATGCGGTCGACGTCGGCGAACAGCTTCAGGCCCCACGGGCCGATAACGATCCCGGCGGCGAGGTAGCCCAGCACCGAGCCGAAGCCGAGCCGCCGCGCCACCGGCACGGCAATGATCGCGGCAAGCAGGTAGACGAGCAGTTCGGTCAGGGACATGACGGGCGTACGCTCAGAAAATGCTGCCGAGGAAGAAGTACAGGGACCGCTCGCCGCCCTCGGCCCAGCCGCCCGCCAGGTAGATCGGGCCCAGCAGGGTCTCCACGCCGACGAAGGCGCTGCCGGCAAACAGGCCGCTGGAGAACGCGACCTCGTCGCGGGACTCCCAGGCGTTGCCGAACTCCAGCGAACCGCCCACGTACACCGGGATGTTCAGCGGCGAGGCCACCGGGCCGCCGGCGACGCGGCGAAACAGCACCGCGCGGCCGAAGCGCACGTGACGGCCGGACACGGCGCCCGGCGGCAGGCCGGAAAGCTGCAGGAAGCCGCCGAGGTCGAAACGCGACTCCAGGCCCGACTCGCCCCAGGAGTCCGCCCAGTTCAGCCCCAGCGAGACCGTGTTCGGCCCGCGAGACCAGGCGTTGATCCATATCAGGGAGAGCTGCTCGGAATCGCTGCTGGCGCCGAGGCTTTCGCGATTCTGCAGGTAGGTGGCGTCGGCGAATACCCCGGAGCGCGGAAAGTACAGGCTGTCGAGCATGTCGTAGCGGTAGCGCCAGGCCAGCAGGCCGACGTCGAACTTGCCGACTTCGAAATCCGGCGCGCCGACCTCGATCTGTGTGCGGCCGCGGCCGCGGAACAGGCCGCCGCGCAGCTCTCCGTAGTTGCCGAAGATGCGGCCGAGCGACAGCCCGCCCCGGTAGCCGGAGACACGCAGCTCGTGGCGCCGCCGAAACTCCTCGTCGCGCAGCTGCAGCTGGCTGCGCGAGGCGTCCACCGTCGGCGCCAGAAACCAGTTGCCCTCGTCGCCGATCGGCTGGAAGAACTCCGAGGCGAACAACGGCTGGGTGCCCAGCACGAACTGGCTCTTCCACTCCCCGCCCCAGGCATTGACGGCGGTGTGCGTGTAGCTGAATCCCAGCGCGTAGTACTCGTCGCCGTCGAAGTTGTCCTGGATGCGCAAGCCGAAGCGCACGAAGCCGGATTCCTCGGGATCGCCGGTGGCCCGCACCACCAGCACATTCTGCCCGGCGCGCGACTCCAGGCTCCAGAGCACGTCATCGAAGCGCTGCAGTCCCCAGACGCGCTGCAGGTCCGCGTTCAGCCTGGCCGCATCGAGCGGCTCGCCGGGCTGCTGCCGGATGAAGCCCGCAAGGTAGTCACGATCCAGCTGCACATTGGTCTGCACCTCGATGGCATCCACCGTGGGCGCTTCGCTGGCGGGTGCCGCCGGCCGTGCGGGCTCCTCCGGGGCGGCCAGCGCGGCCACGGGCG
>CAZOSZ010000245.1:0-3586 GCA_964582505.1 uncultured Ectothiorhodospiraceae bacterium | reverse complement strand
TGCCGGCGCTGCTTCGCTACCAGGCGGAGCTGCTCGGCGGGCTGAGCGATGCCCAACACCGCGCGCTGGATGTCGCCCTCCAGCGCCTCGAGCAACGCGCGCGCGGCCTCGGCGCGCCGCGCATCGACTGACGGTGGCCAACACCTGCCGTAGGAGCGGCTTCAGCCGCGACCGCCGCGACGGTCGCGACGGTCGCGACGGTCGCGGCTGAAGCCGCTCCTACAATGCCGTGCGCACGTCGATCAGCTCCGGGAACAGGCGGATATCGATCGCCTCGCGCAGGAACCTGACGCCCGAGGAGCCGCCGGTCCCGCGCTTGAAGCCAATGATCCGCTCGACCGTCTTCAAGTGGCGGAACCGCCACAACTGGAAATTGACCTCCATATCCACCAGCTTTTCGCACATGTCGTAGGCGTCCCAGTATTGCTCGGTGTCCTGGTAGATCCGCTTGAACACCTCCACCACCCCGGGGTGCGAGTCGCAGGATTCCGACCAGTCACGCTCCACGCGCTCCGCCGGCACCGGCAGACCGCGCCGCGCGAGGTGGCGCAGGAATTCGTCGTAGATCGACGGGGACTCGAGCGCCGCGCGCAGTCGCCGCACCGCGCCGGGGTCATGCTCGAACACCGCCAGGTAACTCGCGTCCTTGTTGCCGAGCAGGAACTCGAGCAGCCGGAACTGGACCGACTGGAAGCCGGAAGCCTGACCGAAGACATGGCGAAAGCGGGTGTACTCGGCAGGCGTCAGGGTCTCCAGCACGGCCCACTGGTGGAACATCTGCTGCTGCACCTGCTTGACGCGCGCCAGCACCTTGAAGCAGGGCTCCAGCCGGTCGGCGCGGACCGAGGCGATCGCGGCTTCCAGCTCGTGGATGATCAGTTTCATCCACAGCTCGGTCACCTGGTGCTGCACGATGAACAGCATCTCGTCGTGATGCGGCGGGTCGGACAGCGGGTGCTGTGCGCCGAGCACCTCTTCGAGACGCAGGTAACCGGAATAACTGAGCTGGTCGCGGAGATCGCGGTGGATCCCGGCTTCCATTTTCCTTTTACGCATCTGCGTGGCATCTCCCTGGCTGCGGCGGCGCAACATCAAAGCACGTTCCGGAGCCGGTCGGCGCCGCGGGGCGAGGATGTATAATGCCCCGCTATTTGCGGTCCGGCGGCCCGGCCTGCGACCAGAATATCAGGAGGAGGACCTGGTGAAGACCATCGCCGAATTCCGGATCCCGTACCGGCAGGTGCTCGATCCCGAAGGCAAGCTTGTGGCCGACCTGCCCGAATTTGCCAAGGACCCGGAGGAACTGCTCAAGCTGTACCGCCTGATGCTGCTGACCCGCGTCTTCGACACCAAGGCCATCAACCTGCAGCGCACCGGCAAGCTCGGCACCTACGCGTCCAGCCTCGGCCACGAGGCGGCGCACGTCGGCATCGGCGCGGCGATGCGGCCGGAGGACTGCTTCGCGCCGATGTACCGGGAGTACGGTGCGCAGTTCTGGCGCGGCGTGAAGATGGAGGAAGTGCTGCTGTACTGGGGCGGCGACGAGCGCGGTAACGATTACTCGGGACCGCGGCACGACTTTCCCTGGTGCGTCCCGATTGCCACCCAGTGCCTGCATGCCGCCGGCGCCGCCCTGGCTTTCAAGCTCCGCAACGAGCCGCGCTGCGCGGTCAGCGTGCTCGGCGACGGCGGGACCTCGCAGGGTGATTTTTACGAGGCGCTGAACCTCGCCGCAGTACGCGAGCTGCCGGTGGTGTTCGTGGTGGTCAACAACAAGTGGGCGATCAGCGTACCGCTGTCGCTGCAGACTGCCACCAAGACGCTCGCCCAGAAGGCCGTGGCGGCGGGCATGCCCGGCATTCAGGTGGACGGCAACGACGTGATCGCCGTGCGCCAGACCATGGAAGATGCCCTGCAGAGGGCACGCGACGGCCACGGACCGATGCTGGTGGAGGCCGTCACCTACCGGCTCTCCGACCACACCACCGCCGATGACGCCAGCCGCTACCGCGACAAGAGCGAGGTCGACGAGGCCTGGAAGACCGAACCGCTGATCAGGATTCGCCAGTACCTGGCGGGCATCGGCGCCTGGAGCGACAAGCAGGAGGACGCGCTGAAGGCCGAGTGCGCGGCCAAGGTCGATGCGGCCGTCCAGGTCTATCTCGATACGCCGGTGCAGCCGGTGGAGTCGATTTTCGATTACATGTACGCGGAACTGCCCGAGGCCATGGCCGAGCAGCGCGAGACGGCCCGCAAGTTCGTGAACTCCGGGGGGCAGCATTGATGCCGCGGATCACGCTGATCGAGGCAGTCACCATGGCGCTGGCCTGGGAGATGGAGCACGACGACCAAGTCGTCGTGCTGGGCGAGGACGTCGGCGTCAACGGCGGCGTGTTCCGCGCCACTGCCGGCCTGCAACAGCGCTTCGGCGCGGACCGCGTCATGGACACTCCGCTGGCGGAGTCGATGATCGCCGGCATGTCGATCGGCATGGCGGTGCAGGGCATGCGGCCGGTCTGTGAGATCCAGTTCATGGGCTTCATCTACCCGACCGTCGACCAGATGATCAATCACGCCGGCCGCTTCAGAAACCGCACCCGCGGGCGTCTGCACGTGCCGATGGTGCTGCGCGCGCCCTTTGGCGGCGGGATCCACGCTCCCGAGCACCATTCCGAAAGCACCGAGGCGATGTTCGCCCATATGCCCGGCGTCCGCGTGGTGATCCCCTCCTCGCCGCGGCGCGCCTACGGGCTGCTGCTGGCCTCGATCCGCAATCCCGATCCGGTGGTGTTCCTCGAGCCGAAGCGTATCTACCGCCTGCAGAAGCAGGAAATCGAGGACAACGGCCAAGCATTGCCACTCGATACCTGCTATATCCTTCGCGAGGGTGAGGACGTCACCATCGTGACCTGGGGCGCAATGACTTTCGAAACGCTCAAGGCCGCGGAGGAACTCGACAAGGAGGGCATCAGCGCCGAGGTCATCGACCTGGCGACCATCAGCCCGCTGGACCTCGATACCATCCTCGAGTCGGTGGAGAAGACCGGCCGGCTGGTGATCGTGCACGAGGCGGCCCGCACTTGCGGGGTGGGCGCCGAGGTCGCGGCAGGCGTTGCGGAGAAGGGCATCTGGGACCTGAAGGCGCCGATCGTCCGGGTCACCGGCTACGATACCGTGATGCCGCTGTTTCGCCTCGAGTACGAGTTCCTGCCGAGCGTCGCGCGGATCATCGACGGCGTGAAAAAGACCTTCGAGGACTAGCGGCATGAGCGTGAAGACTTTCAATCTCCCCGACCTCGGCGAGGGCCTTCCCGAGGCGGAGATCGTCAGCTGGCTGGTGGCCGAGGGCGACATGGTCAAGGTGGACCAGCCGATGCTCTCTGTCGAGACCGCCAAGGCGGTGGTCGAAGTCCCGGCGCCGTACACCGGGCGAATCGTGAAGATCCACGCGCCCGACGGCACCATCCTGCCGACCCACTCGCCGCTGGTGGACATTGACACCGAGGGCAAGGCGGACGCCGTGGGGCAAAGCGGCCCGTCCAGGGCCGCGAGCGCCACGGACGAGCCGGCAGCCGGCGAGGCGGCC
>CAZOSZ010000244.1:0-3594 GCA_964582505.1 uncultured Ectothiorhodospiraceae bacterium | reverse complement strand
CACAGGGCCAGCAAGTCACAGGGCCAGCACATCATCCAGGAACCAGTCGAAGAAGCGGTTGATCTCGAACAGCCGGTCGTTGAGGCCGTGGTCTCCGTCGATCAAATGCAGGCTGGCCTGATGGCGGGCGGCGAAACGGATGCTGTTGGCCGGCGGCACCACGTCGTCGCGCCAGCCGTGCACGATGGTGATCCGCCGCGCGCGCGGCTCCGGGGTCAGGGACTCGTGGCCCGGCATGTAGAAGGCCGGGGCAATCAGGAACAGGCCTTGCCCGTCGGGCAGGCGCGTCGACGCGGCCGCGGCCACGTACCCGCCCAGGCTGGAGCCGACCAGCACCAGCGGCCTGGCCAGCGATTCGCAATAGGCCACCAGCTTGTCGACGCGCGCGGCCGGGTCCTCCATGCCGCGGTAATCGAGGCTCTCCGCGTCGAGTCCGCGGTCGCGCGCAAGATCTGCCATCGCCGCGATCTTGGCGCCCCACGGCCCGCTTTCCCTGCCGTGGGAGAAGCACACGAAGGGCGCGTTGCGCACCGGGCGCTTACCAGTGAATGCCGCGGGTGAATTGCGCGAGGGCAATCTGCTCGGCCGAGGCCGCCCCCTGGTCCTCCTTGACGCCCTTCGCCGCCGCGGAGTCGGGGAACATCTGGAAGGCCGTGTTCATGCTGACTTCCATGGGCTTCGGGAACAACAGGTAGAGGATCTGCGCCCAGATGCCCAGGCGCGTCGCGACCTGCTTGGGTCGCTGGATCACCGCCTGGGCGACCATCTCGGCAGCCTCCTCCGGGCTGATGGTCGGCACGTTCTCGTAGACCTTGGTGGGCGCGATCATCGGCGTCCTGACCAGCGGCATGTTGATGGTGGTGAACGCCACGCCCTTGTGCGACAGCTCGGCCGCCGCGCAGCGCGTGAAGGCATCCAGCGCCGCCTTGGAGGCCACATAGGCCGAGAAGCGCGGCGCATTGGACAGCACGCCGATCGAGGAGATGTTGATCACGTGGCCGCGGCGGCGCTCCATCATGGTCGGCAACAGGCCCATGGTCATCCGGAGCGAGCCGAAATAGTTCAGCTGCATGGTTCGCTCGAAGTCATGGAAGCGGTCGAAGGACAGCGCGATGCTGCGACGGATCGAGCGTCCGGCGTTGTTGATCAACACATCCACGTGGCCGTGATCGCCCAGCACCTTGCCGATCAGGCCATCGATTTCCTCGAGGCTGGTCAGGTCGCAGGTGTACCACTGCGCCTGGCCGCCGCGCTCCTCGATTTGTGCGTGGGTCTCGCGCAGCGCGTCTTCGCCGCGCGCCACCATGATCACCTTGGCGCCCGCTTCGGCCATCCTGAAGGCGGTGGCCTGGCCGATGCCCGAGGAGGCGCCGGTGATCAGCACGGTCCTGCCGGCCACCGCGCCGCGCAGGCTGCGGTCGATGAACAGGTCCGGGTCGAGGTGGCGCTCCCAGTAGTCCCACAGCCGCCAGGCATAGTCGGGCAGCTGCGGCAGCGTGATGTCGGTGCCTTTCAACAGGCGCTCGGTCTCGCGTGAATCGAAGCGCGTCGGATAGTTGATGTAGCCCATCACCGAATGTGGGATGCCGAGGTCGCCGAGCACGCTGTCGATCACCCGTTTCACCGGCGGCAGGTTCGCCGCGCTCTTCCAGATATAGCCGGGCACGATGCCGAACATCCGCGCATTCAGCCGGGCGCTCATCTCCGGCGCGTGCGCTGCCCTGGCGAACAGGTTGAGCACCTCGCCGATGCGCAGCGGTTTGGGATCGGTGAGGTGGAAACACGTGCCGTCCTCGCCCGGGACATGGGCGATGTGGTCCATCGCCGCCACCAGCCAGTCGACCGGCACAAGGTTGATCCGGCCGCCCTCGATGCCGATCAGGGGCATCCAGCCGGGCAGCGCGCGGCGCAGCTTCTGGATCAGCTTGAAGAAGTAATAGGGGCCGTCGATCTTCTCGATCTCGCCGGTGCGCGAATCGCCGACCACCATTCCGGGGCGGTAGATGCGCCAGGGAATCTTGCACTCCCGTCGCACGATGCCCTCGGAGTCGTGCTTGGTGCGGAAGTAGGGATGCTCCAGGCCGGTCGCCTGCTCGAACATGTCCTCGCGGAAGATGCCGTCGTAGGTGCCGGCCGAAGCGATCGAACTGACCTGGTGGAAGCAGCCGGCCTCGATCGCCTCGGCGAACCGCACCGCCTGGCGCGTGCCCTCGACGTTGACCCTCAGCTGCACCTCGAGGTCGGCGTTCATGTCGTAGATCGCCGCGAGGTGGAAAAAGTGCCCGACCTTGCCCTTGAGTTTCTTGCGGGTCGCCTCGTCGACGCCCAGCATGGGCTCGGCCAGGTTGCCGACCACCGGCACGACCCGTTCGGAACCGTCGCCCCAGAACTCCCGCAAGGTGTCCATGCGACCGAGCTCGGACTCGAGCATCAGCACGTAGACCCTGCCGTCGCGCTCGAGCAGCTTCCTGATCAGGCGCCGGCCGATGAAGCCGGACCCGCCGGTGACGAAATAGCTCATCTCGGAACTCCTCCCCGGGCGATCGTTGTTGTTTGCCGCAGCAACAGGATATTAGCAGGCTGAATCGGGGCCCGGACCCCAGAGCAACTCGTCGAGGGTTGCGCGCCAGCCGTGTGCCTCGAGGTCGACACGCCGGCCGATGAAACGGACACCTTCGGCCTCGAGCAGGGTGCGTTGGCGGCGATAGGACTCCGAATCGACCGGGAACGCTGGCTCACCCCCGGCGCGCAGCACCCGGTGCCAGGGCACCTTGCTGCCCGCCGGCAGGCGCGCCATGACCCGGCCGACGAACCGGGCGCGGCGGCCGAGTCCGGCCTCGCGGGCGACCTGGCCGTAGGTCGCGACGCGTCCTGCCGGGATCGCACATACCACCTGGCGCACGCGTTCCTCATCATCCCGGCTCACCGCGTCACACCCCGCAGCCGCGCGGCAAGATCGTCGCGCGCCTGCGCCAGCACCGAATCCCGGTCGACCGATTCGAGGATCTCCTGGACCACGGCCTTCGGCCCGCCCGCACCCCAGGACTTGCCCTGCGCGAAGTAGCGCTCCGCCACCCGCCCGACCATGTAGGTGCCGTAATAGGCCACGGCGCCCTGCGCGCCCGCCGTCAACAGGGTGGAAAGCCCGCCGGTGCCGGCCTTGAGCGTCGCCGACACCAGGTGGGTCAGCCAGACGGTGCCCATCAACAGGGTCATCTGGGTCGCAATCACGGTCACCAGCGAGCCCGCCTCGGCACGGGTCAACGGCAGGGCATACAGCCTCGAAAGGTGGAACACCAGGCCGGCGTCCAATGCCGCGGCCGCGAACAGGTCGGCGACCGGCACCGGGTTGAAGGCGACCGCGACCCCCTTGGCGATGCAATACTGGCGCACCAGCCGTTCGGCCGCCTGGCGTCGTGCTGCGACCACCCGCTCGCCGACGCGCGCGCTGAGCCGCCCGGCGAACAGCCCCGCGGTCACCGCGGCCAGCGTCTGCCCTTCGGCCTCGAGTATCGCCCAGAGTCGCTCGCGCAACGCCTCGACCTCGGGGGGCGGCACGAGGCGCTCCTCGCGCTCGCTGCCGTCGGCCGCCTG
>CAZOSZ010000243.1:0-3596 GCA_964582505.1 uncultured Ectothiorhodospiraceae bacterium | reverse complement strand
GCCACCGCCGGCTCGATCAGGCCGATGGACGAGGTCCAGGCCGCGAACGTCAGCAAGACGAAGAACAGCGTCCCGAACAGGTGCCCGCCGGCCATGTTGCCGAAGGCCAGCGGCAGGGTCTGGAAGATCAGGCCCGGCCCGGAAGCCGGATCCAGCCCGTGGGCGAAGACGATCGGGAAAATCGCCAGCCCGGCGAGCAACGCCATGCCGGTATCGGCCGCCACCACGGAGATCGAGGTGTTGCCGATCGAGGTGCCCTCCGGCAGATACGCGCCGTAGGCCATGATCGCGCCCATGCCGATGCTCAGGCTGAAAAATGCCTGGCCGAGCGCCGCCAGCATGCCCTCCGCGGTGAGCTTCGAGAAATCCGCCTCGAGCAGGAAATTCACGCCGCCGCGGAAGTCGCCGTTGATGATGGCGTAGCCCAGCAGCGAGAACATCAGCACCGCCAGCGCCGGCATCAGGAAGCGCACGGCGCGCTCCAGCCCGCGCTCCACACCGCGCGCCACGACGAAGATGGTCATGCACATGAACAGGGTGTGCCAGAACGCCAGCACCCGCCAGTCGGCGAGCAGGCCGCCGAACAGCCCGTTGACCTGGTCCGCACCACCGCCGGCGAAGCGGTTCATCGCCGCGTGGCTGATGTATGCCAGCGACCAGCCGGCGATCACGCTGTAGAACGAAAGGATGATGATGCCGGCGATCACCCCCATGACGCCGACCAGCGCCCAGGACGGGCGGCTGCCCTCCTCCTCGCCGACGATGCGCATGGTGGCGACCGGATTGCGGCGGCCGCGACGGCCGATCAGGATCTCCGACATCATGATCGGCAGGCCGATCAGCGCGACGCACAACAGGTAGAACAGCACGAACGCGCCGCCGCCGTTGGCGCCCGCGATGTACGGGAACTTCCAGATGTTGCCAAGGCCGACCGCCGAGCCACTGACCGCGAGAATGAAGGCCAGGCGGGACGACCAGAGGCCGTGCAGCGAAGTGCGCTTCGCCATGCCGATTCAGACCTGCGCTTTAAAAGGGCGGCGATTTTGGATTAAATCCACCGGCCCGGCAACCGCAGGGCCCCGACAGTCGACGCCGGCCCGCCGCCGGCGCCCGCGAGACCAGCATGAACAAGCCGAAGAAAAAGGCCGCCTCCGGCGCCGGGGGATCGACGATCGCCCTCAACAAGAAGGCGCGGCACGACTATTTCATCGAGGAGCAGCACGAAGCCGGACTGGTGCTGCAAGGCTGGGAAGTCAAGAGCCTCCGGGCCGGGCGCGCGCAGATCGCCGAGGCCTACGTGGTGGTCAAGGGCGGCGAAGTCTGGCTGGTCGGCGCCAACATCACGCCGTTGAGTTCGGCGTCGACCCACGTGCACGCCGAGCCGGACCGCAGCCGCAAGCTGCTGCTCGGCCGGCGCGAAATCGACCGGCTGATCGGCGCCGTGGAGCGCGCCGGCTACACCATGGTGCCGCTGGCCATGTACTGGAAGAACGGCCGCGCCAAGCTCGAGATCGGCCTGGCCCGCGGCAAGAAGCAGCACGACAAACGCGCCGCCGAACGCGACCGCGACTGGGAACGGCAGAAGGCGCGGATCATGCGACGCTCCTGAACTGACTGTTTATCAATACCTTCCAAACGCTTCCTTAGATGACACGCGAACTCAGGCCGCGGTCCTCCGGCAAAGGCCGGGAGTCCCGTCCGGAGGGCGGCCCCGCCAGCCGCGGCAGCGGCCATCAGTCGAGTGGCGCGTCGCGCAACACCCGCGAGGCGCTGCCGACGAGTTGCTCGAACTCGTCATGCAGCTGATGCCTGTCGACCTGTCGGATCCGCATCAGCCGTTGCACGAGATCGTCCAGGCCGAATTCACCGTCGCTCAAGTCCCGGATCTCCTGATCCAGCTCGGCAAACAGCGTCACCGCGCGGGCGGTCCGCGGTCCGCTGGAGCGCGGCGCCGACAGCGACTCGACCGTGCGACCGCGGCGGGCCTTCCACTCGAAGGCGAGCGCCGCCCGGCGATCGGTGATCAGCCCCGCGCGACGCATCAACTCGATGGAATAGAACTCCGCGATGCCCTCCCCGATCCAGCGATCGTTGCCGCGGCCGCCGACCCGCGTGATGACATGGACCAGCTCATGCACCAGCGTGCTGGTACCGTTCTCGCTGACCAGCGGACGGTCGGCGTGCAGGTACATGGAGTTGGGTCCGGACAGACCGCCGCGCCACATGGGATCCCCCGCGCCCGCCACCAGCAGCTTCGGTGGCAATTCGCCGAAAGCGGCCTTGAGCTCCGGAGCAAGCAGGTTGGCGAAGGCCAGGATGTCATTGCGGCGTTTCGCTGCACCCCTGGGCGCCGCGATGGCCACCTCCATGCCTTCCAGCCACTCGCGCCGGATGCCCAGATCACCCGCGATGATCCAGCCGACCGGGCGGACGAACCTGCGCTCCGGGTGGTCGATTTCGATCACCTCGGCGTCCGGATCCCGGAGATAGGGCGTCTCGACGGCCGACCAGCCCTCCGGCAGTTTGAAGCGCAACCGGGCCGTGGTGCGGGCACCGGGCGAGAATCGCGCCCGCGCCGCCGGCACGAGGTGATCACCGCGGACGATGATCCAGTTCTCCGTGATGCGCGCATCGTAGCCGCCGCTGCGCCGCTGCTTGTCGATCCGGTATTCGAACTGCAGGCTGCCGCCCTCGCGCGGCGGCTGCCAGATGGCACGACCGCCCTCGACCTCGAGCGCACCGTCACCGCTGATCGCCGAGTAGCGTTCCGGGTCCATGGCGAAATCCAGCTCGATCACCCGGCCGTCGCCCGGCTCGAGCTTGATGGTCACCAGCGCGGTCCCGTCGTCGGGCCGGAACTCGACCAGGTAGTCCACCCCGACCGTGGCTGAGGCCAGCGCGCTCCCCGCGAGCGTGAACCACGCAATTGCGGCGAGCGCTGCGGCGGACAGGTTCAGCGTCGAGTTCCGTTTGGCCGTCTCCATCCTCATCAGCAAATCCTTCAGTCGCACTGTCGCAAAGGGCGCCCATGTTAACGGCTTGCCGCGGCAAGGCCCCCGCCAAGGCCCGGGGCCGCCGGTCACCACGCCGTGATCAGATCCTTGATAGTTATTTGTTTCAGTTCGTTACACGCTATTTCTACAGCATCATGTCATGTGTCGCGAGGAGCCCGACGCGCGGCCACCGGCATCCCGCTGGTCCGCGGGGAACCCGGCGCGTAGAATGGCGTCTGACTTCCAACGGGGGCGACATGGCTTCGACGTGTGTCGCAAAACCCGGGGTGCATGCCGAGGTGCAGGGACCTCGTAAAACACTTTGCAAACTCTTAGTTGCCAACGACGACAACTACGCACTCGCTGCCTAAAACCCAGTAGGGTGCCGTCTGACTGATAGCGTGCTTGTGAGCTTCAGATTTCAGGCGTCACAACTCACAAGATCGCCGCAACGCCCGCCCGGGGCCGAGCGGTTAAATCTCTCCAGGGATCGCCGTCTGTTTTCCCTGTCCGTCGGGTGACAGCCGGTTAAAACAATAGACGTGAACAAGCATGTAGACCTCCGGGCGGAGGGCTCGCGGACGCGGGTTCGATTCCCGCCGC
>CAZOSZ010000242.1:0-3599 GCA_964582505.1 uncultured Ectothiorhodospiraceae bacterium | reverse complement strand
GGGGAGCGGAATCAAGATGGAAAGCCTCACCGCCTGGCTCGACACCGCCTCGGGTTTCGTCTGGGGCCCGTACTGCCTGATTCCGCTGTTGTTGCTGACCGGCCTTTATCTCACGGTGGTGCTGCGCGGCCTGCAGTTCCGCCAGCTCGGCCCGGCATTGCACCAGGCGCTGATCGTTCGCAAGGAGCACGGCGCACGCGGCGACATCTCGCACTTCGCGGCGCTGATGACTGCGATGGCCGCCACCGTCGGTACCGGCAACATCGTCGGCGTGGCCACCGCGATCGCCCTCGGCGGGCCCGGCGCGCTGTTCTGGATGTGGATGACCGGGCTGGTCGGCATGGCGACCAAGTATTGCGAGGCCCTGCTGTCGGTGAAGTACCGGGTCACCAACGAGCGCGGCGAACAGGCCGGCGGCCCGATGTACTACCTTGCCGAAGGGATTCGCTGGAAGCCGTTCGGCCGCATGCTCGGCTGGATGTTTGCACTGTTCACCGCCTGTGCCGCCTTCGGCATCGGTAACATGGTGCAGTCGAATTCCGTCGCCGACGCCATCGGCGGTGCCTTCGGCGTGCCGCAGTGGCTGACCGGACTGGTCCTCGCCGTGGCGCTCGCCGCGGTGACCCTCGGTGGCATTCGCTCGATCGGCGGCTTTACCAGCCTGTTCGTGCCGGCGATGATCGTCATCTATATAGGCGCCTGCAGCATCGTGCTGCTGTTCAACGTCACATCGATACCGGCCGCCTTCGCGCTGGTGTTCACTGACGCCTTCACCGGCAGCTCGGCGGCCGGTGGCTTCCTCGGCGCAAGCATCGCCCAGGCAATGCGTTTCGGCGTGGCGCGCGGCATTTTTTCCAATGAGTCGGGGCTGGGCTCCGCGGGCATCGCGGCCGCCGCGGCGCAGACCCGGGAACCGGTCCGCCAGGCACTGGTGTCGATGACCCAGACCTTCATCGACACCCTGGTGGTCTGCACATTCACCGGCATCGCGATCATCGCCAGCGGCGCGTGGACCTCGGGTGCAAACGGCGCGGCCCTGACACAGCTCGCGTTTGGCACGGCGATGCCGGGCCCGCTGGGCCCGGCGGTGGTCGCCATCTGTCTCGCGATGTTCGCCTTCTCGACGGTGCTCGGCTGGAGCCACTACGGGGCCCGCGGAATCGAGTACATCCTCGGCGTACGTGCCATCCTGCCGTACCGGCTGCTGTTCATCCTTGCGGCGTTCCTTGGCTCGATCTATACGCTGGACTTCGTCTGGCTGCTGTCCGACGTCATGAACGGCCTGATGGCGCTGCCGAATCTGGTCGGGCTGCTGCTGCTCTCGGGCGTTGCGGCAGCCGAGACCCGCAGTTACTTCGAACGCTTGCCGTAGCCCGGCCGTCCGCCCTTGCCGCGTGGCAGTTCCTCGGCGTCGATCATGCCGTTGCCGTTGGCGTCGAGCGCGTTGAAGCGTGCCATGCGGGACTCGTCGAACTCGGCCCGGGTGACGAAGCCGTCACCGTCCGCATCCATGCGCGCGAAACCACGATGCGGGCGAGACTGGCCGCTGTGCTGCTCATGGCCCGGCCGGCGCCATCCACGGCCCGCTGCGGCGAGCTCCTCGGCGCTCAGGCGGCCGTCATTGTCGGCATCCAGCCTGGCAAACAGCGCATCGCCACCGGCCTGGAACTCCTGCAGGCTGATGACGCCGTCGCCGTCGGCGTCGTAATGCTCGAGCATGAAATGGCCGCGCTCGCGCGTCCCCTCCGCTCCGGCCGCCAGCAGTGCAGCGCTGGCGGTCGACACGGCGAGGGCGCTTGCGGCGAGCGCGAGCAGGATCCTGGGGCTACGGTATGCACTCATGGCTGTGACTCCTGTATGCGGTGGCAATTTGACCGGCATTGGCCGGCCTCATGCACAGCTTGCGCGGCGCCGGTGCAGCCAGCGTGACGGCAATGGGGAGAATTCGTGGAGACTGCCCGGCTTCAGGCTTCCAGCCGGTAGCCGACCCCGTAGATGGAATGCAGCAGCTCGCGCTCCGGCGCCGCTTCGGCCAGCTTGCGGCGCAGGTTCTTGACGTGGCTGTCGACGGTTCGATCCGACACCACCCGGTGGTCGTCGTACAGCCGCTCGAGCAACTGCGTCCGGGAATAGACCCGCCCCGGCTGCGCGGCCAGGGTGTGAAGCAGGCGGAATTCGATCGGGGTCAGTTCCAGCACGACCCCGTCCAGCGAGGCGCGGTAGCCGTCCGGATCGATGGCCAGCCCCGCCACGACGCCCCGATCGGCCGTGCCCGGCAGGCCGCGCCGGCGCAGCACGGCCTTGACCCTGGCCACGACCTCGCGCGGACTGAAGGGCTTGCAGACATAGTCGTCGGCGCCCAGTTCCAGTCCGAGCAGCCGGTCGATCTCCTCGACCCGCGCGGTGACCATGATGATCGGCAGATCACTGAAGCCGCGCAGATCCCGGCAGACCTCCAGGCCGTCACGGCCCGGCAGCATGAGATCGAGCAACACCAGCGCGGGGAGGCGGGCGCGCACGGCCGGCACCACCTCGAGGCCATTCGACACCACGCGGGTGGCGAAGCCGGCCGCGCGCAGGTAGTCGACCAGAAGGCCGGCGAGCTTCGGTTCGTCCTCGACGACCAGGATTTCTTCGGGCCGGCTCACGCGTGCCGCCGCAACAGGGGCAGACGGACCACCAGGCTCAGCCCACCGAGTGGCGAGGGCGCCGCGGTGATCTCGCCGTCGTGGGCCTCGACGATGTTCCGGCAGATCGCCAGCCCGAGACCGGAGCCGCCGTAGGCCCGGCTGCGGGAATCCTCGATGCGGAAGAACCGGTCGAACAGCCGCGGCAGCACCTCGGCCGGGACGCCGGGCGGCGAGTCGCGCAGCTCGAGCACGGCGTGGGCGCCGGCGCGCCGGCATGCGACCTCGATGCGGCCGGGCGCGTCGGTGTAGCGCATGGCATTCTCGACCAGGTTGGCGACCAGCTGCACCAGCCGGTCGGGATCGGCGTGCACCTGAAGGGGCTCGCCGGTGACCGCGGCGTCGTCGAGTTCCAGCCCGGCCACCGCGCAGCGTTCGCGCAGCGGCAGCATCGCCTCGGCCACCGGCACCCGCAAATCGATGTCCCGGCGGCGGTAGGACAGGGCGCCGAGGTCGGACAGCGAGAGCTGGTAGAGGTCGTCCACCAGCTTGCCGAGTGCCCGGGTCTCGGTCTGCAGCGAGGCCAGGGTTTGCGGTCCGAAGGACCGGACGCCGTCCTCGACCGCCGCCAGCTCGGCCTGGATCACCGCCAGCGGCGTGCGCAACTCGTGCGCGACGTCGGCCATCATGCGCCGGCGCATGGCCTCGTTGCGCTCCAGGGTCCGCGCCAGCAGGTTGAAATCATCGGCGAGCTGGCCGAACTCGTCGGTGGTCGGCACCTGCACCCGCGTCTGGAAGTCGCCTGCCGCGAGGCGGTGCGAGGCCTGACCGATGGCTCGCGCCGGTGCGAGGAAGCTCCGCGAGAGCAGCGCCGCAGCCAGCGCCGCGAGCAGCACCGCGGCGGCGGCGGCGACGCCGAGATTGCGCAGCTGTGCCTGCTGGAAACGCAGGTCCGCCGCCTCGGTGGGTTGC
>CAZOSZ010000241.1:0-3613 GCA_964582505.1 uncultured Ectothiorhodospiraceae bacterium | reverse complement strand
CGGCAGCGCCGCCACGGCGGCGCGGAAAGCTTCCAGGTCCGGGGTCGGCGTGCCGTCGACCTCGACGATGACCGCGCCGCGCGGCACCGCGGAGGCCGACAGCATGTAGCCGGGATTGGCCACGTAGACGCCCTCGATCGCGGCGTTCAGGTGGCGGGCCTGCTGGTAGGACAGCCGGTGCAGCACGGCGTCGCCGATCTGCAGGAAATCGTCCGGCGTGACCGCGTGCAGGTCGCTGACCTCGACCGCGAAGCGGTGGTCGGTCTCGCCGCGACGCAGCGCGATGCTGAGCGTCTCGCCGACGCGCTCGTCCAGCACCTCGGCAAGCGCGTCGAAGGTGGCCAGCGGCGCGTCATCGATCGCCAACAGGATGTCGCCCGGCTGGAGCAGGCCGTCGGCCGGCGCCCCCGGCACCACGTCGCGCACCACCAGCAGGCCCTTGAGCCCCGGGAAGCGCTTGCGATAGTCCGCCTCGACATCGGCCTGCAGGCCGAGCCGGCGCAACTCGTCGTAGGGAACGTGCGCGAAAGTGGCCAGCAGGGTGCCGCGGCTGACCGGTTCACCGGCGCGGATCCGCTCGAGCGCACGGCTGACGCGATCCAGCGGCAGGAAGAAGCTCGACGCGGCCTGCACGTTGGCGCCGGCGTTGAGCGCCACCACCCGGCCGCGGATGTCGATCACCGGCGAGCCGGAGGAACCGCCGGAGGTGCCCGAGGCGGCCTGGAGGTAGAAGGTGTTGAAGTCGTTGTACTGGCCGCGGCCGTAGAACGGCGCCTCGCGATCGAGCCGCGCCAGCGTGCCCGCGAGAATCGAGATCTGCTCGCCGGCATCATTCCCGACCACGCGGATCTCGCGCCCGGCCTGCGCGGCCCGGGGGGCCAGCGGCAGGGTTTCCGGGTGGATGTGGCGGAGTTTGGCCGGGTCGTAGCGATAGAAGCCGAAATCGTGCACCGGGTCGCGGTAAACAGGGGTCAGTTCGACTTCCTCGTGGTTGAGGAACACCGCCTCGGCGACCACCGGTCCGGGCATCACCACGTGGCGGTTGGTGAGAATCAGGCCGCGCTCGGCGTCCACCACGAAGCCGGTCGCCTGGCTGGAAGTGTTCCAGTCAGTGTCGAAGGCACGCGTGCCGTCCACGCGCAGCGTGACCACGCTGGGGGCGATCCGCTCCAGCGTGGCGCGCCAGTCGGCGGGTTCGCCCGCGACCTCCGCGACGGGCAGCGGCGGCTGGCCGAGCGCCGCGGGCGCGACCGCGAGCAGGCACAAGGCGAGCGAAACCGGGAATCTGTACAAGCTTAACTCCCGAGGCCCGGGCGAAAGCCGAAACTGGCGAGGAACCTCCCGGAAAAAGACTCCGCATCGAGGCGATGGTTCTGCGTGCCGGGCGATTCCACCTTGATCGCACCCATCAGCGAGGCGATCCGGCCGATGGTCGGCCAGTCGGCGTCGTGCAGCAGCCCGTGCAGCAGCCCGGCACGGTAGGCATCTCCGCAACCGGTCGGATCGACCACCGCTTCGACGGCCGCCGGCGGGATCTCGTGGCGCTCGCCGCCGGCAATGATCACCGAGCCCTCGGCGCCGCGCGTCACGATATAGGCACTGAGCCGAGAGGCGATCGCCGCCTCGTCCAGGCCGGTGCGCTGGCTGAGCATCTTGCCCTCGTAATCGTTGACCGCCACCACATCGGCCAGCTCGATGAAATGCTCGAGCTCGCGCGCGCCGAACATCGGCAGGCCCTGGCCGGGGTCGAAGACGAAGGGAATGCCGGCGGCCGCGAACTGCTCGGCATGCTCGAGCATCGCCTGGCGGCCGTCCGGCGAGACCATGCCCCAGCGGATCCCGGAATTGGCCGGCACCTTGTTGAGGTGCGCCTGTTCCATCGCGCCGGGATGGAAAGCGGTGATCTGGTTGTCGGCCAGGTCGGTGGTGATGTAGCACACCGCAGTCCAGGCGTCCGGCAGCTCGCGCACGTGGTCGAGCGGCACGCCGCGTTGTTGCAGCCAGTCGCGGTACGGTGCGAAATCGTGGCCGACCGTGGCCATCGGGTAGCCGGCATCACCCAGCAGTTTCAGGTTGTAGGCGATGTTCGCCGCACAGCCGCCGTACTCGCGCCTGAGCGCCGGCACCAGAAAGGAGACGTTCAGCACATGGATCTGGTCGGGCAGGATCTGGTCCTGGAAACGGCCGTGGAAGACCATGATGTTGTCATAGGCGATCGAGCCGCAGATCAGGGCACTCATGCGGTGGCCGGCTTCCAGGCGACGTCGAGCTGGCGCGCCGCACGTACGTCGTCGAGCCGCCGTACCGGCGTGGTGTGGGGCGCGCTGCGCACCTTGTCGGGCTCGTGGCGCGCTTCGGCGAGAATCGCCGCCATGGCTGCGACGAAGGCGTCCAGCGTCTCCTTGGACTCGGTCTCGGTCGGTTCGATCAGCAGGCACTCCGGCACCAGCAGCGGGAAATAGGTGGTCGGCGCATGGAAGCCGTAATCCAGCAGCCGTTTGGCGAAGTCCATCGCGGTCACGCCGAGTTCCTTGGCCTCGCGCCTCAGCGTAACGATGAACTCGTGGCTGGCGCGCCGCTCGGGGTAGGCCAGCCTGAAGCCGGCGTCGCGCAGCCGCGCCATCAGGTAGTTGGCGTTCAGCGTGGCGAAATCCGCCACCCGCGGCATGCCTTCGCGGCCAAGCATGCGCGCATAGACGTAGGCCCTGATCAGCACGCCAGCATTGCCCATGAAGGCCGACAGCCGGCCGATCGACTGCGGCCGCTCCTCTTCCGTCACCCAGCGGTAGCGCTCGCCGTCCTTCGCCACCAGCGGCACGGGCAGGAACCCTGCCAGCCGCTCGCTCACGCCCACCGCGCCGGAGCCCGGGCCGCCGCCACCATGCGGCGTGGAGAAAGTCTTGTGCAGGTTCATGTGGATGACGTCGAAGCCCATGTCGCCGGGCCGCGCCTTGCCGAGGATCGCATTCAGGTTGGCGCCGTCGTAGTACAACAAACCGCCCGCCGTGTGCACCACCTTCGACATCTCGAGGATCTTGCGATCGAACACGCCGACCGTGGAGGGGTTGGTCAGCATGATTCCGGCGGTGTTCGGCCCGACCGCCGCCTTGAGCGCCTCGAGATCAACGTCGCCGTCGGCGCCGGTGGGAATCTCGATCACCTTGCAGCCGCACATTGTCGCGGTCGCCGGGTTGGTGCCGTGGGCCGCGTCAGGCACGATGATCTCGTCGCGGTGCGACTCGCCGCGCGCCACGTGGTAGGCGCGGATCATCGCCACGCCTGCGAACTCGCCCTGCGCACCGGCCATCGGGGTGAGCGACACCGCCTTCATGCCGGTGACCGCGCGCAGGATCTCCTGCAGCTCCCACATGCAGGCGAGGAATCCCTGGCCGGTGGATTCGGGAGCCAGCGGGTGGCGATTGATGAAGCCGGGCAGCATCGCCAGCGTGTTGCAGGCCCGCGGGTTGTACTTCATGGTGCACGAGCCGAGCGGGTAGAAGTGCGTGTCGATCGAGAAGTTGCGCTGCGACAAGCGGGTGTAGTGGCGCACTGCGTCGAGCTCGGACACCTCCGGCAGCAGCGGCCGGTCGCGCCGGCGCAGCGCCGACGGGAC
>CAZOSZ010000240.1:0-3664 GCA_964582505.1 uncultured Ectothiorhodospiraceae bacterium | reverse complement strand
TTCAGATGGAAGGCAAGGTCGTCGAGACCCTGCCCAACACCACGTTCAGGGTGGAGCTGGACAATGGTCACATCGTCACCGCGCACATCTCCGGCAAGATGCGCAAACACTACATCCGGATCCTGACCGGCGACCGGGTCACAGTCGAGCTGACGCCTTACGACCTGAGCAAGGGCCGCATCATCTACCGCGGCCGTTAAATCGGAGTCAGAGACGCGTTTCGCCAGGAAGCGAACCGCGTCTCTGACCCCGATTACCGACCCCGATCAACTCACGCGACTGGCTCGGGTGCCTCGAGCGGCTGGATGTCGAGCGTAAGGCGGTCGCCGGCCGGGTCGAGCCGGACGCGAATGTGGCCGCCGGTCGTCAACGAACCGAACAGCAGTTCCTCCGCAAGGGGACGCTTGATGTGCTCCTGGATGACGCGCGCCATCGGCCGCGCACCCATCTTCGGGTCGTAGCCCTTGGCGGCGATCCACTCGCGGGCAGCATCGTCTAGTTCGAGCGTGACGAGCTTGTCTTCCAGCTGCGCCTCGAGCTCGACGACCAGCTTATCCACCACCCGGCTGATGGTCTTCGGGTCGAGCGGGCGGAACTCGATGATGCCGTCGAGGCGGTTGCGGAACTCCGGCGAGAACATCCTGCGGACCGCCTCCATTCCGTCCGTGGCGTGATCCTGCTCGGTGAAGCCGATGCTGCTCCGGTTCATCTCATGGGCGCCGGCATTGGTGGTCATCACGATAATGACATTCCGGAAGTCCGCCTTGCGGCCGTTATTGTCCGTCAGCGTGCCATGATCCATCACTTGCAGCAGCAGGTTGAAAACCTCGGGATGGGCCTTCTCGATCTCGTCGAGCAACAGCACACAGTGCGGCGTCTTGGTGATCGCCTCGGTCAGCAGCCCGCCCTGGTCGAAGCCCACATAGCCAGGCGGTGCGCCAATCAGCCGCGACACGGTGTGACGCTCCATGTACTCGGACATATCGAAGCGCACCAGCTCGATACCAAGCGCCATGGCCAGTTGCCGCGTCACCTCCGTCTTGCCCACGCCAGTCGGACCGGCAAACAGGAAGCTGCCGACCGGCTTGTGCTCGTCGCGCAACCCCGAGCGCGCCATCTTGATTGCTGCGGCAAGCGTCTCCACCGCCGGGTCCTGGCCGTAGATGACCAGCTTGAGGTTACGCTCGAGGTTCCTCAGCAGGTCCTTGTCCGAGGCCGAGACACTCTTCGGCGGGATGCGCGCCATCTTGGCAACGATTTTCTCGATCAGCTCCACGCCAACCACGGCCTTTGCCGGGTCCGGCGACGCCAGGCGCAGGCTCGCCCCCGCTTCGTCGATCACGTCGATCGCCTTGTCCGGCAGGTGCCGGTCGTTGATGTGCCGCGCCGACAGGTCGGCCGCGGCCTGAATGGCCTCGTCGGCGTAGCGCACCCCGTGGTGTTCCTCGAATCGCGACTGCAGGCCCTGCAGGATCTGCACGGTTTCCCCGACGCTCGGCTCCAGCACGTCGATCTTCTGGAAGCGCCGCGCCAGGGCATGGTCTTTCTCGAAAATGCCCCGGTACTCGTTGTAGGTGGTCGAGCCGATGCAGCGCAGCTGGCCGTTGGCCAGCACCGGTTTGATCAGGTTTGACGCGTCCATCACTCCTCCGGAGGCCGCGCCCGCCCCGATCACCGTGTGGATCTCGTCGATGAAAAGGATGGCACCCGGGTTCTTGCGCAACGCCGCAATCACTGCCTTGAGGCGCTTTTCGAAGTCACCTCGGTACTTCGTGCCTGCCACGAGCGTACCCATGTCGAGCGCATAGATCGTGCAGTCATTGAGGACGTCGGGCACGCGTCCCTCGACGATCATCAACGCCAGGCCCTCGGCCAGGGCCGTCTTGCCTACTCCCGCCTCGCCCACGTAGAGCGGATTGTTCTTGCGGCGCCGGCAAAGAATCTCGATGGTGCGCTCGATCTCCAGCTCGCGTCCGATCAGCGGATCGATCTTGCCGTCGGCAGCGAGGCGGTTCAGGTTGGTCGCGAACTTGTCCAGCGGGTCGCCATCGCCGTCCTTCTCGGCTTCCACGCCCTCGCCGGCCTCCGGCTTGTCCTGCGGCTCATCGGAGGAGCGCGTCAGGCCATGTGATATGTAGTTGACCACGTCGAGCCGCGAGATGTCCTGCAGGCTCAGCAGGTAGACCGCGTGCGACTGTTTCTCGCCGAAGATCGCGACCAGCACATTCGAAGCCGTGACCTCCTTGCGGCCACTGGACTGCACGTGGAACACCGCTCGCTGCAGCACGCGCTGGAATCCGAGCGTGGGCTGCACGTCCTGCTCATCCTCATCAACCAGTCGCGGCGTGGTCTCGTCGATGAAGTCGCTCAATTCGCGACGCAGCGTGGTGATGTTGACCCCGCAGGCCTTGAGGATTTCGATCGCCGCAGGCACGTCGAGCAGTGCCAGCAGCAGGTGCTCGACGGTCATGAATTCATGGCGCTGCTCGCGCGCCCGGCGGAACGCCTCATTGAGACAGAATTCGAGTTCGCTGCTCAGCATGACTCAGGCCTCTTCCAGCGTACACATCAGCGGATGCTGATGGTGACGGGCATATTCGGTCACCTGTACGACGCGGGTCTCCGCGATATCGTACGGGAAAACTCCGCAGACTCCGCGCCCTTTAGTATGCACCTCCAGCATGATACGGGTCGCGCGCGTGCGGTCCAGGCCGAAAAACCTCTCCAGCACGTCGACGACGAACTCCATCGGCGTGAAGTCGTCGTTGAGCATTACCACGCGAAACAGCGGCGGGCGCTTGACCTTGGGCTGCGCCTCCGCCAGCGCCGTGCCTTGGTCCCGATTCTCGCGAGGATCAGTCATGTTCCTGGGTGTTATGCAGGGGCTCCGCTGCAACTGGCCCGGTGCGGGTCGATGGGAATCATTTATAGGGACGCCCAGAGCCGCTGACAACCCCTTGACCCCCCACGTGCGCCGCCGGCGCGGTTTTCGGGGTCCGCACTATGACAAGTTGCTTGAGAGTGGCTCCGCCCACCGCGTATTATCGAGCGATGCCCCGGCTTGACAAGTTGGCCGGGACCGAGTCCAAAAGCTGTCCAGATGGGAAATGTGGCCGCCGTCCTGACCCGGATCAACCAGTGGACCCACCTGCCACCGGCCCAGATGTGGGCCGAGGCTTCCCGCGTGCTGCCTCCGTGGGTGTCGGTCGTGCTGGTCATCCTGATCGGCTGGCAGCTTGCCAAGGCGGCGTGGTTGCTGTTCCCGGCCGATGAGCCCGGGCCGATGCCGGGGATGCAGGCCCCGGCCCATAGCGCCGCACCGTCGGCCGACGACGCCTTCAGCGTCGAGCGCATCACTTCCGCGCACCTGTTCGGCGAACTCGCCGCGGATGCGCCGATGCCGGTGGTCGAACAGGAAGATGCCCCCGACACCCAGCTGAGCCTGGAGCTGCGCGGCACGATCACGGCAACCGAGGGCGCGCGTGCACTGGCGATCATCGCCGAGCGCGGCGGCGCGGAGCGGATCTTTTTCGTGGGTGACGCGGTGCCGGGCGGTGCTACGCTGCATGCCGTCCACCCCGATCGGGTGCTGCTCAGGCGGGGCGCCCGGCTCGAGGCGCTGCGCCTGCCGCAAGCAAGTGAGGCGCCGATGGCGCGTTCGAGC
>CAZOSZ010000239.1:0-3671 GCA_964582505.1 uncultured Ectothiorhodospiraceae bacterium | reverse complement strand
AACCTGGAACCAAGGGATTATGAGTCCCCTGCTCTAACCATTGAGCTACGGGCCCCGCTGGCGGGCAGGCGAAAGTATACTCGCCGCCGGCCGCGCTAGACTTGCACGTGGATGCCAGCCAGCGGAGGCGCCGCGATGCCGTTTTTGTCCGTCAATCCCGCCACCGGCGAGGAGTTCTTCCGCGCCGAAGGCCATCGTCCTGCACAAGTCGAAGCGATCCTCGAAGATACCACGGCGATCGCGCCGGCCTGGCGTGCGACGTCGCTTGCCGAGCGTGGCGCCCTGTTGCGCGGCGCCGCCTCGGTGCTGCGGTCGCGCCGCGACGAGTTCGCCCGGCTGATCACCCGCGAGATGGGCAAGCTGCTCGCCGAGTCGATGGCCGAGATCGAGAAGTGCGCCACCGCGTGCGATTTCTATGCAGAGCATGCGGCCTCGTTCCTGGCCGACGAGCTTGTGGCGACCGATGCACGCCGCAGCCTGGTGGCCTGTCAGCCGCTCGGCACGGTGCTGGCGGTGATGCCCTGGAATTTCCCGTTCTGGCAGGCGATCCGCTGCGCCGTGCCGGCCCTGGCGGCCGGCAACACGGTGCTGTTGAAGCATGCCTCGAATGTGCCGCAGTGCGCCCTGGCGATCGAGCGCGTGTTCGAGGAAGCCGGCTGTCCCGAGGGCGTGTTCCGCACGCTGCTGGTGGGCAGTGAGGTCGTGGCGCCGCTGATCGCCGACCCCCGCATCCACGCCGTGTCGCTGACCGGCAGCGACACGGCCGGTCGCGCGGTGGCCGCGGAGGCGGGCCGGCAGCTGAAGAAAGCCGTGCTCGAGCTCGGCGGCTCGGACGCGTTCATCGTGCTGGACGACGCCGACCTCGATCAGGCCGTGGCGCAAGGTGTGAAGTCGCGCTTCCAGAATGCCGGGCAGAGCTGTATCGCGGCCAAGCGCTTCCTGGTGGTCGAAGACGTTGCCGAGGAATTTGCCGCCCGGCTCCAGGCGGCCGCCGAGGCACTCATTCCGGGCGACCCGATGGAACCGCACACCACCCTTGGCCCGATGGCACGCCGCGACCTGCGCGACGAGTTTCACGAGCAGCTCGGCGATGCCCTCGAGCGCGGCGCCGCCGCGGTCACCGGATGCCGCCCGCTGGACGGTCCGGGCGCTTTCTACGCCGCCTCGGTGATCGCCGGCATCGCGCCCGGGATGCGCGCCTGGACCGAGGAAGTGTTCGGCCCGGCCGCGCTGTTGATCGAGGTGCGCGACGCGGACGCGGCCATCGAGATCGCCAACTCGAGCCGCTTCGGGCTGGGCGGGAGTGTCTGGACCGGTGACCTCGAGCGCGGCGAAGCCGTGGCGCGCCGCCTGGAATGCGGCGCGGCCTTCGTCAACGGCATGGTCAGGAGCGATCCGCGCCTGCCCTTCGGCGGCGTCAAGGACTCGGGCTACGGGCGGGAACTGTCCCGCCACGGCATCCTCGAGTTCGTCAACGTCAAGACCGTGTGGGTCGGCTGAGGCTCATTCCTCGAGGACGAAGGTCACCTTCATCTTGACCCGGAATTCGGTGATCTTGCCGGCTTCGTTGACGACCACCTCCTGGTCCCGGACCCAGGCACCGCGGATGTGCTTGAGGGTCTTGTTGGCGCGCTCGATTCCGCTTGCGACCGCGTCCTCGAAGCTCTTCGGCGAGGACGCAATGATTTCCGTGACGCGTGCGACTGACATGGCTTGACTCCATCGGGATCCTGGCGATTTGCCGGCACAGGACTTTCGGCAAGTAGTTGAAGTATAGAAGCCACGGGGGAATTTTCCCGGCCTGAAACTGGACGAGGCCAATCCGCTTGGGTTAGTTTCCGCACAGCCCCACCAAGGAGATGTCGAATGGTCAAGCAAGGATTCGTCAAGTCGGTCGCCGCGCTCGTCGCGGTTTCGGTTGGCATGGCCGGCCTGGTCCACACCGCATCCGCGGCCGTGGTCGGCACGCGCGCGGTGATGATGCAGGCGGAGCGCGCCGAGACGGTGGCACGCGTCCAGGTCGCACTCGATCGCGAGGCGGTCAGGGACCAGCTGGTCGCGCACGGCGTGGACCCGGATGCCGCCATGGCACGTGTTGCGGCGCTGGCTGACGAGGAACTGCGCATGCTCGATGGGCAGCTCGCCAGACTGCCGGCCGGCGCCGGGGTGGTCGAGGTCGTCGGCATCGTGTTCGTCGTGCTGCTGATCCTCGAGCTGGTCGGGGTGATCGACATCTTCAAGGCCGTCTGATCCGACCCGCGCGCTCGGCGGCGCTCGGTCGCCGGCGAGCGCGCGGCGTGTGCTGCGTACCGCATAGACGGGCTGGCGCGATTTGGAGTAGGGTCCGGCCACAACAGGAGGACGTTGCCATGTTCAAGCAGAGATTCGTGAAGGCCGTGGCGATGCTCATCGCCGTGACGTTCGGCATGACCGGGCTGATGCATACCGCATCCGCCGCCGTGGTCGGCACCCGGACGGTGATGATGCAGGCGGAGCGGGCCGATGCCGTGGCCAGGGTGCACGCTGCGCTCGACCGCGAGGCGGTGCAGAGCCAGTTGATGGCCTTCGGAGTGGATGCCGATGCCGCCAAGGAGCGCATCGCCTCGTTGACCACCGAGGAGCTCCGTTACCTCGATGGACGGCTCGCCGAGCTGCCTGCGGGCGGCAATGCCCTTGTGGTGGTCGGCATCGTGTTCGTCGTGCTGCTGATCCTCGAGATCGTCGGGGTCATCGACATCTTCAAGGCCGTCTAGACCGGCGCCGGACTGCGTGTCGGCAGCGCTCCGCGGTCTCGGCCTGCTGCTGGTCATTGGCGCGCTGGGCGGCTGCGCCGCCCAGCGCGCGATCGTTTCCGGGGCACCGTCGTTGCAGGGGCGCGATGAGCCCGTGGAGCTGGTCCAGACGCCATTCTTCCCGCAACAGGATCTGCAGTGCGGCCCGGCGGCGCTGGCCACTGCGCTCGGCGCGGCCGGCGCGGACACGCACCCGGACGAGCTGGTGCGCGAGGTCTACACGCCCGGTCTGGGCGGCAGCCTGCAGCTCGAGCTGGTGGCCGCCGCGCGCGCACGCGGCTTCGTGCCCTACGTGGTCACGCGCGAGCCCGACGCGCTGTTCGCCGAGCTGCTCGCCGGCCGGCCGGTGCTGGTGCTGCAGAACCTGCGCTTGCGGACCTGGCCGGCCTGGCATTACGCCGTGGTCATCGGCGCCGAACCCGGGGCCGAACAGATCATCCTGCGCTCCGGCGCCGACCGCCGGCTGGAGATGCCGGCCGCGCGTTTCATGCGCAGCTGGGATCGTGCCGATCGCTGGGGCCTGGTGCTGCTCGAACCCGGCATGCTGCCCGCCCGGCCCGACCGGCAGAGATACTTCGAGGCCGTCACCGGCCTGGAGGAGACCGGGCGCTTTGGTGCGGCGGCCGCTGCCTGGGAGGCCGCGCTGCTCGCCTGGCCCGGTGATCCCATCGCCCGTTTCGGCCTCGGGACCGCGCTGTACCTGGCCGGTGAACTGCCAGCCGCGCGCGCGGCCTACGAGGCGCTGCTGTCTGTCGAGCCGGACCACGCCGGCGCGCTCAACAACCTCGCCAATCTGCTCGCTGATCTCGGCTGCCGTGCAAGCGCGCGGCACCTGGCCAAGCGCGCAGTGGCTGCCGCGCCACCCGGCAGCGCGCTCGC
>CAZOSZ010000238.1:0-3711 GCA_964582505.1 uncultured Ectothiorhodospiraceae bacterium | reverse complement strand
GTAGGAGCGGCCGTAGGAGCGGCTTCAGCCGCGATTCCTTGACGGTCGCGGCTGAAGCCGGTCGCGGCTGAAGCCGCTCCTACAGCAGCGGGACCAGCAGCAAGGCGACGATGTTGATGATCTTGATCAGCGGGTTGACGGCCGGCCCGGCGGTGTCCTTGTAGGGATCACCGACGGTGTCGCCGGTCACGGCAGCCTTGTGCGCCTCGGAACCCTTGCCGCCGTGGTGGCCGTCCTCGATGTACTTCTTGGCGTTGTCCCAGGCGCCGCCGCCGGTGGTCATCGAGATGGCGACGAAGATTCCGGTGACGATAGTGCCGATCAGCAACCCGCCGAGCGCTTCCGGCCCGAGCAGGAAGCCGATCAGGATCGGCGCCGCGACCGGCAGCAGGGACGGCACGATCATCTCCTTGATCGCCGCCCGGGTCAGCATGTCGACGGCGCGCGAGTAGTCCGGCTTGGCCGTGCCTTCCATGATGCCGGGGATCTCGCGGAACTGGCGGCGTACCTCGTTGACCACCGAGCCGGCGGCGCGGCCCACCGCCTCCATCGCCATGGCGGCGAACAGGAACGGGATCAGGCCGCCGAGGAACAGCCCGATGATGATCATCGGGCTGTCGAGCAGGAAGCTGGTGGTCCTGCCGGCGACCTCCAGGCCATGCGTGTAGTCGGCGAACAGCACCAGCGCGGCCAGCCCGGCCGAGCCGATCGCGTAGCCCTTGGTGACCGCCTTGGTGGTGTTGCCGACCGCGTCCAGCGGATCGGTGACCGCACGAACCTCGGGCGGCAGGTTGGCCATCTCGGCGATGCCGCCGGCGTTGTCGGTGATCGGGCCGTAGGAATCCAGCGCCACGATCATGCCGGCCATGGAAAGCATCGCGGTGGCCGCGATGGCGATGCCGTAGAGCCCGCCGAGCGCGTGCGCCGTCCAGATGGACAGGCAGACCGCGAGCACCGGCAGGGCGGTGGACTTCATCGACACCGCGAGGCCCGCGATGATGTTGGTCGCGTGCCCGGTCTCGGAGGCGGCCGCAATGGTTCGAACCGGGCCGTACTCAGTGGCGGTGTAATACTCGGTGATGACCACCATTGCGGCGGTCAGCGCCAGGCCGACCGCGCCGCACAGAAACAGGTTCATGACGCCAATCGGCGAATCGGCCATCAGCGCCGCGGTCACCGGGTAGAAGCCGGCCGCCGCCAGCAGGCCGGAAACGATCACGCCGCGGTACAGCGCGTTCATGATCTTGCCGCCCGCGGTGGCCTTGACGAAGAAAGTGCCGACCACCGAGGCGAGGATCGACACGCCACCGAGCACCAACGGGTACAGCGCACCGTTCGGCCCGACCGAAACCGCCATCACCACGCCGAGCAGCATGGTGGCGATGATGGTCACCGCGTAGGTCTCGAACAGGTCCGCGGCCATGCCGGCGCAATCGCCGACGTTGTCACCGACGTTGTCGGCGATCACCGCCGGATTGCGGGGATCGTCCTCCGGAATGCCGGCCTCCACCTTGCCCACCAGGTCGGCGCCGACATCGGCGCCCTTGGTGAAGATGCCGCCGCCGAGACGCGCGAAGATCGAGATCAGCGAGGAGCCGAAGGCGAGTCCGACCAGCGCGTGGACCGCGTGGTCGTCGTGGCCGGTCTTGAGCAGCAGCCAGTAATAGCCGGCGGTGCCCAGCAGCCCCAGTCCGACCACCAGCATGCCGGTAATGGCTCCGCCGCGAAATGCCACGCCGAGCGCAGACCTCAGGCCGTGGCGCGCCGCCTCCGCGGTGCGCACATTGGCGCGCACCGAGATGAACATGCCGATGTAGCCGGCCGCCGCGGACAGCACCGCGCCGATCGCAAAGCCGATGGCTGTGAGCCAGTCGAGCGCCACGCCGACCACCAGGAACAGCACCACGCCGACCATGCTGATGGTGGTGTACTGGCGGTTCAGGTAGGCCTGCGCGCCCTCCTGGATGGCACCCGCGATCTCCTGCATTCGCGCGTTGCCGGCCGGCTGCGCCAGCACCCAGCGCACCGACCAGGCGCCGTACAGCAGCGCAACGACCGCGCAGCCGATGGCCGCGACCAGACCGAATTCACTCAACATGGCAGCTTCTCCCCGTGGGTGCCCAGCCGGGGCACCAAAAAAATCGGTGCATTATAGCGGCCTTGAAGCGGTTGTAGGAGCGCCTGTAGGAGCGGCTTCAGCCGCGACCCCACAAAAGGCCGTCGCGGCTGAAGCCGCTCCTACAACCGCTCCTGCGGCCAACCGCTCCTGCGGCGAACTCAGGCGTGGGAGGACTCGAGGGGCCGCGGCCGGCCGACTGCGTATCCCTGGACGAAATCCACCTTCAGGGCGCGCACCATCTCGAAGGCCTGTTCGGTCTCGACATGCTCGGCCACCACCCGAATGCCGAGATTTCGCGCCAGCTCGATCATCGCAGCGACCATAGTCGTGCTGACTTCGTCGCTGCCCAGCGCCCGGATGAACGAGCCGTCGATCTTCAGGTAGTCCATCGCCAGTTCCTTGAGGTTGGCGAAGGAACCGAGCCCTGTGCCGAAGTTGTCCAGCGCGAATTCGCAGCCGATGCCGTGCAGCACGGCGATGAACCGCGAAGCCTGGATGAGGTTGGCCGCCACCGCGGATTCGGGCAGCTCGAAACAGATCTGGGACGGCTTCACGCCGCTGTGGTCGAGGCAATCGACCACGAACTCGAGAAACTGCGGATCGGCGAGCGTCTGGCCGGAGACGTTGACCGCCACGCTGCGCCCCTTGGGCAGCTTCAGCACGCCGCCGCCGACCGCGGCGATAGTCGCCTGCAGCACCCAGCGATCGACGCTCGGCATCAGCTTGTAGCGCTCCGCGGCCTGCATGAAATCCAGCGGCCGGCTCTCCGCGCCCTCGTCGTCCTTCAGTCGCAACAGCACTTCGAAGGCCGGCCCGCTGTCCGGCCGGCCGCCGATCGCGACGATCGGCTGGGTGTGAATCTCGAAGCGGTTCTCCTTCAACCCTGCCTGCAGCCGCTGCAGCCACAGGATCTCCCCCCGCTGGCGCGCGACGGCCTCATCGCGGGCCGAGTAGACATGCACCCGGCCGCGGCCCTGTTGCTTGGCGACGTAGCAGGCCGAGTCCGCGGCGCTGAGCATGTCCTCGAACGAGCCGCCCTCGCGGCCGATCTCCACCAGGCCGATGCTGACGCCCACATTGAAAATCCGGTCGCGCCAGACGAAGCGGTAATCCCGGATGGCGGTGCACACGTCGTCGGCGATCTGCCTGGCCTTGTCGAGCGGACAGCCGATCAACAGCATGCCGAATTCGTCTCCGCCGATGCGCGCCACCACGTCGGAATCGCGGATCTTCTCCTTCAGGATTGCCGCCAGCTCGCGCAGCATGCTGTCGCCGGCAATGTGACCGCTGGTGTCGTTGACTGCCTTGAAGCGGTCGAGGTCCAGGTAGCAAAGTACGTGCGCGCTGCCGCCCGTCCGGCTGGAATTGATCGCGTCGTCGAGGCGACGTTCGAACTCGCGGCGATTCGGCAGGCCGGTCAGCGGATCGTGGCTCGCCTGGTAGGACATCTCCCGGGTCAGGCCGCGCAGCTCCGAGACGTCGTGCAGCACCACCACGCAGCCCGCCAGCTGCCGGCCGGCCGTGCGGATCGGCGAGGCGCGCAGTTCCACCGAGTGCTCTAACGGAAGAGCGTCGTGTAGGGAAAGAGTGTA
>CAZOSZ010000237.1:0-3720 GCA_964582505.1 uncultured Ectothiorhodospiraceae bacterium | reverse complement strand
CGCCGATAATGCGCCACAGGAGCCTGGGGGCGTACGGATTGCTCACGTCGATCGCATAGTAGCCGCGACCCCCGCGCCGCAGCCCGGCGTAGATGATGGCCCGGTCCCCGGCCATGTGGTCAATCGTGCCGTCCCCGTTCTGGTCGATTTCGAACAGCGTGCCCGGCCCGTCGAAGCCGTAGATGGTGGACTCGCCGCTGAACGCCGGCCCCTGCTCGCGCACGATGCGCCGCACGTTGCCCATGACCTCGGTGGGCACGAAGGACCAGATCTCCTGGCCGACGTCGGTGCCCGAGGCGTCGGTGTTGAGGATGTAGCGCAGCGCGCCGTCGTTGCCGCCTGCCGCAATGAAGATGAGCGGGTTCTCCAGCGTGTGATCGCCGAGCGCACCGTAGTTCACGATCAGTGGGCGCGAATGCATCACCGCGCCGAACATCCACAGCATCGGCACCACGTCGGGATCGAAATCGGGATCCTCCGCGATCGGGTCGAGGCCGCGCATGAACTTGACGACCTGCATTGCGTCGGCCTCGTCCGCAGCGCCGATGGCGGACTGCAGGGCCGCCGCCACGGTGCTCGTGGCCTCCAGCTCGGCCAGGCTGGCGGGCCCCGCGTCATAAAAGATCCGCCTCGGGCCGGACTCCGGCTGCACGCCGGACGAAATGGGGTTTTCCCGCCCCGGGTTGTGTCCCGCGCGGCGCGGGAAGCCCGGCTTCTTGTGGCCGCCGCCACCGCGGTTGACCGAGCGGCCGTCCTTGCCCGCGATCGCGAACTCGTCAGGATCCCTGCCGGCGTCGAGCACGTCGGCTCCCGCGGGGTCGGTCCAGAAGGTCAGGGCGCTATGGCGGATCCTGCCGTCGGCCGCGATCGCTGGCTGGCTCTCGGCGTCCACCAGCCGGATCACGTCGTCGGCCGTGCCAGTGCCCTCCAGGCGGAGCTTCTTCACATTGCCCCACCAGTAGCTGTTGCCGGCGGGGTACTCGTCCACCTGCGGCTGGAACAGCGCCAGGAACACATCGCGCAGCACCTGGGCGCGGTCGAAGGTGTTGACCGGCAGGGCCGCGGAGGTGAAGGTCGTGCTGACCGAGAGGATCTGCGCGAAGATGTCGTTGAGAATGTCGACCAGCTCTTCCGGGTTCTCGGTGATCGGCAGCGCGCTGCCCGTGCCGCCGGCCTGGGCGTAGGCCGCGAAGGTGTTGTTGTAGACCTGCGGCGGCGCGCCGAGGAAATACGAGGTGACTTTCTGGTCGCCTTCCACGCCGGGCGAAAGATCGGTGCGGTTCAGGTACTCGACCATCTTCGCGAACTGGCAGCCCGGCCCCTGGCAGTTGCTCGACAGGCCGATGTCCCTGGCGATCTCATCGTTGGAATTCGTTTCCTGCTGTGAGACCTGGAACATGAAGTTGACGGTGTAGATCTTGCTGCAGTCGCCGATGCCGGCGAGCGGGCTAATGTAGCGACCCACTTCCGTAAACGTGCCGGCCAACGCATCGGCAAGCGTCGCGCCTTCGATGATGGTCGGGTCCGGGCCGAAGCCGTTGGCCGGCTGTGACGGGGTCGTGAGCCAGCGCGGGATGTACTCCGGCACCAGGTTGATGGCGTTGTTCCCCGTGTTGTGGTCGTAGCTGGTGAAGCCGTTCATGCCATTGTAGACGGTCGCCCCGGTCAGGTAGCGGTAGAACTCGTAGAACAGCTCCCGACCCTGATAGGGGTGGCTCGGGCCGGAGGGGCTGTCGCCGGGCGCCGGGATGGTCGCGAGGATCGAGTGGAACATCGCCTTGGCGCCGTTCGTGTCGCCCTCCTGGAACTCGCGGAAGCCCATCGCGATGTAGCCGCCGTTCGAGCAACCAGGCCTGGCGCCCGCCGGACCCTGGCAGTTGTTGTTGAACTGGTGGTTGAGCATCAGGCCGACACGCACGCCGGACAGCGGCTCCATGACCAGCTTCAACGCGGCACGCAGCATGTCGAAGAAGGTGTAACTGGCCTGCGGCTCGAGCACGCCTGCGTCGATGAGAAACTGGCACTCGCCCTGGGTGCAGACCGACGCGCCCAGGTTCGGGCGGTAGTCCAGGCTGAACATGACCAGTGGCTGCGCGGAGTCCGGCAGCGCCCGGGTGTTGATATAAATCTCGGCGTCGTCGGCCGGGGCGGGCGCGGGCGCCGCGGCGCACACGACCAGCGCGGCCGAAAGAAGCATGCTGCGGATCGGTTTGACGTTCATGTCCTGTTCCTCCAGGCGGCTAGCTGGTGGGCACGGCGACGAGGATGCCCTCGTTGACGTCGGCGCGGCTGCGGCGCCGGGCGCTGCCGTCGTACTGGGAATGGATGCGGAACGCGGCGCAACCGAAGCCCACCAGGCTCATGCCCATGCCGCGCGGGCAAGGACGCGTCGCGGCGCCGAGACGCTCGACGGCGACGAAGCGCTCGTCGGCCGGCGTCATCGCCGTCACCTGGGGCGGCAGCATCAGCGCGTACTCGTCGCAGGGAATGTTGTTGCCGATGAGCGGCGTGCAGACGCGCCGGCCCACGTTGCCGACCACCGGTGTGGACGCCGGGCTGGACGAGACGGCGTCCGACAGCGCCTGGGCGAGCTGCCCCGCAGAGACCCGTTCCTCCGCGTTCACGGCCATGCGCAGCTCCTGGGTGCTCGAGCGCATCGAGGAGAGCGCGATCGCGGTGATGATGATCAGGAAGATGAGCGCGGTGACGAGCGCAGCGCCGCGCTGGGCCCGCCGGGCCGGTCGCACATGGATTCGGGTGAGTCGTCTCATGGTTCTGCCTCCGCGGCTCAGAAGGACAGCCGCCGGATGTCGTTGACGTTGCGCACCAGCACCGTCGAGGCGTAGACGCGCCGGTGGAAGCGGTCGCCGGGCGAGTAGGCCGGCCTGTTGCTGAGCGCATAGGTGCGCTCGTCGCGGTAGCCGACGTCCTGGTTGATGGTGCGCATCAGCAGGTAGATCCGCACGGACACGATCCGCGGCAGGTCGTCGGCGACGGGATCCCGTACGTAGACGTTGGCCGCGCCGTCGTCCAGCGTGTCCAGCCCGAACTCGATCTGCAGGTCTTCGACCCCCTGCGCAATGCACTCCTCAGTGTGCACCGGCGGCCGGCCGCCGGTGCCGTCGTTCTCGAGCCGGATGCGGCAGAGCGTCGGCACGCCGTCGCCGGGCGTGACGCCGAAGTTCCGCACGTAGTAGATGCGCGGCGTGTATTCCCAGTCCCGGTAGGGCTGGACGACGTTGCGGTCGCCCGAGTCCGGCAAGGTCGGGCTCTGGTAGACCACCGCGCGGGTCCCGTTCTCGCGCACGTAGACCCGCCCCGCGGGGGCGGGCAGCTCCGTGGGCGCGGGCGGCACGGCCGCGTTGTTCCGGAAGCCGGACGGCACGCCGCTGGTGCGCTTGATGCCGATGGCGTCGGTGCCGGGCTGGAAAGCCGCCGGATCGATGCAGGAGAACAGCGCCTGTGCCGCGCCGCCGGTCGCGAGATTGTCGCCTACCAGCAGCGAGTTCTCGACGAGACCGAGCTGGAAATCGTAGAACCAGTTGCGGGCCGCACCCGACGGCCCGCAGCTGACGTCCCCGCCGAGCGCACCCTCGAAGGTGCCCTGGTCGGCGGCCGAGGCGCCGACGAGGACCGCCGTCGTGTCCACGGTCTCGGCGAAAAAGCCGGTCATGCCGATATCCCGGGCAAGCTCCTCGAGCGCAAAGCGGGCGTCCTCCT
>CAZOSZ010000236.1:2343-3775 GCA_964582505.1 uncultured Ectothiorhodospiraceae bacterium | reverse complement strand
TCGCAGTCCATCCGCACGCTCATCGTCAACAGGTCCTGGCGGTTGTGCTTGACGATGGCTTGCCAGGCGCGGTGCGCCGCCGCGCCGACAGCGCGCTCAGTTACCTGACGCTCGCCGAGGCGCTGCAGCAGGGCAACGGCGCGTTCCACATCAAGGAGGTCTCGAACCTCGGCTGAGCTGCGTCGAGGCCGGGCGCTGGTCGTACGACACGCCCGATTTCACCGACGCGCCCCGCACCCAGTTCGCCTCGGGACGGGCCCGCAAGGTGGCCTCCGTGTCCCGCGCCATGATGGATGAAGGCCGGCGCCATTCGGACCAGGGCGAGGTCTGGAGCCAGATCGCGCAGAAGGCCGCGCATTCGCGGCGAAGCGGGTTAGCATGGGCCCCGGCCGCAAGGCCTCGGACCGGGCGCATCGCTACGGCGGCTCCGGTTCGTCGCGGGCGGCCTGAGGCCGCGGCAGGTCTCCATGCCTGCGTGCCGCGGTGCAATTCCGGACAGTGGGGAAGGACGTTGACCGAACTCGTGATCCAGTTGACTGGCGAGGTCGTGACTTCCAATTTCGACGACTGGAAGCGCGATCTCATCGCCAGGATCAGGGCCGTCGACACGGAACTCAGGACGGACTCCCAGTTTGCCCAGGCTTCGCGGGATGTACAGCATTTCAAGGCGGCAGAACTGACGCTCAAGAAGGCCAAGCAATCTGCCATCAGCCAGGCGGCAGACATCCAGCGACTGTTTGCGGCCATCGACGAGGTCGCGGAGGAAGTCAGGCAGGTCCGGCTGTCTCTCGAGCGACAGGTCAAGCGGCGCAAGCTCGAGATCAAGGAGGCATTCATTCGCGCGGGCATGGAGAGGATCCGTGCCTGCATCGAGCAAATGAGTCCTGACTTTCAGGCCATCGATCACTCGGAATTTCTGGACCCCGGGCACTTCGAGCTGGCGGTAAAAGGCAAGGCCAGCGTCCGTGGCGTACGGACTGCCATCGATGAGCTGTGTGAGCGACTCCGGGAGCGAATCGACGCACGGGCCGCGTCAGTAGAAGCCAACGCGATCAGGCTCGACCGTCTTCCCGGGCGGCACCGGGCCTTGTTCCAGGACAGGGCCGCCTTGCTGGCCCTTCCCCCGGACCAGCTGGATGGGGTCATCGATGAGCGCATCGCGGTCTTCGACGAGCAGACTGCCTCCGGGAGTAATGCAGACCAGTCGGGGAGCTTGGGTTCTGGCCCGGGCGGGCAGGATCCAGGCGGAATGGAAGTCGATGAACCGGAGGCAGACGACGGCGCAACTCAGGTCAGGGAGGGGTTCCGATTGACCATGGAACTGGTCGCCGCGCGTGTTGAGGCGGAACGGCTTCTTGACGAAGTGAAGCGGCGCTACGGACACGACCCTCGGGTGGTGCGGATTGACCTGGACCGCAGCTAGGCCAGGTCA
>CAZOSZ010000236.1:0-2243 GCA_964582505.1 uncultured Ectothiorhodospiraceae bacterium | reverse complement strand
GCTGATCGATTCGGATCGCTTGTGGGGCGAGGCGTTTTATCCGGTGGTCGAACAGGCTGGCTGAAGCCCGTCGGGATCGCTCGATCAACCGCTACCCGGTGTGCCGGGGGACACGGGCGCTGTAGTCGTCAGGCGGTTCCAAGCCGAGTCTGACGTTTCCGCGGAAACGCGAGACGGCCTGCGCCTACGCGTCAATCGGCCGGAGTCTCACTCGGGCAGGGCGTAAGACACCTTCGTGCCGTCGATACTCAGGAAGCCCAGCTTGCTGAGGCCCTGGATAAGCAATGCGATTTCTGTGTCGGCAAGCTGTTGCTTGAACAGCGTCGAAATGAAGTTGCCCAGCGTCTTTACGGTGCGGGGCCTGGTCGTCCTGGGTTGCTTGAATTGAGTCACGATCAGCTCAAGCTTCTGCTCGCGCGACAGCGGCCCGGCGGCCTTGACCAGAGGGATGTCCTGGATCGATGTAACCCGCCCGCACAGAATGTGTCGCGCCTTCAGATGCTCGATCAATGGATCGAAGCCCTTGTCCTTGGAGACGATGTGGAAATACGCCTTCGGGTCCGCGACGGAGAGCTGACCGACGTAGAAGGCGATATGAAAGTCGAGCGCATTCGGGCCGCTGCCTGCAATTTCGACGTACTCGGCGCGGGATCCAAGCCGCTGGATCGTGGTGACGATCTTGGTCGGAAGCTTGGGCTGCTTGGCGCCGAGAAACACGAACAGTTTGAAGTGCTCATGGTTCAGGTCGTCGAGGGCGTCCGGCTGGACGCTCTCGAAGTCGATCAGCACGTAGTTTGTGCGCTGTGCCATCGGGTCGCTCCTGAGATTGCTTTGTGCCGATCGAGGTTTTGCCCAGCCTAGTTTACGATCTCGTACAGGTCTGCTTCGCGGCAGACGGCGGAGGCGCGCTGGCTAACCCGGTCGTACTGCGCGCCGCGGGCGGTCGCTTTTTGGGCCCTGAGCTCATTGCACAAGTTCGTCAGCCGCTGCTTTTCATTCGCCCGACACTGCCGATACCCAATCGTGCCGTACCCGTACCTCTCGCATTGGTCGACGTGCACCTGGACAGGTGGGCGTACCGCAGGTTCGCGAGTGGGGGCAGGCAGTTTTGGTCCGCTGCCCCCCACCGGCGGCACTGTCATGCCGTGCTCGCGCGCGTAGCTGACCATGTCTCTGCAGGCCATCTCCTGGTTTCCGCGAAACTGGCCGTCGGTATTCTGCGCGGTCCAATAGCGGCAGGTGTCCGTGAGGGTCCGAAGTACGCCAGGATCGCCGCGCGCGGTGTTGGTCGGGGCGAGGCTTCGATTTGCGGGGCGGGAGGTCTCGGGTCGCGCAGTAGGCCTCGTAGCGGTCGGCATCTGCGGCTCGGACGACGGGCGTGCCTCGGTATATGGCAAGGGATGGGCCGGCGGCGGCGGAACGACCCTCTGTGCAGGCTGCTGGCGCAGGACGCGATGAATGTGGCAGTGTCGGTGGGGTTGCCGTCGGTTGCGTGACGGCCACGGTCGCGGCTGAAGCCGCTCCTACGCCGGATATCGGCGGGCGGAGCGCCATAGAGGAGCGGTCACGCGGCCGCCGCGTGCAGCCTGAGGCCCAATGCCTTCGCGACCCTCAGCACCGTGTCGAAGCTGGGATTGCCATCCTCGCTGAGGGCCTTGTAGAGGCTCTCGCGGCTCAAGCCGGATGCGCGGGCGACCTGGGTCATCCCCTTGGCGCGGGCGATATCACCGAGGGCCCGTGCAATGCCCCGAACGTCGTCCGGCGCTTCGGTGAGCCATGCGTCGAGATAGGCCGCCATCTCTTCCGCGGTGCGAAGCTGGCTGGCCACGTCGTACGGCAGCGTCTTGACCTTATGGCCGGATTTTCGCCCGGAAGCCTTCATGGCTCGTATCCCTCCAAGGCGTCTGCCAACTCGATTGCGAGTTGGATGTCGCGCCGCTGAGTCGACTTGTCGCCACCAACGAGGAGCACAATCAGATCCAAGTCTTGCTCCGTGTAATACACTCGATAACCCGGACCAGCATCAATTTTCAGCTCAGACACCTTGGCCGAAATACGGCGCCACCTGCCGGGATTCCCATTTGCCAGTCGCTCGATCCGGACCTGAATCCTCGCGCGCCCGGCAAGGTCGCCAAGCGCATTGATCCAGTCTCGGTATTCGACAGTCATCCGGATGCGCTTGGGCGAAGTGTATCCCATGGGCTACGGTAGTCAAGTATCCACCTGCGAGTCATTTCAGCGCG
>CAZOSZ010000235.1:0-3799 GCA_964582505.1 uncultured Ectothiorhodospiraceae bacterium | reverse complement strand
GGCTGCCATGCCTTGCGGAACCGCAGAGCCCTTCAGAGGGCGCGCCAGCCGATGATGACCTGAATCTCATTGGGCGCGGGATCTTCGTTGCGTCTCAGCATGTAAATACTCGTACCGTCGGGGGAGACGTCGTATTGCGTCCCCCAGTGGCCGAAGCCGATCCGCGGCACGTCGGGCCGGTCCGGCAACCCGAACTCAGGCGTTCCCTCCGCGTCCCAGCGCACAGGCACGCTGGTAAGGTGGCCCTCGGGATCGACGTAGAAAATCACCTGGCCGTCGCGGCGCCAGACGGGCTGTGCACCTCCCTCGCCCGAGACCACCATGCGTCGCGGCGGAACGGCCACAGAACGTACCGAAACCTCGGGGCGTCCCGCCTCCGAAGACACGTAGGCCACCCATCTCCCGTCCGGCGAAAAGCGCGCGTCGCGTTCGGAGAATTCTGCGCTGAGGAGCGGTTCGGCACCGCCACCGGCCTCTGGCGAAACCATCCAGACATCGAAGTTTCCGTCCGACTCCATCGCGTTGACTAGCAAAGCCGTACCATCCGCGCTCCAGTCGGTCGGCTCGCAATACTCGCGGGGGCAATCCAGTGAGCGGACGAGCCCGGTGCCGTCAGCGGCGGCGATGTTGAGCTTTCGCTCGCCGCGCCTCCCCGGCGGGTGGCCCGTGACGAAAGCAAGCTGGCGACCGTCCGGCGACCACACGGGAAAGAGGTCCGGTTCCAGGGCGCGTGTCACGGGATGCTTCGTACCACGCTCGAGGTCTTCCACCCAGATATCCACTTTGCTGCGGGTTTCGTCGACACGCGTGCGTGCGAGCAAGCGTCCGTCCGGCGACACGCGCGGCCAGTTCTGGTTCTCCGCTTCCTCCCAAAATCGCACGGGTTCCCCTCTCAGGGCGAACGACACCAAACGGTTGCCGAACGGGATCGACGACTCCGCCAACGCAAGTACATCCCCCGAAATGCTCGTCATCATCGGGTTGTACAGAGTGTGCTCGCCGGGCGAAAACCTGACGGTACGGGGGGCGTCCTCTGCCGTAAGTGCTGCAAGGTCGAAACGACGTACCTCGAGCCTGCCACCGACGAAATAGAACAGGTCGGCGTGCGCCATCCCGGGATGAGTCGCGAGGACAACCCCGGAATCCGAACGGAAAAGTCTCTTCCCGGCGGTCGCCGCCGGACGATCGACACGACCGAGGTAAATTCCACGGCGTTCGTCGTGAACAGAGCGCACGAAATAGAGAAAGTGGATGCCATCCGGCAGCGCGACCGGCCACCAGTGCGACGTGTCACCTCGCGCTATCTCGAGCAGCGTGGCCGGCTCGGCCTCGCCTCCCCGGGCGGAGACGCGGCTGAGCCCTGCCAGTATGACGTCCGGTGCAAACACGATCGTGTCCAATGTCGTCCAGGTGCCGCCACGACCCGCCGGCGCGTCGGCGATCTTGCCCGGCACGCCATTCGGCAAGTCGACCTTCATGAGTCGGCCCCCGGAAAAGTAAGAGATCGAACTGCCGTCCGGCGACCAGAAGGGTTGGGCGGCGCCTTCTGTCCCCACGATCACGCTCGCATCGAGCGAACCGAAATCGCGCACGAAAAGTCGGGTCACTCCGGCCGCATCCTTTCCCGCGAAGGCAATCTGACGGCCGTCCGGGGAAACTGCGGGTGCGGAGGCGAGACTGGTGCCCGCAGGCAACGTCCATGTGAAGCGCGTCAGAGGCATCGCACGCGGCTCCGGCTCCCGCGCAGGCCCCGACCCGCGCAGCATCCACCCGCCGGCGAGAACTGCAATAAAGATCAGCAGGCCGCCCGCAACCCAGGGCCACCCCGCTCCATTTGTGGGCCTGCCACGCGAAGCGCCGGAGGCCTCCCGCATCGTGCCATCCGCGCCTTGGGACAGACTCCACGCCAAATCGCGCGCCGACTGGAAGCGCGCTTCGGGACCCTTCTCCAGCATCCGCATGACGATCCGCGCTACGAGCGGCGGCACACGATCGTCGACGGCCGAAAGTTCCGGCGCGTCCTTGGTGAGAATGGCGTGAAGCGTTTCGAAGATGCTCGTCCCCTGGAAGGGATGCCGCCCGGCAAGCATTTCGTACAACACCACACCCAGGGCGAATAAGTCTGATCGCGGATCAGCCGGCTCGCCCCGGGCCTGCTCGGGCGCCATGTAGCCTGCCGTGCCGGTGACCATCCCCGTCGCGGTATCGCCTGCCGACAGACTCCCATCCGGCAGCTTGAGCTTCGCGAGGCCGAAATCCAGGAGCTTCACGGTGCCGTCCGGCTTCAGAAAAATGTTCTCGGGTTTCAGATCGCGATGGACGATGCCCCGCTCGTGGGCGGCGGCCAGGCCACGGGCTACACCCAGCGCCACCGCGATCGCCTCAGGTACGGGCATCGGCCCTGCTTTCAGCCGCTCGCGCAGGTTCCGCCCCTCGAGGCATTCCGATACCAGGTACGGCGTGCCGTCCCACTCGCCGACGTCGTGGACGGTAAGGATGTTCGGATGGTTCAGCGTTCCCGCCGCGCGCGCCTCCTCGGCAAAGCGGCGCAACTTGTCGGTGTCCGTCGACAGGTGCGGCAGCAGTACCTTGATCGCCACGTCTCGGCCCAGGCGTTCATCCTTTGCGCGCCAAACCTCGCCTGCACCGCCGGCGCCCAGCCGTTGCATGATCGTGTAGGCACCGAGTCGTTGGCCGGGCTCAAGCTTGGCACCATCGATGGCAAATTCTTCGGCAAGGCGCTGGAGCGCAGGCCTCGACATAAAGCTGCCAGACGCGTGTCCGGCGCTCAAGAGCGACAGTGCTTCCGCTCGCAGCGCGGCGTCAGCGCCGCAGGCACGCGCGACGAACTGCGCCTGGTCATCGGCAGGCACCGCGCGCGCATCGGCAAAGATCCGCTCCAGGTGTTCCCAGTGCGCGCTCATCAGGGACCCCTATCGCCGGCCAGCGCGCGGTACAGCCATGCACGGGCGAAGGCCCAGTCGTTGTGCACGGTGCGGAGCGAGATGCCAAGCGTTTGTGCGATCTCCTCCATGGAGAGTCCGCCAAAGTATCTTAGCTCCACGACCCGTGCCTTGCGGGCGTCCTCCTCGGCCAGCTCGTCGAGCGCCCGATCCAGCGCGACGATGTCCTCGACAGGTTCCTCGGCCGGTAGATCGATCTCGTCGACCGGGATGTGAACGGCAACGGCGCCACCGCGTCGCGCGGCGTCGCGCCGTCGCGCGATGTCCACGAGCACGCGGCGCATTATCTGCGCGGACACGCCATAGAAATGGCCGCGGTTCTGCCAGCGGACGGCGTCCCAGCCGAGCAGACGCAGGCAGACCTCGTTGACCAGCGCAGTCGGCTGCATAGAGACGTTCGCCCGCTCTCGTGCCAGGTATCGAAGCGCCATGCGATGCAGCTCGCTATAGACGAGCGGCGCCAGGCGATCGAACGCGGCCTCGTCACCGTCGCTCCAGGCGTGGAGCAAGCCCGTAACGTTCCCGCTTGCCGACTGCTCGTCTGGCTCCATGCCCGAGGGTCTTGGTGTTGTGGCCCGTCACAGTGTGACATGCCGACGTGGCCTAGGGAAAGCACTACCGCGGGAAACCTGCGGCTTCCGCCAACCATCGTGCTGCAGCATTTTCCCTGCACCGCTCGTTTCCACCGACTAATGACACCTCTTGCCTGATAAGGCGCAGCAACGGGTGGAAACCGGCAAGTCGGCCTGGCGATGCCTGCGGCATGTGCCGGTTGCATGATTCTGTCGGAACCTGCGCTTTAGCTGGGTAGAGGGAGAATTTTTGGGAGAGGTGCT
>CAZOSZ010000234.1:0-3810 GCA_964582505.1 uncultured Ectothiorhodospiraceae bacterium | reverse complement strand
ATTCCCGTCGCGGCTGAAGCCGCTCCTACGTGCCGGGCTCAGGACCTGGGAATCACCACCGACGTGGCGACGATCGCGTACTCCTCGCGGGGGCCGACGATCGCGGCGGGATCCTGGCCCGCGTCCTCGGCGAAATGGCGGGCCTGCGCCTCGGTGATCGACTTGCGGCTGAAGGTGCCGACGAGGGTCACTTCCTTGCCGCCGGAGTCAGTCGGCACGAAGAAGCTGTAATCCACGAACGTGACGCGCGCAACGGCTTCGCCGTCCTGGGCCACCAGAAAGCAGCCTTTCTTCTGGCAGACCTGGGAGACGGTGGCAGTCGCTGTGACCTGGCGATCGGCGTAAAGGTCCCCGGCGGCGATGATCTGCGCCAGCGGCAGGGCATCCTCCAGCTCCCCGACCGGCGCACCGAAGACCTCGTAATCGTCGGTGGACTGGACCGGCTCGGACAGGCGGATGACGTCCCCGGCATCTGCGGCGAGTGGCGCACAGAAGGCAGCGACGGCTATCAGGGCGAATTTCTTCATGGTGCGATCCGGAGTCATCGTGTTGTGCTGATTGCCGGAAAGTCTACACGGCCGGCACCACGTGATAAAAGGGAAACAACTGGTCGTCGGTCGCCTGCCGCTGGAAATCTACGTCGGACCGTCCGCTGAGCACTGCATGGGCGCGTTCGGTGATCAGGATCTCACGCCCGCGGGCGATGTCCTCGCCCAGCTTTGACGCGCGGTTCATCTCGTCTCCCTGCGCCAGGTCGGGACCAATCTTCAACACCTCGCCCCAGCCGATCCCCACGCAGCACTCGGCAGGATTGTTCGACGCCAGTTCCGAGGCATTGAAGCGCTCGATGCGCCGTTGCAGCTCCAGCGCCGCGTCGAGCGCGGCATCGGGCTCAGCGAACAGCGCCACCACGTCATCCGCGAAACAACGGATCGACTCGGCACCGCACTCCCTGAGGACCGGGAGACAGACCTTCTGCGCATCGAGGATGCGCAAAAGGCTCTGCATTTCACCGAGTTCCATGGTGCTCGCGGTGAACCCGGTGAGGTCCAGGCAGAGAATGGCCCGTTGCCACGCGTGGCGCTCGCGAAACGCCGCCTCGCTCATGACACCCGCTTGCACGGCCAGCAGGTCCCGGTACACCGGCTCGCTCCAGCCCCGGTACTGCGCCAGCGCGCGCGGATCCTCGAGCAGTTCGTCTACGAAGCCTGCGCCCATGTCATGCCCCCCTGTGTCGCGCCGTGCCCCGGTCAGGCTGCAAGGCCGAATCATGCCCGGCGGCGGAGCAGCGCCGCAAACAGCAGGGCGCCGAGGGCTCCGCCCGCGGACATCCAGAAAACAGCGCCCGGGAACCGGCTCGCCGCGATTCCCGAGATTCCCATCAGGGCCGTCATGGTCAACGGGATCAGGGCCACGGCCAGCGCGCCGGCCAGGCCGTACAACAGGCCAAGTCCGCCGGGCCACCGGCGACCGAGCCATCCGGCGACCGGCAACGCGACGAGGAAACCAGCGCCGACCAGCGGGCCGTACCGCGGCACGAAGCCGACCAGGTCAGCCAGCGTGGTCTCCAGCGCAAGGCGGGGCGGCACCGGCACGCCCAGGTCGCGCAGCGCCGCCAGGTTGTACTGCGACTGCACGATGCTGCCCAGTCCCGCGGCGAGCAGCACGGCGGCCAGCCACGCGGCGGCCACGGGCAGCGCGCTCCTCCATGCGGCGCCGCACAAGTATCGCCTGGCGGCGCTCCGTACGACTTTGGCTCTGCTATGGTTTCCGGGTAACCGGCCCTCGCCCACGGGTCCTGCCATGTCGTTGCGCGCCTTGTGCCTGTTCACCCTCTCGATCGCGCTGGCCTCGTCGAGTTGCCTGGCGCTGGCCCAGGAGTATCGCATCGAAACCGTGGCCGAGGGGCTGCAGCACCCGTGGTCCATCGCCTTCCTGCCTGACGGCCGGATGCTGGTCACCGAGCGCGCCGGACGATTGCGGGTGATCGAGGACGGGCGGTTGCTGGAGGATCCCGTCGGCGGCGTGCCGAGCGCCTACGTGCGCAGCCAGGCCGGCTTGTTCGAGGTGCTGATCGACCCGGATTACGCGGAGAACGGCTGGATCTACCTGTCTTTCGCGCACGGCACCGCGCAGGCCAACTCGACGCGCGTGGTGCGCGGCCGCCTGGACGGCATGACCTTGCGTGACCTGGAGGTGCTGTTCACCGCCAGCCCGACGCGCAACACGCCGGTGCACTACGGCGGACGCATGGTGTTCCTCGACGACGGCAGTCTGGTGGTAGGTCTGGGTGACGGCTTTAATTTCCGTGAGGACGCCCAGAAGCTCGACAGCCACACCGGCACGATCGTGCGGATCGGACGCGACGGCAGCGTGCCGCCCGACAACCCCTTCACCGGGCGCTCCGGCGCGCGTCCCGAGATCTACAGCTATGGCCATCGCAACGTGCAGGGCCTCGTGTTCGATTCCGCGAGCGGCCGCTTGTGGTCGCACGAACACGGCCCGCGCGGCGGCGACGAACTCAACCTGATCCAGCGCGGCCGCAACTATGGCTGGCCGGTCGCGACGTTCGGCGTGGACTACTCGGGTGCGAAAATCACGCCCTACACCTCCAGGCCCGGCATGGAGGATCCGCGGGTGGACTGGACCCCGTCGATCGCGCCCTCGGGGATGACGCAATATCGCGGCGAGCACTTTCCGCAATGGCAGGGCGACCTGCTGGTGACGGCGCTGGTCGCACGCGAGGTCCGCCGCATCCGGCTCGACGGCGAGCGGGTGGTCGGCCAGGAGCCGTTGTTCCGCGAAATCGGCGAGCGCTTGCGCGACATCAAGACCGCACCGGACGGCACCCTGTACATCCTCACCGACACGCGGCGCGGCCGCGTGCTGCGCATCTCGGCCCGCTGAGCCTTCAGCGCACGATTTTGAGCTTCTCGCCGATTTTCGGGCCGGCCTCCGGGGCACCGGCGTCCGCAAGCTCCGGCCCGGCGTCGTCCGGCGAAGGGTGCTCGACCTGCGGAGCGGATTCAGTGGCCGGCGCCGGGTGGCCGGCTTCTGCCGCGTCACGGGCGAGACGACGGCGCTCGGGTTCCGCCAGCGCCGTGTCGGCGGCTTCGGCGGGGATCGCCGTGAGCTGGCGCGATCCGGTCGCGAGGTGTTCGTACAGGCGGCGATAGTCGCCGGTGACCTTGTCGAACAGCTGCGCAGTGCGCGCAAAGTGTTCGCTGACATCCTGGCGATAGTGCCGCAGTGCCTCGCGCGCGGCGTCCCGCTCGCGCTCCAGCTCGGTGATGCGCGTTCCCGCTCCCGGCCAGAGCCGGGCGGCGCTGAATCCAAGCGCAATGCCGATTGCCACGACCAGGAGCCATCCCAAGGTGCTCATCCGTTGCCCTCCAATGCCGAGCCGCCGGGCGACGAGTTCGCCGCCCACACCCATGGCGTGAGTATAGCGGGACGGGTACGGCCGGGCCGCTCAGCCGATATAAGTAATTGCCGCGCCGTTGATCAGCACATGCAAGGTGTTGTCGACGATGATCAGCAGCCAGGCGGACATCCACTGCGGAGTGTCCGGCGGGTAGCCGGTTTCCTTGCACTGTGCCCACGGCAGCCGGCCCGGCCAGGGCCAGTTCTTCAGCCAGACGACGTAGCGCGCCAGCCGCCAGCGGTCCAGCACGAAATGCGAAGCGGCGATCACCAGCAGGGTCAGCGGATGCTGGGTGAGCAGCAGGAAAGGCAGGAGATAGACCGCCACATGGGCCAGTGCCGCGAGATGGTTGCGACCCTTCTCGCGCACCATCCACTCGCTTTGCA
>CAZOSZ010000233.1:0-3841 GCA_964582505.1 uncultured Ectothiorhodospiraceae bacterium | reverse complement strand
GGACCAACACGCTGCGGCGCGCCCGGCGCCGCAACGCCTTCCTGTCCCGCGCCCGCGGCGCACTCGGTCACCCGATCGAGGTGATCTCCGGCGTCGAGGAAGCGCGCCTGGTGTACCTCGGAGCGGCACACAGCCTGCCGTTCCAGGAGGGACGACGGCTGGTGGTGGATATCGGCGGCGGCAGCACCGAGCTGATCGTCGGCGAAGGCTTCGAGGCGCTGCGCCTGGAGAGCCTCTACATGGGTTGCATCAGCGTCAGCGAGCAATTCTTTCCGGGCGGCGTCATCACCGAGCAGGACTTTCGCGAGGCACGGCTGCTGGCCCGCCGCGAGCTCGAGCCGCTGCGCGAGCCGTTTGCCCGGGAAGGCTGGCAGCAGGCGGTCGGCACCTCGGGGACGGTTCGCGCCACCGGGCGAGTGCTGCGCCTGCTCGGCGCCACCGATGGCGAGATCACGCGCGCCGGCCTCGAGCTGCTGCGGGAACGGTTGCTGGCCGCAGGCAGCGTCGGCCGGCACGACCTGCCGGGGCTGGGCCCGCAGCGCGCGCCGGTCTACCCGGGCGGACTGGCGGTGTTGACCGAAGTGTTCGATGCGCTGGGCATTGAGCGCATGCAGCCGGCCGAGGGCGCGCTGCGCGAGGGCCTGATCTGGGACATGGTCGGGCGCCTCACCGACGAGGACGCCCGCGATCGCAGTGTGCGGGCCTTCCAGCAGCGCTTCCACGTGGAGCTCGCGCAGGCCGCCCGCGTGGAGGACACGGCTTTGGCTTTGCTCCGGCAGCTGGAGGGCGCGTGGCGCCTGGAGGACCCGGAGTGCGCCCGCCTGCTGGGCTGGGCCGCACGACTGCACGAGGTCGGCCTGGACATTGCGCATGCACACCACCAGCTGCATGCCGCCTACCTGCTGGAGAATGCCGACCTGGCGGGGTTTTCTTTCGACCAGCAGCATCGGCTGGCGGTGCTGGTCGGCGGCCACCGCCGCAAGATCCGACCGGAACTGCTCGACGGGCTGCAGGAACCCTGGGCGAAGCGCATGCCCGGCCTGCTGGCCATCCTGCGGCTGGCGGTACTGCTGCATCGCAGCCGCAATGCCGGGCCCGCGCCGCCGATCCAGCTGGCCGCGAACCGGCGCAGGTTGCGCCTGGAATTCCCGGCAGGCTGGCTCGATTCGCATCCGCTGACGCGCGCCGATCTCGAGCAGGAATCGCGCTATCTCTCGGCGCTGGAGCTGAAGCTCAGTTTCCGTTGAGCGGCTTCGCGAGGCGCGCGAGGCGGACCGCCTGCGCCGCCACCCGCGGGACGCCGTCGGCGAGCACCCTGTGCCAGCCGCCGTCGGGCCGTAGCGCCCAGACCTGCGTGTTGTCGGCAAGCTCGAGTTCCAGGTCCGCCGCCAGCCGGCGCTTCAGGGCGGCGCGGGTCACCGGAAACAGCACCTCGACGCGGTTGAAGAAGTTGCGCTCCATCCAGTCCGCGCTGGCGAGGTAGTACTCGGTCGCGCCACCGTTGCCGAAGGCAAACACCCGGGCGTGCTCCAGGAAGCGCCCGACCAGCGATCGCACCCGGATGCGTTCCGAGATGCCCGGCACACCGGGGCGAAGGCAACAGATACCACGCACCACCAGGTCGATCTCGACGCCGGCGCAGGAGGCCCGGTACAGCGCCTCGATCACCTCCGGCTCGACCAGTGCATTCATCTTGGCGATGATCCGCCCGCCGTGCCCCGCCGCTGCATGCTCCGCCTCGCGGTGGATCAGCGCGAGGATGCGCTGGTGCAATTCGAGCGGCGCGGCCGCCAGCGCGCGCAGCTTGGGGCGGCGGCCCGGCCGCGTCAGGGACATGAACAGCGCGTCCACGTCGCTGCCGAGCCGGCTGTTGGCACTCAGCAGTCCGTAGTCCGCATACAGCCGCGCGGTCTGAAGGTGATAGTTGCCCGTGCCGAGATGGACCAGGCGGCGCAACCGTCCACCGTCACGGCGCACCACGAGCAACATCTTGGCATGAGTCTTGTAACCCACCACGCCATAAACCACGTGAGCGCCTGCCGCCTGCAGCCGGTGCGCGAGGGTGATGTTCTCGGCCTCGTCGAAGCGCGCCATCAGCTCGACCACCACCGTGACTTCCTTGCCGGCGCGTGCCGCATCCACCAGCGCGTCGACCACCGGTGAGTCCGGGCCGACACGGTACAGGGTCTGCTTGATCGCCAGCACATCGGTATCGGCGGCCGCCTCGCGCAACAACTCGACCACCGGCGCAAGCCCCTGGTAGGGGTGATGCAACAGCAGGTCGCGGCGGCGCAGCGCCGCCGTCACGCTGGCGCCCGGGACCAGGCCGCGCGGCCGGCCGGGCGTGAAGGCCGGGTATTTCAGCTCCGGGCGGTCGACCAGGTCGACCAGCGCTGACAGCCGGTTCAGGTTGACCGGGCCGTTGACCAGGTAAAGATCGTCGGCGCCCAGGCCGAAGCGGTTCAGCAACAGCCGAAGCTGCAGTTCGGGACAGCCCGTGGCGACCTCCAGGCGGACCTCGTCTCCGTAGCGCCGCAGGGCCAGTTCTCCCTCGACTGCGCGCAGCAGGTCCTCGGCCTCCTCGTCATCCACCAGCAGGTCACTGTTGCGTGTCACGCGGAACTGGTGGCAGCCGCGCAGTTCGAGCCCCGCGAACAGCTTGTCTATGAAGGCGTGGATGATCGACGACAGGAACACGAAGTCGTCCGGACCGGTCCCGGCCAGCTCCGCCGGCAGGCGGATGATCCGCGCCAGCGAGCGCGGCGCCTGCACCACTGCGAGCCGCGCATCACGGCCGAAAGAGTCGGTGCCGGACAGCTCGACGATGAAGTTCAGCGACTTGTTGAGAATGCGCGGAAACGGATGGGCCGGGTCGAGGCCGATCGGCGTCAGCACTGGCTGCACCTGCTCGCGGAAGAAACGGCGCGCCCAGCTTGCCTGGGCGCGGTTCCACTCGCCGCGTGGCAGGAAGCGCACGCCGTGGTTCGCCAATGCCGGAGCAAGTGACTCATTGAATACCCGGTATTGCTCCGCGACGATCTCCCCGGCGGCGCTGGCGATCGCCGCCAGGATCTCGCCGGGCGTGAGGTTGTCGCGGCGGATGTAGGACGAGCCCAGCTCGATGCGCTCCTTGATGCCGCCGACCTGGATCTCGAAGAACTTGTCGAGCGTGGTGCAGGAAAGGCAGAGGAACCTGAGCTGCTCGAGCGGCGGGACCTGCGGGTCGCTGGCCAGCTCCAGGATCCGGCGGACGAACTCCAGCCGCGACAGCTCGCGGTTGAGGTAGTGCTCCGGCCCCGAGAACGGGTCCTGCGGCGGCAGGCTCACGGCGCCGGGTCTCCGTCGACGGACGGCTCCTTCTGCCAGACCGCACCGAGCACGGCCGGGCGCCGCGCCCCGGTCACCGAGGGCAGGTTGCCGGGCAGGCCCGCAAGCGTGCGTGCCGCCAGCCAGGCAAAGGCGGCCGCCTCGAGGTGGTCGGGGTCCACATTGTGCGCGGCGCTGCTCTCGACCTGAACGCCGGGCAGTTGTGCCTCGAGCCGCGCCAGCAGCTCGCGGTTGTGTACCCCGCCGCCACAGGCGATCAGCCGCGCCGGCCGCTGGGCCCCGAGCGCCTGCGCCACGGTCCTTGCGGTGAACTCGCAAAGCGTGGCCTGGACATCAGCCGGCTGCGGCGAGCCGGCCGTGGCGAGCAGGCTTTCCAGCCACGCCAGGGTGAAATCCTCCGGGCCAGTGCTCTTGGGCGGCGACAGCGCCAGGAAGGGGTGTGCCAGCAGCGCCTCGAGCAGTCGCAGCACGACCCGGCCGGACGCGGCCCAGGCGCCGCCCGCGTCCCAGGGAC
>CAZOSZ010000232.1:0-3855 GCA_964582505.1 uncultured Ectothiorhodospiraceae bacterium | reverse complement strand
GCCGGCAGGGCCAGTGCGTCGGGCGCCAGCCGGTGACCCTCCCGCCCGAGGCGCGCGGCGAGCGCGCCCAGGCTGGCAGTGACCTTGCCGGCGGTCTCGGCGCCGAGTCGCCGCCAGCGATGCCTGGCGCGGCGCCCCGACGGCCTGGACTCCAGAAAGGGCCTGAGGAGCGCGTCCATGCCGCCAACTCGCAACGTCGTACGGCACCGTGCGTCGCAGGCCTCGGTCAGGGCCGCCGCAGTCGGCTCCATGCCGTCCTCACTGCAGGCGACGTCCAGCGCCACCACCCGGGCGGGGGCCGGCGGCCTCCCTGCCACCAGCGCCCCGAGTTCGTCACGGTTTGCCATCCCTGGTCTCCCATCTTTGCCCGCCGCCGCCCACGACACAGTGTCCGCCGGCACGGCGCAGGACTTAAGTGCGCGAATACGGGGATTGCCCGGGGAAACGGAGCCTGGCAGCGATGCGCCTTGCGGCAGGCGCCGCGGCGCACGATGATTCGGCTCTCGAGGATTGGGAGGTGCGCGTGAAGATCCGGGACTTGTTGAAGCATTGGGAAGGGACGCGTCCGCCACAGCTGACGGCGGAGACCTACGCGATTCACCTGCCGGTCGAGGACGCCGCGCGGGTGCACGCGCTGGCAGAGATGTTCCCCGACGTGCCGGAAGAGGAAATCCTGCGCGACCTGCTGGCCGCCGCGCTGGCGGAACTCGAGGCAGCAATGCCCTACCAGCCCGGCACGCGTATCACCAGCGAGGACGACTTTGGCGACCCGGTCTACGAGGACACGGGCCCGACGCCGCGCTTCCTCGAACTGACGCGAAAGCACGTGGAGCGCCTCGCCCCGGAGGGCTGAGGCGAAGCGGCATGCCTTCCTTCGACGTCGTATCCGAGCTGGACGGCCACGAGGTGGCCAACGCCGTGGACCAGGCCAATCGCGAGGTCACGACCCGTTTTGACTTCAAGGGCAGCGGCGCAAAGTTCGAGCTGGCGGATTTCGTGGTCAGCCTCGAAGCCCAGGCCGACTTCCAGCTCAAGCAGATGCTCGACATCCTTACCCAGAAGCTGGCACGTCGCGGCATCGACGTGGCCTGCATGAAACCTGAAGAGCCCGAAATCGCGCTCAACAAGGCGCGGCAGAAAGTCGTGCTGCGGCACGGCATCGACAGCGACAACGCCCGCAAGATCGTCAGGCTGGTCAAGGACTCGAAGCTCAAGCTGCAGTCGCAGGTCCAGGGCGAGCAGGTGCGCGTGACCGGCAAGAAGCGCGACGAGCTGCAGGAGGCGATCGCGCTGCTGAAGAAATCCGAGCTGGGCCTGCCGCTGCAGTTCATCAATTTCCGGGACTGAGCGGTGATCGAGCTCTACACGGCGCCGACGCCAAACGGGCGAAAGATCTCCATCGCGCTGGAGGAAATGGCGCTGCCCTACCGGGTGCACGCGCTGAACCTTGCGGCGGGTGAGCAGAAGTCGCCGGAGTACCTGGCGATCAATCCGAACGGCCGGATCCCGACGATCGTCGATCGGCGGGCCGGGGACTTCGCGGTGTTCGAGTCAGGCGCGATCCTCGTCTGGCTGGCCGAGACTTCCGGCCAGTTCCTGCCTACAGAGCGAAAAGCACGCTCGGTCGTGCTGCAGTGGTTGTTCTTCCAGGTCGGCGGGATCGGACCGATGCAGGGCCAGTCCAACGTTTTCTACCGCTATGCCGAGGACAAGATCCCCTGGGCGATCGGCCGATACCGGCGCGAAGTGCGCCGCTTGTTCGAGGTCTGCGACCGCAGGCTGGCGGACCATGCGTATCTGGGGGGCGAGTACTCGATTGCCGACATGGCGGCCTGGCCGTGGATCGCGACGCACGAGTGGTCCGGCGTCGAGGTCGACGGGCTTGAGCACCTGCAACGCTGGCTGGGGGCGGTCGGCGCGCGGCCGGCCGTGCAACGCGGTATGAATGTGCCGAAACCTTGGAACCCGCGACCGGACGTCGAGAAGTTCGTCAGCGCCGCCCGCAAGATGCTGGTCTGACGGCCGTGCCCGGCACCCCGCGCGAGCCGATCCACTTCGAGGCAAAGGACGCCGCGCTGCGCGACGACGTGCGCGAGCTCGGTGCGATCGTCGGCGAAGTCATTGCCGAGCAGTGCGGCCAAGCGGTGTTCGAAGCGGTTGAACAGATCCGCCGTTCGGCGATCCTGCAACGCGAAACCGGAGAGCGCGGCGATTTGCGCGCGCTGCTCGACTCGCTCGATACGGCGGCGGCAACGGAAGTCATCCGCGGCTTCTCGGCCTATTTCCAGGTGGTCAACATCGCCGAGAAGGTTCACCGTATCCGTCGGCGTCGCGAGTGGCTGCGCGACACCCGCCAGCTGCGATCTGACAGCCTCGAGGCCGCCATGCGCCTGCTGGCTGCCAGCCGGCCCGATCCCGCCGAAGCGGAGACCTTCCTGCGCCGCCTGTGCATCGAACCGGTATTCACCGCTCATCCGACCGAGCCGACCCGGCGCACCATACTGCTCAAGCAGCAGCAGATTGCGCGCCGCCTGATCGAGCGCATGGACACCTCGCTGACGCCGCAGGAACACTCCGCGCTGCTCGCCAACATTCGCGCGCAGGTCACTTCGGCGTGGCAGACCGAGGAGCACCCGAGCACGCGGATCACCGTGACCGACGAACTGGAGCAGGTGCTGTTTTTCCTGGCCGAGAGCATCTACCGAGTGATCCCGGCGGTTTACGAGCGTCTCGAGCAGGCCATCGCCGAGGTCTGGGGACCGGGCGTCGAGCCGCCGCGCGCGGGAACGATCTTCCGCTTTGCCAGCTGGGTCGGCGGTGACATGGACGGCAACCCGAATGTCGGCCCGGACACGATCCGCGAAACGCTGGCGATGCACCGCCAGACGGCGCTCGAGCTGTACCGCGCCGAACTGCGCGAGGTGGCACGCGAGTTGTCGCAGACGCCTGGCCGTACCGGATTCCTGCCGGAATTGCTGGCCCGGGTGAAGGATTACCGGGAGCTCGTCTCCGACCCGCTGCAGGGCGTCCCGCCGCGGCACCGCGACATGCCGTACCGGGTGTACTGCGCATTGCTCCGCCGCCGCCTGGCGGCGACTCGTGCCGGCGGCGACGGCGGCTATCCGAATGGCGAAGCGTTCCTCGATGACCTGAGGCTGCTGGCGCGAAGCCTGGCCGATAACAAGGGCCAGAATGCCGGGCTGTTCGCGGTCAGCCGCCTGCTGAGGCGCGCCGAGACTTTCCGCTTCCACCTCGCCACCCTGGACCTGCGGCAGGACAGCGAGGTGCACCGGCGTTGCATCGCCCGATGCCTGGCCGACCCGCAGTGGCTGGAGCGCCCCCGCGCGGAACGTGCCGGGCAACTCAGGCGGCTGCTCGACGAGGGCGCCTTGTGCCCGGCCACGGGCGACCCGGAGGCCATGCAGACACTCGAGGTGTTCCGTGCCGCAGGCGAATGCCTGCAAATTTACGGCGAGCCCGCCATCGGGCCCTACATCGTCTCAATGGCGCAGGGCGCGGACGACGTGCTGTCGGTGTTGCTGCTGGCGCGCTGGGCCGGGCTGGCGGACGCCCGCGGCGTCGTGCCACTGGACATCGCACCGCTGCTGGAGACCGTCGACGACCTGGCGCGTGGTCCGGAAATCGTCGCCGAACTGCTCGACGACAGGGTCTACAAGTGCCACCTCGAGACCCGCGGGCGACGCCAGGTGGTCATGATCGGCTACTCGGACTCGAACAAGGACTCGGGCCTGGCGGCGGCGCGCTGGGCGCTGCACCTGGCCGAGGAGCGGCTGGTGGGCGTCGCCGAGTCGCGCGGCGTCGACCTCACGCTGTTCCACGGCCGTGGCGGCACCA
>CAZOSZ010000231.1:0-3912 GCA_964582505.1 uncultured Ectothiorhodospiraceae bacterium | reverse complement strand
GCGGCGGTCTCCAAAACCGCAGGTTGGGGGTTCGATTCCCTCCTGCCCTGCCAGATCCCGCAGGCGCCCGCGAGGGCGCCGATGCGTCTAAACGGCAGCAGATGAACGCAAAGACGGAAACTGATACCGGCAGCAGCCCGCTGGACAAGCTGAAGGTCATCCTCGCCATCGGCTTGCTGGTGGGCGGCGTGGCCGGTTATTACATCTACGAGGACTCGCCGGCGGTGATCCGCATCGCCGGCGTGCTGTTCTCGCTGGCCGTGGCGATCGGCGTATTCATGACGACCTCGGCGGGCCGCGATCTCTGGCGCTTCGTCCAGGGATCGAGGATCGAGTTGCGCAAGGTGGTCTGGCCGACCCGGCAGGAAACCATGCAGACCACGCTGGTGATCATTTTCTTCGTGGTCCTGATGGGCATCTTCTTCTGGCTGCTCGACATGTTCCTGATGTGGGCGACCAAGCTGCTCACCGGGCAGGGAGGCTGACGCCGTGGCGCTGCGCTGGTACGTGGTTCACGCCTACTCGAACTTCGAGCACAAGGTGAAGGAGTCGCTCATCGAGCGTATCAAGCGTTACGGGCTGGAGCACAAGTTCGGCCAGATCCTCGTCCCGACCGAGGAAGTCGTGGAAATGCGCGAGGGCCAGAAGCGCAAGAGTGAGCGCAAGTTCTTTCCGGGCTACGTGCTGGTGCAGATGGAACTCGACGACGAAACCTGGCACCTGGTGAAGGAAGTGCCGAAGGTGCTGGGCTTCATCGGCGGCTCGAGCGACCGTCCGGCGCCGATCTCCGACCGCGAGGCCCAGGCGATCCTGCAGCGGGTGCAGGAGGGCGCCGAGAAGCCGCGGCCGAAGGTGCTGTTCGAGCCGGGCGAGGTGGTGCGCGTGACTGACGGCCCGTTCAACGACTTCAACGGCGTGGTCGAAGAGGTCAACTACGACAAGAGCAAGCTGCGCGTGGCAGTGCAGATTCTCGGCCGCGCCACGCCGGTGGAGCTGGATTTCAGCCAGGTCGAGAAAGCCTGAGCAGAACGCGCCCGGGGAGCGGGTCGCGGGCCCCGGGCGGGGCGCATGGCAGGGATGCGACAGGGGAGCCGCAAGGCGTCAGGACCCACATACAGGTAAACAGTCATGGCAAAGAAAGTCACCGGATACATCAAGCTGCAGATTCCGGCAGGCCAGGCGAACCCGAGTCCGCCGGTCGGCCCGGCGCTGGGCCAGCACGGCGTGAACATCATGGAGTTCTGCAAGGCCTTCAATGCGCACACCCAGGGTATCGAGCAGGGCCTGCCGACGCCCGTGGTGATCACGGTCTACAGTGATCGCAGCTTCACCTTCGTCACCAAGACGCCGCCCGCGGCGGTGCTCTTGAAGAAGGCAGTGGGCGTGCCCAAGGGCAGCGGCGAGCCGAACCAGAAGAAGGTCGGCACGGTCACCCGGCAGCAGCTCGAGGAGATTGCGAAGATCAAGATGCCGGACCTCAATGCCGCCGATCTCGAGGCGGCCGTCAAGACCATCGCGGGCAGCGCCCGCAGCATGGGTCTCAACGTGGAGGGACTCTGACCATGGCGCACATCAGCAAGCGCAGGAAGGCCATGGCCGAGAAGCTCCAGCCGGGCCGCTACTACCCGATCGACGAAGCCCTGAACCTGGTGCGCGAGCTTGCCACCGCGAAATTCCCCGAGTCGATCGAGGTGGCCGTGAACCTGGGCGTGGACCCGCGCAAGTCGGACCAGGTGGTGCGCGGCTCGACCGTGCTGCCGCACGGCACCGGCAGGTCGGTGCGCGTGGCGGTGTTCGCGCAAGGCGCGAACGCCGAGAAAGCCACGGCAGCGGGCGCCGACATCGTCGGCTTCGAGGACCTGGCGCAGAAGGTCAAGGACGGCTTTTTGGAGTTCGACGTGGTGATCGCCTCGCCGGACGCGATGCGGGTGGTGGGCCAGCTCGGCCAGATCCTCGGTCCGCGCGGCCTGATGCCCAACCCCAAGGTGGGCACCGTGACCGCGGACGTCGCGACCGCAGTGACCAATGCCAAGGCGGGCCAGGTTCGTTACCGGACCGACAAGGCGGGCATCATCCACTGCGCGATCGGCAAGGCGAATTTCGAGACCGATGCCCTGAAGGAGAACCTCGGCGCGCTGCTGGCCGACCTGCAGAAGGCCAAGCCGTCGACCTCCAAGGGCATCTACGTGAAGAAGGTCACCGTGTCCTCGACCATGGGTCCGGGTATTGCGGTGGACCAGGCGTCATTGAGTTTCTAGGGAAGCCGGCGCGAGCCGGCCGTCGTCAGAGACCGCAGGCGGCACCGGGGCTCATCCCCGGGCCTTAATGCAAGGCCTGCGCAGACGGTGTTACCCGAGTCAGGAATACCTGGTGAAGGTCACCGTCAGAGTGGAAGGCACAGCTAAGCGCTTTCTCGAGGAAGGACTTTCGGCCAGGAGTTGAACATGGCACTGAGGCTAGAAGACAAGAAGGCACTTGTCGCCGAAGTGAATTCGGTCGCGGCATCCGCGCACTCGGCCATTGCGGCTGAGTACCGGGGCCTGACCGTGGGCCAGATGACCACTTTGCGCAGGGAGGCCCGCGAGTCGGGCGTCTACCTGCGGGTAGTCAAGAACACACTGGCGCGGCTGGCGCTCCAGGGCACGGACTTCGAATGCATGAAGGACGCGCTCAAGGGCCCGTTGGTGCTGGCGTTCTCCACGGAGGACCCCGGTGCTGCCGCGCGGGTTGTCAAGGCCTTCGCAAAAGCAAACGACAAGCTGGTGACCCGGATCGTGGCCATCGGCGGGCAGCTCTACCCTGCCGCCGATCTCGACCGGCTCGCCGACCTGCCGACGCTGGACCAGGCCCGGGCAATGCTGCTCGGCGTCCTGAACGCACCCGCGTCGAAGCTGGTCCGCACCCTCAACGAGCCGGCGGCGCAGCTCGCCCGCCTGCTCGCCGCGCGGCGCGACCAGCTCGAGGCGGCCTGAGGCAGGCCTTCATCAGACACATCGGGTAATACCGTTCTACCGGAGTAGGAACAATGGCTGTTTCACGTGAAGAGATCATCGAAGTTCTGAGCAACATGAGCGTGCTCGAGGTCACCCAGCTGGTGTCCGAGCTCGAGGAGAAGTGGGGCGTTTCCGCTGCCGCCCCGGTCGCGGTCGCGGCCGCCGGCCCCGCCGCCGAGGCTGCCGCGGTCGAGGAAAAGACCGAGTTCGACGTGGTCATGACCAGCTTCGGCGCCAACAAGGTCGGCGTCATCAAGGCGATCCGGACGATAACCGGGCTGGGCCTGAAGGAGGCCAAGGACTTGGTGGAGGGCGTGCCCGCGACGGTCAAGGAAGGCATCTCCAAGGACGAGGCCGCGGGCATCAAGAAGCAGCTCGAAGAGGCCGGTGCCAGCGTCGAGGTCAAGTAGATCTGCACGCACGGCTTGATGCCTGTGCCGACGGACAGGCTGGTGGCAGGGGCCACCGGCCTGTTGCCGTTTCTGCCGGTTTTCCCCGGGCCCAATGGCCCGGGCACTGGACCCGACCGGCCGGGTCGCAGCAGTCACTGAACCGAACTCGAAGGTGAGCCCGATGGCGTATTCCTTTACCGAGAAGAAGCGTATCCGCAAGGACTTCGGCAAGCGGCCGAGCATCCTCGGGGTGCCCTATCTGCTGTCCATCCAGCTGGACTCCTACCGCAGGTTCCTCCAGACGGACATCCCGGAGGGACAGCGCGACGAGATCGGGCTGCATGCGGCCTTCAAGAGCGTGTTCCCGATCGTCAGCTATTCGGGCAACGCGGCGCTCGAGTACGTCAGTTACCGGCTCGGCGACCCGCCCTTCGACGTCAAGGAGTGCCAGGTCCGCGGCCTGACCTACCATGCGCCGTTGCGCGTCAAGGTCCGGCTGGTGATCTACGACAAGGAAGCCTCCGGCG
>CAZOSZ010000230.1:0-3928 GCA_964582505.1 uncultured Ectothiorhodospiraceae bacterium | reverse complement strand
GCCCGAGGATGCGCAGAGCGGCGAGCGACTGGTGCGGCGCGCCGGGCGCAGCGCCACTTTCAGCCTGTTGCGGCGCTTCGGCGAGCACGAACTGGGGCTGCAGCTGCTCGCTTCCGGGGAGCGCCGTGACGTCGGCGATGCGCGGCTCGCCGGCTACCTGCTGGCCAACCTGAACGCGCGCCTCCAGCTGGCGCGGGGCTGGACTTTGCGGGCGCGAATCGAGAACCTGCTCGATGAGGACTACGAACTGGTGGAAGGCTACAACTCCGCCGGCCGCGGCCTTTACGCCAGCCTGGCCTACAGTTTCTGAACGCGACGGGATCGCCCATGGGACACCGACTGAGCCGCATCTACACGCGCACCGGCGACGACGGCAGCACCGGCCTCGGCGACGGCACACGCGTGCCCAAGGACGACTTGAGGGTCGAGGCCTTCGGCACGGTGGACGAGGCCAACAGCGCGGTCGGCCTGGTGCTGGCCGCCGGGGGTCTGCCCGAGGAGGTCGCTGCCTGCCTGACCCGCGTGCAGCACGACCTGTTCGACCTCGGTGGCGAACTGTGCCTGCCGGGCTTCACGGCGATCACCTCCGGCTATGTCGAGCGCCTCGAGCGCGAACTCGACACCTTCAATGCCGGACTGCCGCCGCTGAAAGATTTCATCCTGCCCGGCGGCGGCCAGGCGGCGGCCGCGTGCCACCTGGCGCGCACCGTGACCCGCCGTGCCGAGCGTCGCGTCTGGACGCTGGCCAAGCGCGACGCCGTCAATCCCGAGTCGGCCCGCTACCTGAACAGGCTGTCGGACCTGCTGTTCGTGCTGGCGCGGGTGCTCGCCCGGCAGGCCCACGGCAGCGAAGTGCTCTGGCAGAAAGGCCTGAACCGGCTGTAGGAGGGGCTTGTAGGAGGGGCTTGTAGGAGGGGCTTTAGCCCCGATCCAACATCCCGGCATCGCGGCTGAAGCCGCTCCTACAAGCCGCTCCTACGGCGCGCGCGCCGCGTCCAGCGCGGCGCAGACCTGGCGCGTGCCCTCGAGGATTCGCGGCGTGGCGCGCACCACCAGGTCGCCGTCCACCGCGTAAAGGTGCCCGGAGCCGACGGCCGAGATCGCCGGCCAGCGGCGCCACTCGTCGAGCTCGGCGCGTTGCACGCTGGAGGTCAGGATGAGTTCGGGGTCGCGCGCGATCACCGCCTCCATGCTGACCGCTGGCGCCAGCTCGCCGAGCTCGGCGAACACGTTGCGTCCGCCGCACAGCGCGATCACCTCGCTGACCAGCTGCCGGCCGCCAACCGTGTACAGCGGTCGCCACGACACCTGCCAGAAGACCCGCACGCCGGATTTGCCGGCGTGGGCGCGCCGCAGCGCTTCGAGCTCCGCCGCATAGTCGGCTGCCGCCACGCGCGCCACATCGGTCGTGCCGGCCAGCCGCCCGATCTCGACCAGGTGCGCACCAATGTCGTCCAGCCGTTCCGGCGCCAGCCCGATGACCCGGTAGCCGAGTTGCTCGAGCTGCTCCAGCATGTGGTCCGGATTGCCCCCCTGCCAGGCCAGCACCAGGTCGGGCCGCAGGGCTGCCAGCACCTCGAAGTCGACCCGGAAGGCATCACCGACGCGCGGCAGCGCTGCGGCGGCGTCCGGGTAGTCGCTCCACTCGACGGTGCCCACCAGCTTCTCGCCCGCACCGGCCGCATAGACCAGCTCGGCCAGGTGCGGCGAGAGCGTCACGATGCGCCGCGTCGGCTCCGCCATGGCGCTCGCGGCGATGCACAGCATCGCCAGCGCCAGCGCCAGGCACCTCATGTCGCCCAGCCGACCAGGGTGAGCGCGGCGATCACCGTGATCCAGATCACCAGGGCGCGGCGCAGCAGCGTGTTTGCGGCGGTGACCGCCGCGAGGGTGTCGCCCTCGGGGCAGCTGCGGCGGATCGCGCCGACCCCCGCCGCGGCGAGGATGTTCTCGCTGACGCGAAAAAACCCCGCCGAGGTGCGCTGGTAGTAAGCGCGCCAGTCCTCGAAGGCGTCGTCGAAACTGCCGGCGACTGCGTAGGACAGCGCCAGGAGCCGCGCCGGCACCCAGGCCGCCACGCCGAACAGCGTCTCGACGAGATGCGTCGCGCGACCACCCGTGCCGGTGGCGCGCATGTGGCGGCGGAAAAGGTCGGCGACACGATAGACCCAGGCGCCGGCCGGGCCGAGCAGCATGAACCAGAACAGCACGGCGAAGATGCGATGGTTGGCCTGCACGAAGATCGCGCTCTCCAGCGCGCGCACCGTCGGTTGCGGCGGCGGGCGCCGGTCGGTCTCGCGGATCGCGCTCGCGATCGCCTCGGCCGTCTCCGGGTCGCCGCGCTCGCGGGCATCGAGCCAGTCCCTGAGCTGCGCCAGCAGGTCCTGCGGGCCGAGACTGAAAAACAGCACCACAGCCGCAAACGCCAGGTACGCGAGGCCGAACAACAGGTCGCGGAAGGCCCAGGCGAACCAGGCGACCGGCACCACCGGCAGCAGCATGACCAACAGCGCGATCCCCGTGTCGGCCGGCGCCGGCGCCGCGCGGATCCAACTCGCGCCGCGTTCGAACCAGTCGTCGAGCCAGCGCAGCTCGCGCAGGTGCAGGCGAGTGGCCAGCAGCCGCTCCAGCGCCAGGCCGAGAAACAGTGCAATCAGGTTCATCTGTGCGCCCCCGGTCCCCGAGTATAGCGGCGTGGCGCCAGCAGCCTCTCCAGCCGGGCGCGGTCGAAGCCCGGGCCCGGGTCGGTCTTGCGGCCCGGCGCGATCTCGCTGTGGGTCGCCAGCCGTCCGGGCGAGAGTGTCGGATAGGCACGGCACAAGGCGCGGATCACGGCCGCCAGCCGCCGGTACTGCGCTGCGGTGAAGTCGCCGCAGTCGGTGCCCTCGAGCTCGATGCCGATGGAGAAGTCGTTGCAACGGCTGCGGCCGCGCCAGCAGGACTCTCCGGCATGCCAGGCGCGGCGGTCGAACGGCACGTACTGCACCAGCTCGCCGTCGCGCCGCACCAGCAGGTGCGCGGACACCTCGAGTCCGGCGATTCCGGCGAAGTACGGATGCGCCGCCGGATCCAGCCGGTTGGTGAACAGCCGGTCGATCCACGGCCCGCCGAATTCGCCCGGCGGCAGGCTGATGCTGTGGATCAAGATCAGCTCGGGCGCCGCGCCCGCCGGCCGGTCGTCGTGGTTGGGAGAGTCCACCTGCCGGGCCGCGGACATCCGCCCGCTGCGCCGGTTGACCGCAAATCGCACCCTGCGTGCTGCCATGCGCGACAGTCTGCCTTGCATAGCGGCCGCTTGCACCCGCCCCGGCACAGCCGGATCATGAAGCCGATGTCCGCAGCCCTTCCCCCGCTGGAACAGATGATCCGGCAGCTGGTCGCCACGCCGTCGGTCAGCAGCCTGCGCCCCGAATTTGACCAGGGCAACGGTGAGGTGTGCGCGCTGCTCGGCAACTGGCTGGAGCCGCTCGGCTTCGAGGTCGAGCTCAGGCCGGTTCCCGGCATGCCCGGCAAGCACAACCTGGTGGCGCGGATCGGTGCGGGCGACGACGGCCTGGTGCTGGCCGGCCACACCGACACCGTGCCCTGTGATGCGGCGCGCTGGCAGCTCGACCCCTTCGGCGGCGAGCTGCGCGACGGCCGGCTCTACGGCCTGGGCAGCGCCGACATGAAATCCTTCCTCGCGGTGGTGGCCCAGGCCGTTGCAAGGCTCGAGCTGGACAGGCTCAAGCGGCCGCTGGTGGTGCTCGGCACTGCAGACGAGGAAAGCGGCATGGGCGGTGCCCGGGCGCTGCTGGCAGAGGGCCGGCCGCTGGGCGCGCGGGTGCTGGTCGGCGAACCGACCAGCCTGAAGCCGGTGAACCGCCACAAGGGCGTGCTGATGGAGCGGGTGCGCGTGATCGGCCGCAGCGGCCACGCCAGCCAGCCG
>CAZOSZ010000229.1:0-3928 GCA_964582505.1 uncultured Ectothiorhodospiraceae bacterium | reverse complement strand
TCCGGCAGCATTTCCGGGAGCATTTCGGGCGGCATTTCCATCCTCGCGGTCAGCGCACCACGCTGAGCCTGGGCGGCCCTTTCTTCGGCCCGGAATCGCCGCCCTGGCCGCCGTCGTTGCCCGGAGGCGGGTCGCCTTCCGAGTCAGTGAAGATCATGCCCTCGCCCGACTCGCGCGCGTACACGCCGAGCACCGCCCGCACCGGGATCCGAACCGGGAACGGCACGCCGCCGAACCGGGCGCTGAACTCCACGGCCTCGTTGCCAAGGTTCAGGCTCTGGGTCGCGGAAGCGCCGATGTTCAGCACGACCTTGCCGTCGCGCACGTACTGCGCCGGCACTTGCACACCCTCGCAGGCCGCGTCGACGACGATGTGCGGTGTCTCGCCGTTGTCCGAGATCCACTCGACCATCGCCCTGAGCAGGTAGGGACGGCGCGGACGGCGGGACGGGCCCTGGCCGGTCAGGGGCGCATCTCTTGCTCGAGTTCGGTGAGGCTGACCCTGAAGGATGGGCGCCCGAACACCGTCTCGGCGTACTTGATGATCGCCCGGCCGTGATTCGGTGGAAGGTCGACTTCCCAGCGGGGCAGGCGCCACAGGATCGGCGCGATGCTGCAGTCCACCAGCGAGAACTCCTCACTCATGAAGAACGGCTTGACGCCGAACAGCTCCGCGCTCGACAACAGGCTCTCCCGCAGGTTCTTGCGCGCCCGGTTGGCGGTGCGCTTGTCGCCACGCTCGAGGTCGTCGACGAGCGAATACCAGTCGCGCTCGATATGATACAGCGCAAGCCTGAAGCGTGCCCTGCTGACCGGGTCGACCGGCATCAGCGGCGGATGCGGGAAGCGCTCGTCGAGGTACTCGGCGATCACCCGGGAGTCGTACAGCACGAGGTCCCGATCCACCAGCGTCGGAACGCTGTTGTATGGATTAAGGTCAAGCAGATCCTCGGGGAGACTGGCCGTTTCGACGTCCACCACATCGAGGCTGATGCCTTTCTCGGCAAGCACGATGCGCACACGGTGGCTGTGGGGACAGGTCGGATTCGAAAACAGAGTCATGTTGCCTCGCCTGCGATGGGCGCGGGACGCCGGAATGTCACTTCACGTCCTTCCAGACTTCCTTGTAGTACAGCCAGGAGAACACAAACAGTACCAGCAGGAACAGCAGCACCTTGATGCCGAGCCGCTGCCGTTCAAGCTGCATCGGCTCTGCCGCCCACGACAGGAAGGCGGTGATGTCGCGCGCCGCCTGGTCGAACTCGGCGGGCGTCAGGGACCCCGGCCGCAGCAGTTCGAAGCGATCGAACACGCTGCGAGCGACGCCGTCACGCCCGATTTCTTCGTGGAACAAGGCCTGCTGCACGCCTTGCAGCTCCCACAGCACGTGCGGCATCGCTGCGCCCTCCAGCACCATGTTGTTGGCGCCCGTGCCGCGCGTGGGGTCCGCATAGAAGGACTTCAGGAAGGTGTAGACCCAGTCATTGCCGCGAGCCCGCGCGATCAGCGACAGGTCCGGCGGCGCCAGCCCGAACCAGCCCTCGGCCTGCCTGCGGGGCATGGCGATCTTCATCAGGTCGTGCGGCCGCTCGCCCGTGAACTGCAGGGACTCGGCAACCTGCTCCACGTCCAGGCCGAGGCCCGCGGCGAGCGTGTTGTAGCGGACGTACTGCAGCGAATGGCAGCCCAGGCAGTAGTTGACGTAGTACTTGGCGCCGCGTTGCAGGGACGCCTGGTCGCTGACGGCCACGCCCGAGGACTGCAACGGCACCGCGGGGTCTGCCGCCGCCGCGAAACCCGAGGCCGCCAGCAGCATCAGCCCGAGACCCAGGATCGGCGCCCGCCTAGCCATGGTAAGTCACCCGTTCCGGCACCGGCTTGGTCTTGTCGATCTTCGAGTAGATCGGCATCAGCACGAAGAACGCGAAGTAGATGACCGCAAATACCCGCGCCAGGATCGTGTAGCCGCCGGTGGCCGGCTGCATGCCGAGCCAGCCGAGCATCACGAAGCTGATCGCGAACAGCGCCAGCGCGATCTTGAACAGAGGCCCCTTGTAGCGGATCGACTTCACCGGGCTGCGATCGAGCCACGGCAGCAAAAACAGCACGAACATTGCCGCGCCCATCGCCAACACGCCGCCGAGCTTGTCAGGCACGGCGCGCAGGATCGCGTAGAACGGCGTGAAGTACCAGACCGGCGCGATGTGGTCGGGGGTCTTCAGCGGGTCGGCCGGCTCGAAATTGGCGTGCTCGAGGAAATATCCGCCCATCTCCGGCGCGAAGAACACGATCGCCGCGAACACCGCCGAGAACACCACCCAGGCGGGGACGTCCTTCATGGTGTGGTAGGGATGGAACGGGACGCCGTCGAGCGGCCTGCCGTCGGGTCCCTTGTGCTCCTTGATCTCGACGCCGTCCGGATTGTTCGAGCCAACTTCGTGCAGCGCCAGGATGTGCGCCACCACCAGGCCAAGCAGCACCAGGGGCAGGGCAATCACGTGCAGCGCGAAAAAGCGGTTGAGCGTCACGTCGGAGATGAAGTAGTCGCCGCGGATCCACTCGACCAGCGGCTCGCCGATCCAGGGCACGGCGCCGAACAGCGAGACGATCACCTGGGCCCCCCAGTAGGACATCTGGCCCCAGGGCAACAGGTAGCCGAAAAAGGCCTCGGCCGACATGCACAGGTAGATCAGCATGCCGAAGATCCAGATCAGCTCGCGCGGCCTGCGGTAGGAGCCGTAGAGAAGTCCACGGAACATGTGCACGTACACGACCACGAAGAACAGCGATGCGCCGGTGGAATGCATGTAACGGAGCAGCCAGCCCCATTCCACGTCGCGCATGATGTATTCGACCGAGGCGAAGGCTTCCGTGGCCGAGGGCTTGTAGCTCATCGTCAGCCAGATGCCGGTGACGATCTGGATGATCAGCGCGAACAGCGCCAGCGAGCCGAACACGTACCACCAGTTGAAGCTCTTCGGCGCGTAGTAACCGGTGACGTGGTCCTCCATCATCTGGTCCCACGGGAACCGCTTGCGGAACCAGTCGTACAGGCCGCCGCTCTGCTTGCCGACGGCCGGGCCGGTCTTGTCCGTGGCAGCACTCATCAGGCAGCCCCCATGTCCACGCCGACCAGGAGGGTCGATTCGCTCAGGTAGGAATGCGGCGGAACAACCAGGTTCAGCGGTGCCGGCACGCCACGCCAGACCCGCCCGGCGAGGTCGAACTTGGAGCCGTGGCAGGCACAGAAGAAGCCGCCCGGCCAGTCGGCCCCGCCCAGGTCGGGGTCGCCCGCTTCGAAGCGCGGCATCGGCGAACATCCGAGGTGGGTGCAGCTGCCGACCACCACCAGCACGCCCGGCTTGATGGAGCGGTACTTGTTGGTCGCGTAGTCCGGCTGCTGCGGCTCGCCGGAGTCGGGGTCGCGAACCATGCCGTCGGCCGACTCGATCTTGGCGAGCATGTCCTGATTGCGCCTCAGCACCCAGATCGGCCTGCCGCGCCATTCAACGCGGAGCATGGCGCCCTCCTCGAGCTTGCTGATGTCGACCTCGACCGGCGCGCCAAGGGCCTGGGCGCGTGCGCTCGGCTTCCAGGAGGCCAGAAATGGCACCGCGACAAACGCTGCGCCGACGGCCGTGGTGACCCCCGTGGCCGCGCCGAGGAACCGACGTCGGCCAAGATTCACGCCATCACTCATCCCGAGTTCTCTCCTGGAAAGATTGCTGGGGCAAAGCGCCGACAGAGCGGGAAAATCGAGCGTCCCCCGGTCCCGCCAGGGCAATCGCGAAATTATACACATCGAAATTCTGCACTGCCTACCGTAGGAGCGGCTTCAGCCGCGACATGGCCGGGCCTGGTGATACCCCGTAGGAGCGGCTTCAGCCGCGAGCTGGTCGGGGCTGAAGCCCCTCCTACAGCGCCACCC
>CAZOSZ010000228.1:1449-3943 GCA_964582505.1 uncultured Ectothiorhodospiraceae bacterium | reverse complement strand
AGGAACCAGCGCTCGGTGACGACCCGCCGGGTGAACCAGCGGCTGCGCATCAGGGCCGGTGCCAGGAGTGACTTCAGCCAGTCCGGCAGGGGGCGCTCCGGGTGGTCGCCGCGGCGGCCGAAGCGGGCGCGAACTTCCTTGTCGTAGGCGGCAGTGACCTGCTCCGGCGCGTCGGCGTGCTGCGCGAGCAGCCGCGCGGCGATCAGCGCCGATTCCACCGCCGGGCGGATGCCCTCGCCGCTCCGGGTATAAGCCAGTCCGGCCGCGTCGCCGACCAACAGGCAACCCGGGCCGCTCATCGGCCGGCGTGCGTGGCCGTACAGCAGGTAGGCATGGCCCTTGTAGCGCGTCGGCAGCTCCGCGGGGATCCGGCCTTCGGCCTGCATTTCGGCGACGAACGCCGCCAGGTGCTCGCCGAGGTGCAGGTTGTCCTCACGCCCCAGGCCGATGTTCAAATACTCGCGCTTGCGGAAGATCCAGCCGTAGCCCTTGAGGTCGCGGCAGAACCAGATCTCCGGCGTGTCGCCGCGCGCCACGCAGTGCTGCTGCTGCTCCGGGCTCATCGCGAACTCCAGTTCCTTGGCCGTGACCGCCAGCTCGTGGCTGCCCGGGCCCTCGCCGAGATGCCCGGCGACCGGGCAGAAATGACCGCCGGCGCCGACCAGCCAGGGCGCGCGGTAGCGGCCGTTGACGATCCAGCGGCCGTCCTCGCGGACCAGCTCGCGCACCTGCTCGCCGAGCACCCGCTCGACGCCGGAGCGCTGCAGCAGGTAATGATCGAACTCGCAGCGGCGGATGCCGTAGCTCACCGGTGCCTCGCCGTGGTGGTTGTCGCGCGGCGGCTGGCCCATCAGGCCGATGCGAAAGCCGTGGATCGGCTGCAGCACGCGCTCGCGGGCGTATTCGCCGGGATCGATCCCGAGCGCATCGAGCACCGCCGGCGTCACCCAGCCGGCACAGGTCTTGTCGCGCGGAAACTCGGCCTTGTCGATCAGCAGCACCTGCCAGCCGCGGGCCCGCAGGGCGCCGCCCACGGTGGCGCCGGCCGGCCCGCCGCCGACCACGATGAGCTGGACGTCACGCAAGGCGGTCGTCCGCCGGGGTCGCCGGGGCCTGGTAGAGATCGCGGCGACTCTGCGGCAGCCGGTTGCTTTCGGCGGGCGCGAACACCACCTGGAAGAGCTGCATGGTGCCGGCGATGAACGCCGCCCGCGAGCCGGCCAGGTACAGCTCCCACGCGCGGGCGAAGCTGTCGTCGTAGTCGGTGCGCACCTGTTCGCGCACCGCGAGATAACGCTGCTGCCAGTGTTTCAGGGTCTGGGCGTAGTGCAGCCGCAGGTTTTCCACGTCCAGCACCGACAGGCCGCCGTCCTCGAACAGCTTCATCAGCTCACCGATCGAGGGCACGTAGCCGCCCGGGAAGATGCGCTTCTCGATCCAGGCATTGACCGGTCCCGGCCGGTTGCGGCCGATGCTGTGGATCAGGCCGATGCCGTCGGGCTTCAGGGTGCGCCCGATGACGCCGGCCAGCGCGCCGTAGTTGGCCGGGCCGACGTGTTCCAGCATGCCCACCGAGACGAAGGCATCACAGCGGCCGCTGATATTGCGGTAGTCGTCCTCGACGTATTCGACGCGGTCTTCCAGGCCCTCGCGGGCGGCCTGCTCGCGGGCCCAGGTGAGCTGCTCACGGGAGATATTGTAGGCACGCACCTGCACGCCATGGCAGCGCGCCATGTAGCGCGCCAGGCCGCCCCAGCCGCAGCCGGCCTCGATCACCATTTGGCCGGGGCGCAGCCGCAGCTTGCGGCAGACATGCTCGAGCTTGGCGAGCTGCGCCTGCTCCAGGCTGATCTCCGGGGTCTCGAAGTAGGCGCAGGTGTACTGCATCGCGGCCGTGTCGAGCCACTGGCGGTAGAAGTCGTTGCCGAGGTCGTAGTGACGATGGATGTTGTCGCGGGCGCCGTGCAGGTCGGCGCCACGCCGGTAGGTGTCGCGCCACAGTGCCGACAGCCAGGCGGGCCAGCCATGGCGGACGCGCCCCATGTGCCGGTAGATGTGCACCAGCATGTCGCTGAGATCGCCGTGCACCCTGATCCGGCCGGCGCTGTAGAGCTCGCCGAAATTGATGTTCGGGCTGCGCAGCAGCAGGTACAGCGCACCGCGGTCGAGCACCTCGATCGCGAAGCGGGCGCCCTCGGGGCCGGCGGTGAAGCCGTCCCAGAGCTGCAGCCTGACGGGCGGCGCACCGGTCAGCCGGTGCAGGGTGGTGAGCAGGGTGCGTTCCAGGCGGGTGGCCGGCCCGCTCGGTACGGCCAGCACCCCGCGGGCAGCCTGCGCATTACTCGGGCGGGTGGGGAACGGCTGGGCGTCTTGACGCGGCATGTCGACCTCCGCCACATGGCAAACCGGACGCCCCGAGTATAGGAAGGGGTTGGCCGGGGAACAAATTCCAGCCGTAGGAGCGGCTTCAGCCGCGATGCTTGTCGCGGCTGAA
>CAZOSZ010000228.1:0-1349 GCA_964582505.1 uncultured Ectothiorhodospiraceae bacterium | reverse complement strand
GTCGCGGCTGAAGGTCGCGGCTGAAGCCGCTCCTACGGTTGGGGCGAGCTTATCCCTGGCTCAAGTCCACCGCGGTCTCGCCCTCGAGCAGGTCCGCGATCTCGCGTTCCAGCCGCTCGAGGTCGGGCACCACGGGCGTCTCGTTGAGCACTTTCACGCGGCAGACCACCGGCGCATCGCCGAAGTCCGGCGCATCGGGGTCCAGCTTGATCACGTCGGCGCCGACCCGCAGCAGTTGCGGCAGGCCCTGGCAGATCATCGCCATGCCGCCGCGGCCCAGCCTGCCGGTGAGGCTTCGCAGGATCACCGCGCGGCTGCGGCCGCCGATTTCCGGCACCGGATCGCCGCAGGCGGCCTCGAAGGACACCAGCGGCACCACGCGGTCCGACCAGGCGACGTCGCCCAGCAGCCACTCGGGGGCCTCTTCCCGCAGGCTGAAGCGGCCCAGACCGATGACCTCGGCGACGCAGGCACGCGGCACGATCAGCCGGCGGCCGACCAGCGGGACGAGCAGGCTGTGCAGCAGGTCCTGGTCTTCAGCCATCGTGGTGCCTGACTCCGGTTTCGCGCCCGACCAGGCTGCTGATGGCGGTCAACAGATCGCTCTCCTGGTAGGGCTTGCCGAGGTAGTGATCGACGCCGATCTCGACGGCGCGGTTGCGGTGCTTGTCGCCGACCCGCGAGGTGATCATCACGATCGGGATGCGGTACAGGCGCGGGTCGTTGCGGATGTGCTGGGCGACCTCATAGCCGTCCATGCGCGGCATCTCGATGTCGAGCAGGATCACGTCGGGGATGTGGTCCTGCAGCAGCGAGACCGCGTCGACGCCGTCTTTGGCGGTCATCACCCGCATGCCGTTGCGCTCCAGCAGGCGCTCGGTGACGCGCCGCACGGTGATCGAATCGTCCACCACCATGACGAAGGTGCGCTCGTCGTCCTTGCGCCTGACCAGCGCCGGCGGCGGCGCCTCGGGCTGGCGGGCGCGGGCGCGGATCAGCGCGGCGATGTCGAGGATCAGCACGATCCGGCCGTCGCCGAGGATGGTGGCGCCTGCAATGCCCCGCAGGCCGGCGAGCTGCGGGCCCAGCGGTTTAACGACGATCTCGCGGGCGCCGAGCATCTCGTCGGTCAACAGCGCGGTGGGACGTTCACCGAGGCGCACCAGGATGGCGGGCACGGCGCCGGTTTCGGGCGGCGGCGCGGCCTCGCCGCCGACCAGCGCGCCGATGTGATCGAACAGATACTCGTCGTCGCCGTAATTGAACGGCATGGGCTGGTCGCCGAGGTAGCGCGGCAGCTCCGCGGCGGGAATGCGCACCACGCCCTCGACGGCGGGCAGCGGCAGGGC
>CAZOSZ010000227.1:0-3959 GCA_964582505.1 uncultured Ectothiorhodospiraceae bacterium | reverse complement strand
CGCCGGCCGCGCCACAGCGCGGCGCCCACGGCGGCCAGCGCCACGAGCGCCGGGACCGCGAGGATGTTGATGATCTTGAGCGTCGCGCCGAGGCGCTCGATGCTCGCGTCCAGGTCACGCCGCACATCCCTGAGCGCGCGGCGGATGCGCAGCTTCTCTTCCTGGAATCGCGCCAGCTCCGCCTGCTGCTCGGGCGTCAGCAGCAGCCGGTCGCCGTCCTGGCGCGCCAGCTCGAGATCCATCAGCTTGCGCTCGGTCTCGTCGAGCTCGAGCTGCAGCCGCTGCTCCTGGGCCCGCAGGCTCGCCTCGGCGTCGCGCCTGAGTGCGTCGACGCGTTCGAAGGGCCGGCTGAAGCTGCCGCGACTGCGCACGCTGATCAGCTCCTGGCTGCCGGAAAGATGGTCGAGCGCGTTGTTGACGAGCGCGCCGTTGTCGGCGAAGGCCTGCACCAGTCGCTGGCCCAGCAGGCTGCGCACCTGCACCCACATCCGGTCCGCGAGCAGGTCGGTATCGGCCACCACGATCAGGCTGGCCTCGCCGGCGGAGCGGGCGCGATGCTCGCCCGGTGGCTCGATGCCTTCGGGCGGGCCGTCCGGGAATGCGCTCGCCAGTGCGCCGTCGATGCGCGCGGCGATTGCGCGCCGTTCCCCCGAGGGGACGAAATCGTCCATCAGCATGGCCGGGTCGGGCAGGAACCGGACCCGGCTCGCCGAGACCGGCATCGAGTCGGCACTGCTCTCGAGCAGCGGCGTGAAGCGAATTGCGGAATCCTCCAGCGGCTCGAGATGACCCGCGGTGGCCACGTTGACGCGGTCGAGCTGTGCGGTGACGACGTCGTCCGCCGCTATGCCCTCCGGCCCGATGCCGAGCATGGCCAGGTGACGCACCGGCGGCCCGCCTCCGAGGTTGACCATCAGGGCATTGCTGGCATCGAGCAGCACCGTCGAGGTGTCGGCACGGAATCCCCAGGCCTCGAACAACCGGTTGAGGTCGGAGGCGCGCGATTCGAACGCATCCGCCGACGCGCCCATCATGGGGTCCTGCGCCTGGGTCTCGGCCTGCGGATCGACGAAGGCCGCCAGCTTGCCGCCACGCATCACGAACTGATCGATGGCATAGAGCGTGGCTTCGCCGAGGTCTTTCGGATGCACCAGCAGCAACAGGTCGATGTCCTCATCGATCCACTCGGAGGCAATGCCGAGGTTGCGCAGCTCGAAGAGTTGCTCGAGCTGTGCTACCACGGTCCAGGACTCGCGCATCCCGCCGGTTTGCGGGTCGAAGCCGCGCGTCATCGGCAGCGTGGTCAGAAGCCCGACGACCGGACGCTCTGGATTGGCCAGCGCCCAGACCAGCCGCGCGAGATCGTACTCCAGCAGCGCCTCGCGTTCGGGCTGGAAGAACGGGATCAGCTCGAGGCCGTCGGTGGCGTTGGTGCCGGCCAGCCCGAGGTAGATCGGATCGCCGAGCGCGCCGGGCGAGACCGCCTCGAGCCCGAAGCTGGTGGCCCGGTCCTCGTCCTCGGAAAACGGCAACGGGTCGACGACCTGCAGTCGCAGCTTCGGCCCGGCCTGGGCGCTGAACTCCTCCAGCAGTTCGTGCACGCGCTGGCCGTAGCTGCGCAGGTAGGGGATACCTTCGGTGGCGCGCCGCGAGAAGAAGAAATGCAGGTTCACCGGTTCCTCGAGACCGGCAAGGATGCTGCGCGTGCCGGCGGAGATCGTGTACAGGCGGTGCTCGGTGAGATCCAGGCGCAGGCCCTTGAGAAGCGCGTCGGAGAGCATCACCAGCGCGATGAACAGCGCGGCGAGCGCTGCCAGCGCGGCACCCCCCAGCGATTGTTTGCGGCGCGTGCTCATCAGTCGGCCTTCTTCATGTCGAGCACGATGGCATTGGCGGTGAGCCAGGCGCCGATCACCAGCAGGAAATAGACCAGGTCGCGCAGCTCGATCACGCCCTTGGAAAGCGCCTCGAAGTGCGTCAGGAAGCTCAGCGAGGCGATCGCGTCCACCAGGAATCGCGGCGCCCAGCCGGAGAACACGTCGAGCACCAGCGGGAAGCCCGACAACAGGAAGCCGAAGCAGACCACCACGGTCACGATGAAGGCGATCACCTGGTTGCGGGTGGTGGCCGAGATGCATGCGCCGATGGCGAGAAAGCCGCCCGCCATCAGCAGGCTGCCGAGATATCCGGTGAGAATCGCGCCGTTGTCCGGCGAGCCCAGGTAGTTGACCGTCAGCCAGACCGGGAAGGTCAAAGCGAGCGCGACCGCGGTGAACAGCCAGGCGGCGATGAACTTGCCAAGCACCGCCTCGCTGCGCCGGATGGGCAGCGTCATCAGCAGCTCGATGCTGCCGCTCTTGCGCTCCTCGGCCCACAGGCGCATGGACAGCGCCGGCACCAGGAACAGGTACAGCCACGGATGGAAGTTGAAGAACGGCAGCAGGTCGGCCTGGCCGCGCTCGTAGAAGCCGCCCAGGTAGAAGGTGAACGCGCCGGCGAGCACCAGGAAGATGACGATGAACACGTAGGCCACCGGCGTGGCGAAGTAGCCGGCCAGCTCGCGGCGCATCACGATGGCGATGTTGCGGTGGGTCATCGGGCGGCTCCCGCCAGGGTGATCTCGCGGAACACTTCGTCGAGGTCGTTGCGCGGTGAGCGCGCGGCGAGTGCGGTCGGCGTGTCGTCCGCGACGATGCGGCCGCGCGCGATGATGATCGCGCGGCTGCAGACGGCATGGACTTCCTCGAGGATGTGCGTCGAGATGACGATGGTCTTGCCCGGCGCCATGTCGCGGATCAGGCCGCGCACTTCGTGCTTCTGATTGGGGTCGAGGCCGTCGGTCGGCTCGTCGAGGATCAGGACTTCGGGATCGTGCAGGATCGCCTGGGCCAGCCCGACCCGCCGCCTGTAACCCTTTGACAAGGTCTCGATCGGCTGCTCGATGACGCTGCCGAGCTGCAGCCGCTCGATGACCTCGTCCATTCGCCGCTGCCGATGTTCGCCCGCCAGGCCGCGGATGTCGGCGACGAATCGCAGGAAGTTCGCCGGCGTCATCTCGCCGTAACCCGGTGCGCCCTCCGGCAGGTAACCGAGGCAGCGCTTGGCCGCCAGCGGCTCGTCCTCGACGTCGTGGCCGCAGACCCAGGCCCGGCCGCCGCTCGGCGAGAGGAAGCCGGCGATCATCTTCATGGTGGTGGACTTGCCGGCGCCGTTCGGGCCGAGAAAGCCGAGCACCTCGCCGGCCCCGACGCTGAAGGTGATTTCGTCCACGGCCACCAGGCTGCCGAAGGTCTTGTGCAGTTTGTCTGTCTTGATCATCCGAATGACGTCCGGACTGCCGGCGCCGGGAGTTCCCACGCGTAGGGAAACGGCGCCTGGCTGGCCGATGTTTTACCATGGCGCGGCGGTTTTTCAAGACTGTGCCAGACTCTTTGCCTGTCCCCCGTGATGCGGTACCGTTGCCGGGGGGCCGTGCTGGAGGAGCCATGCATACGATCAGAACGATCCTCAGGAACAAGCCCGGTCAGGAAGTCTGGTCGATCTCTCCGGGCGAGTCCGTGTTCGAGGCGATCACCCAGATGGCTCGCCTCGGCATCGGGGCCCTGCTGGTGATGGAGGGCGAACGGCTGGTCGGGGTGGTGTCCGAGCGCGACTATGCGCGCAAGGTCCTGCTGCAAGGTCGCCGCTCGGTGGAGACCCGCGTGGCGGAGATCATGACCCGCGAGGTGATCACCGGCTCGCCCCGGCTGACCGCCGAGCAGGGGCTTGCGCTGATGACCGAGAAGCGCTTCCGGCACCTGCCGATTGTCGAGGAGGGCCGCGTGATCGGGCTGGTCTCCATCGGCGACCTGGTCAAGACGGTGATCGCGGACCAGCAGGCAATGATCGAGGAACTCGAACGCTACGTCACGGGCTGAAGCCGCATGACCTTCTCTGCAGGAGCGGCTGTAGGAGCGGCT
>CAZOSZ010000226.1:0-3978 GCA_964582505.1 uncultured Ectothiorhodospiraceae bacterium | reverse complement strand
GCCGGTTGGTACGGTCGCCTGGCGTTTTGCCTGCGGGACGGCGATGCGCCAGAATACCCGCCTTTCGGCCCGACCGGGAGCGACTGCGGAATGAACCTGCACGAGTACCAGTCCAAGCAACTGTTCGCGGAGTACGGCATCCCGGTGTCCCGCGGCATTCCCGCGCGCAGCGCCGAGGACGCGGCCCGGGCGGCCGAGGAGATCGGCGGTGGCAGCTGGGTGGTGAAGGCCCAGGTGCATGCCGGCGGGCGCGGCAAGGCGGGCGGCGTGAAGCTCGCCGACACTCCGGAGCAGGTGCGCGAGGCGGCGGCGAAAATGCTCGGCCAACGGCTCACCACGCACCAGACCGGGCCGGAGGGCCTGCCGATCAACATCGTCTACGTCGAGGCCGGATCCTCGATCGAGCGCGAGCTGTATCTGAGCCTGCTGGTGGACCGCGGCCGGGAGCGCGTGGTGGTGATGGCCTCGGCGGCCGGCGGCATGGACATCGAGGCGGTCGCGGCCAAGACCCCGGAGAAGATCCTCACCGTGGCCGTGCACCCGGCCGCCGGCCTGCAGGCCTACCAGGCGCGCAAGCTGGCTTTCGGACTGGGCTTGTCGGGCATCCAGGTCGGCCAGTTCACCAAGCTGCTGCAAAACCTCTACCGGCTGTTCATCGAGCGCGACTGCTCGCTGCTCGAGGTCAACCCGCTGATCGTCAATGGCGAGGGCAACCTGCACGCGCTGGATGCCAAGATCGGCATCGAGTCCAACGGGCTGTTCCGCCAGTCGCGGCTGATGGAGTGGCGTGATCCCTCGCAGGAAGACGAGATGGAAAACCGCGCCTCAGCGCACGGCCTCAGCTACGTCTCGCTGGATGGCCAGATCGCCTGCATGGTCAACGGCGCCGGGCTGGCGATGGCCACCATGGACCTGATCAAGCTGCACGGCGGCGAGCCGGCCAACTTCCTCGACGTCGGCGGCGGCGCGACGGCCGAACGGGTCTCGGAGGCCTTCAAGCTGATCCTCTCGAACGCGAACGTGAAGGCCATCCTGGTCAATATCTTCGGCGGCATCGTGCGCTGCGATTTGATCGCCGAGGGCATCATCCACGCGGTCAAGGAGGTCGGCGTCGGCGTGCCGGTGGTGGTGCGCCTGGAGGGCACCAACGTCGAGCGCGGCCGTGAACTGCTGGCGAGCAGCGGCCTGGCGATCATCGCCGCCGAGGATCTGACGGACGCCGCCAAAAAAGCGGTCGCAGCCGTAGGAGCGGCTTCGTAGGAGCGGCTTCAGCCGCGACCAGGGAATCGCGGCTGAAGCCGCTCCCACAGCCAGAGCAACAGGACACGTTCATGAGCATCCTCGTAGACCGCAACAGCAGGGTCATCTGCCAGGGCTTCACCGGCCGCCAGGGAACCTTCCATTCCGAGCAGTGCATCGAGTACGGCACGCCGATCGTCGGCGGCGTGACCCCGGGGCGCGGCGGCGACACGCATCTCGGCCTGCCGGTGTTCGACACGGTGCACGACGCGGTCGCCGCGACCGATGCCAACGTCAGCATGATCTACGTGCCGGCGCCGTATGCCGCCGACGCGATCCTCGAGGCGGCCGACGCCGGCATCCGGCTGGTGGTGTGCATCACCGAGGGTATCCCGGTGCTCGACATGGTGAAGGTCAAGGCGGCGCTGGCCGACTATGACTGCCGGCTGATCGGGCCGAACTGTCCCGGCATCATCACGCCGGGGGAGGCGAAGATCGGCATCATGCCCGGTTTCATCCACAAGGCCGGCCAGGTGGGCATCGTGTCGCGCTCCGGCACGCTGACCTACGAGGCGGTCTTCCAGACCACCCGCAACGGCCTCGGCCAGTCGACCTGCATCGGCATCGGCGGCGACCCGGTGCGCGGCATGAGCTTCATCGACTGCCTCGAGCTGTTCGAGCAGGACGACCAGACCGAAGGCGTGCTGATGGTCGGCGAGATCGGCGGCAGCGACGAGGAGGCGGCGGCTGCCTACATCAAGCAACACATGTCCAAGCCGGTGGTCGCCTACATCGCGGGCGTCACCGCGCCGCCCGGCAAGCGCATGGGACATGCCGGCGCGATCGTCTCCGGCGGCAAGGGCACCGCCGACGAAAAGTTCCGCGCGCTGGACGCCGCCGGCGTGATCACCGTGCGCTCGCCGGCCGAGCTCGGCGCCGCTGTCCTCGAGCGTCTCGGCTGATCATCGGGGTCAGAGACGCATTTGCAGGACAATTCGTCTCGGATCCCAGTTTTTCCGATGACCCTCCGCATCGCCATTGCGCAGAACAACCCGGTCGTCGGAGACGTCGAGGCGAACGTCACGCAGATGCTGGGATTGTGCCGTCGCGCACGCGATGAGCTGCGCGCCGACCTGGTGATGTTTCCCGAGCTGGCGCTGTGCGGCTACCCGCCCGAGGACCTGCTGTTCCATCGCGGCTTCGCGCGCGACGTGCGCCAGGCGCTGGAACGGCTGGCCGGCAGCCTCGATTCCATGTCGGTGCTGGTCGGCTACCCCGAGTACCAGGGCGAGGCGATCTACAACAGCGCCATCCTGCTGCGCCCCGACGCCGCGCCGGTGAGCTACCGCAAGCAGAACCTGCCGAACTACGGCGTGTTCGACGAAAAGCGCTACTTCCTGCCGGGCACCGACCCCTGCGTGGTGGAGATGAAGGGCACCCGGCTCGGCCTGACGATCTGCGAGGACATCTGGACCACACAAATCGCGCAACGCACCGCCGCGGCCGGCGCCGATCTGCTGCTGTCGATCAACGGCTCGCCTTACGACACCGGCAAGCTGGCGCGCCGCGAGGACGTGCTGAAGGCGCGCAATGCCGAGACCGGCCTGCCGATCCTCTACCTGAACATGGTCGGCGGCCAGGACGAGCTGGTGTTCGACGGCGGCACGATGGCGATCCACGGCGACGGCGCGATCGTCTTTCGTGCGCCGTTCTTCGCCGAGGCGCTCGAGCTGGTCGAGGTCCAGCCCGGCGGCCGGATCGTGCCCGGACAGGTCGCGCCGGCGCCGGAGCTGGTGGACGGTGTGTACCGCGCGCTGGTGCTGGGCGTGGCCGATTACGTCAACAAGCACAAGTTTCCCGGCGTGGTGCTGGGGCTCTCGGGCGGCGTGGACTCGGCGCTGACGCTGGCGATCGCCGTCGACGCGCTCGGCCCGGCGCGGGTGCGCGCGGTGATGATGCCCTCGCGCTACACCTCGCAGATCAGCCGCGAGGACGCCGAGCTGCAGGCCCGCAACCTCGGCGTGCACTACGACGTGATTTCCATCGAGCCGATCTTCGACGGTGCGCGCCAGGCGCTCGCCGAGGTGTTCCGCGGTCTGCCCGAAGATGTCACCGAGGAGAACATCCAGGCCCGCTGCCGCGGCATGATCCTGATGGCACTGTCCAACAAGTTCGGCGTGATGCTCCTGACCACCGGCAACAAGAGCGAGATGGCGGTCGGCTATGCCACCTTGTACGGCGACATGGCCGGCGGCTTCGCGCCGCTCAAGGACTGCAGCAAGACGCTGGTCTACCGGCTGGCCGAATATCGCAATGCGCGCTCGCCGGTGATCCCGCGCCGCGTGCTCGAGCGACCGCCCTCGGCGGAGCTCAGGCCGGGCCAGCTCGATACCGATACCCTGCCGCCCTACGACGTGCTCGACGCCATCCTCGAGGCGTTCATCGAGGAGGACTGCTCGGTCGACCAGATCGTCGAGCGCGGCTTCGAGCGCGCCACGGTGGGCCGGATCCTCGGCATGGTGAAACGCAATGAGTACAAGCGCCGCCAGGCGCCGCCCGGAATCCGCATCAGCCGCCGCGCCTTCGGCCGCGATTGGCGCTATCCGATCACATCCGGGTTCGCGGCGCGCTGACCGGTGGGGGCTGTTGCCGGGTCGCGGCTGAAGCCGCTCCTACGATTGATCGGTCGCGGCTGAAGCCGCTCCTACGATTGATCGGTCGCGGCTGAAGCCGCTCCTA
>CAZOSZ010000225.1:0-4029 GCA_964582505.1 uncultured Ectothiorhodospiraceae bacterium | reverse complement strand
CCTGGCGGGCAGCCGTCCGCCGGCCGGCCGGCCGGACAAGCGCGACCGGCGGAGGATCATCCGCTTCGTGAAGGGCCAGGCGGGCGGTCCTGAATGAATATCCGGCCGGGTGCGTCGTGCCCGGTCCACTGCGACAGCATCGACACAGGTGTGGAGGCCTTGGAATGACTCACAGGATTGCTGCACTGCTGGTATGCCTTGGGCTGGCGCTGCCGGCCGCCCCGGCCGCTGCGGAGGCGGACGCTGCGCCCGCATGGCTGGCCGAGACCTTGCCCGGGATCGAGGCCGCGCTGGTGGGCCTGCACGGCGAGGCACAACGCGCAAGGGTCAAGCAGGGACTGCGCCAGGTGGCCGGCTTCTGGCGCGATGAAGACGGCGACGCGGCGGCGCTGGAGGAGTTCGCGCGCACGCATTTCGCCGGCGACGCGGCGACGCTGGACGCGATGTTCGGGCGCTACGAGTATCTGCTGGAGCGGCTCGGCGGCCACATGAACAAGCTGGTGCAGGAATTCCGGCGCCACGCCGACCTGGAGCTCGGGCCGATCCTGCCCTTCGATCTGCTGTTCGCAGGCTTCGATCCCGGCGCGCACGTCATCGACGACATGTTCCGCAACAACCTGGCCTTCGTCGCGCTGCTGAATTTCCCGCTCACCACGCTGGAACAGCGGCTCGGCGAGGGCGAGCACTGGAGCCGGCGACAGTGGGCCGAAGCGCGCCTGGCGCAGGGCTTCGGCCGGCGCCTGCCGGCCGAAGTCAACCAGGCGATCTCGCAGGCCGGCGCGGAAGCCGACCAATACATCGCGGAGTACAACATCTGGATGCACCAGCTGCTCAACGAACAAGGCGAGCGGATCTTTCCGCCAGGTCTGCGCCTGCTGTCGCACTGGAACCTGCGCGACGAGATCCGCGCCAGTTATGCACTCGAGGATGCGCCGCTCGCGCTGGCGCGCCAGCGGATGATCCAGGAGGTGATGCAGCACATCGTCGAGCAGACCATCCCGGCAGTGGTGATCAACAGCCCGGCGGTCGACTGGAATCCCTACAGCAATGAGCTGGCCTGGAGCACGGCCCAGGGTGCCGCCGCCGGCACGACCCGGCCGCCTGACGCGGCGCGCGAGCCCGACGAGCGCTATCGGGTGCTGCAGAACACCTGGCGCGCGGCCAGCAAGGCCGATCCTTACTCACCGACCGCGCCGACTTTGATCGCAAGGCGCTTCGAAGAGGACCGCGAGCTGCCCGAGCTGCGCGTCGAGGCCATGCTCAAGCAGTTGCTGGCCTCGCCGCTGATGCCGCAAGTCGCGCGGCTCATCGAGCAGCGGCTCGGCCGGCCGCTCGAGCCCTTCGACATCTGGTACAGCGGTTTTCGCCCGCGCGGACCTTACTCGGAAGCTGAGCTCGATGCGATCGTCGCCGAGCGCTACCCGGATGCCGCGGCCTTCGAGGCGGATCTGCCGAACATCCTCGTCAAGCTCGGCTTCAGCCGCGAGCGTGCGCAGTATTTGGCAGACAACATCGTGGTGGAACCGGCGCGCGGCTCGGGTCACGCCTGGGGTGCGGCGATGCGTTCCGAGAAGGCGCATCTGAGGACCCGGGTGGAATCCACCGGGATGAATTACAAGGGCTACAACATCGCCATCCACGAGCTCGGCCACAACGTCGAGCAAACCCTGTCGCTCAACGACATCGACCACGCTTTGCTGCAGGGCGTGCCCAACACCGCGTTCACCGAGGCAATCGCCTTCGTCTTCCAGGCGCGCGATCTGGAACTGCTGGGCCTCGCCCAGCCGGATCCGTCCGCGGAGGCACTGCAGACCCTTGGGGATTTCTGGGGGGCCTGCGAGATCGCCGGCGTGGCGCTGGTGGACATGGCGGTCTGGCACTGGATGTATGACAATCCGCAAGCGAGTCCGGCGGAACTTCGCGAGGCCACGCTGGCGATCTCGCGCGAAATCTGGAACCGCTATTTCGCGCCGGTCATCGGCGTGCGCGACGTGGTGCTGCTGGGCATCTACTCGCACATGATCCACTCCTTCCTGTACCTGCCCGATTACCCGATCGGCCGGCTGATCGCCCACCAGATCGAGGAACGCATCCGCAAGAGCGGCCAGGTGGCGGCGGAAGTGGAACGCATGTCGATGATCGGCAACATCAGCCCGGATCTGTGGATGCGCCAGGCCACCGGCGCGCCGGTCGGCGCGGAGGCGATGCTCAGCGCCGTGGAACGGGCGCTGCAGCAGCTCGAATGAGACTGCGAGGAGACTGAACTTGGACGCCATTCAGCGCGCCGCGGACCCGCAAGCCGCACCGGGCGCGGACTTCATCTTCCCTGCAGGCCGGAGCCCGGTCTCGGCGGTGGCCGAAGCCGTCAACCGCCGCTATCTGGCTGACGAGACGCCATTGGTGCGCGAGCTTGCCGACCTGGCCCGGGTGGACGCCGAGGCCGTCGCAAAGGTCCGTGCCACGGCCATCCGGCTGGTCGAAGCGGTGCGCCGCGACCGCGCGCGGGTCAGCGGCCTGGACGCTTTCCTGCAGCAGTACGACCTGTCCAGCCAGGAGGGCGTGGTGTTGATGTGCCTGGCCGAGGCCTTGCTGCGCGTGCCGGACGCGGCGACCGCCGACCGGCTGATCGCCGACAAGCTGTCGCTGGCCGACTGGCGCAGCCACCTGGGCAGCAGTGACTCGATGTTCGTCAATGCCTCCACCTGGGGGCTGATGCTCACCGGGCGGATCATCCGGCCGGCCAGCGAGGACGTCGAACAGCCGGCAAGGTTCCTGCAGCGCCTGATGTCGCGACTCGGCGAGCCGGTGGTGCGCGGCGCGATGCGCCAGGCGATGCGCATCATGGGCCACCAGTTCGTCATGGGGCGGACCATCGGCGACGCGCTCAAGCGTGCCGCCTCCGGCGAGGGCGCCGCCTACCGCTTTTCCTTCGACATGCTCGGCGAGGCAGCACTGACGGCGGCCGACAGCCGCCGCTACCTGGAGGCCTACCACGGCGGCATCCGCGCGATTGCCGCCGCGGGCCGCCGTCCGGAGTCGATCCTGTCTGCCGACAGCATTTCCGTGAAGCTGTCCGCGCTGTTTCCGCGCTACGAGTTCGCACAGCGCGAGCGGGTGCTCGAGGAGCTCACGCCGCGGGTCCTCGAACTGGCCGTCGCGGCGCGCGGCGCCGGCGTCGGGCTGACGGTGGACGCCGAGGAGGCCGACCGCCTGCAGATCTCGCTGGAGCTGTTCGAACGGGTGTTCCGCGACCAGGCGCTGGCCGGCTGGGATGGATTCGGACTGGCGGTGCAGGCCTATCTGAAGCGCGGCTTGGACACCTGCCGCTGGGTGGTGGCGCTGGCCGCGCAGGCCGGCCGCTGCATCCCGGTGCGGCTGGTCAAGGGCGCCTACTGGGACGCCGAGATCAAGCGCGCCCAGGAGAGCGGCTTTCCCGGGTACCCGGTATTCACCCGTAAGGTCAACAGCGACGTGTCCTACCTCGCCTGCGCCCGTGAACTGCTCGCCGCGCGCGGCAGGATCTACCCGCAGTTCGCGACCCACAACGCCCACACCGTGGCCAGTGTCATTCATTTCGCCGGCGACAACCGCCAGTTCGAGTTCCAGCGACTGCACGGCATGGGCGAGGAGTTGTACGCCGAAGTCATCGACAGCCGGGGATTTGACCTGCCGTGCCGCGTTTATGCACCGGTCGGCCAGCACGAAGACCTGCTGCCCTACCTGGTGCGCAGACTGCTCGAGAACGGTTCCAATACCTCCTTCGTCAATCGCATCGTGGACGAGTCCGCACCGCTCGAGGACATCGTCGCCGACCCGGTGGCCGTGGTCGACGGATTGCAGAGCGTGCCGCATCCGCGTATCCCGGATCCCAGTGCGATGTTCGGCGCCGCGCGGCGCAATTCGCGCGGCGTCAACCTGGCCGACCCCTTCGAGCTGTTGCCGCTTGCCGCCGGAATGGCCAGCACGCTGGCCGCGCCGCTCAGGGCCGGGGCACTCACAGGCGGCCAGCCGCAGCGCGGCGAGCTGCAT
>CAZOSZ010000224.1:0-4048 GCA_964582505.1 uncultured Ectothiorhodospiraceae bacterium | reverse complement strand
CGCGGCGCCCGAGGTCCACCGGGCGACCTTCCTCCAGGCAGCGCGCGACCGGGTCGCCGAGGGCGCGGCGGTCGCTTTCGTCCACCAGCGTCACCAGCTCAGCAAGCTGGCGGCCCTGGGCCCCCTCACGGGGCATCCCGAGCAGCACCTCGGCCGCCGGATTGAGATAGTCGATACGGCCGTGGCGATCGGTGGTCACCACGCCATCGGTGATGGATTCGAGCGTCGCCTCGGCCAGCCGCGTGCCCTGCTGGCGCGCTGATCGCAACAGCTCGTCGCGCGTGGGACGCAGCACAGTGCCAAGTACCTTGCCGCCGCCGGGCAACGGGAAACCGGCCAGTTCGCACTCGAGCATCAGGTCCGTGGAGTCCCGCAGTCGCAGCTGCACCGCCGATTGTCGCCCGGCGCGGCGCGCGGCCAGCCATGCCGAGAGCGCCTCGTGCTGCTGCTGCTCGACCAGGTCGGCCAGCCGACGGCCTGCCAGAGGCTCACCGCCGCCGAGCAGCGCCTCGGCAGCCGGGTTGGCATAGTAGATCTCCTCGCTGTGCAGCAGCACGGCATCGGCCACCCGGTCCGCGAGGTGCATGAGTGTTGGCTGGTTGGCTATCACTGCAAGCGGGTGTTCGTTGCCGCCGGCGACCTGCGCGACGCCGCGTCGCGCCAGCCTGGAGTCGTTGGCGGACATCGCCATGGGCACGGCCCCACCGTTGTCGCGCGGCATCGCCCAGCGGCGCCATGCCACCACCCCGATGAATACCAGGGCAGTGGCACTCAATGCGATGGTCAGGGTGTCGATCAGTGGCATCCCTAACTGCTCACCCGCGCGGTCACCCGGGACGGTAAATGCGCGAGGCGCCGCGACGAAACTCGAGTGCCTTTTCTTCCATACCGTGACGTATGGCCTCCCCCGTTGCTGCCAGGCCCATGGCCTCGGCGTACTCCCTGACTTCCTGCGTTATTTTCATTGAGCAGAACTGCGGTCCACACATTGAGCAGAAGTGGGCAAGCTTGTGGGCCTCCTTGGGCAGTGTCTGGTCGTGGAACTCGCGCGCGCGCTCCGGATCCAGCCCGAGGTTGAACTGGTCCTCCCAGCGGAACTCGAAGCGAGCCCGCGACAGTGCATTATCGCGCAGCTGGGCGCCAGGGTGGCCCTTGGCGAGGTCCGATGCGTGCGCCGCGATCCGGTAGGCGATCATGCCCTCGCGCACGTCCTTGCGATCAGGAAGCCCGAGGTGCTCCTTGGGCGTCACGTAGCACAGCATCGCGGTGCCATACCAGCCGATCTGCGCCGCACCGATCGCCGAAGTAATGTGATCATAGCCGGGAGCGATGTCCGTGGTCAGCGGCCCGAGCGTGTAGAACGGCGCCTCCGAACAGGCAGCAAGCTCCTTGTCCATGTTCTCTCGAATGAGTTGCATCGGCACGTGCCCGGGGCCCTCGATCATCACCTGCACATCGTGCGCCCAGGCCGTGCGAGTCAACTCGCCGAGCGTCTCGAGCTCGGCGAACTGCGCCGCGTCGTTGGCGTCCGCAATGCTGCCGGGCCTGAGGCCGTCGCCCAGCGAGAAGGCCACGTCATAGGCGGCCATGATCTCGCAGATTTCTTCGAAATGGGTGTAGAGGAAACTCTCCCGGTGATGCGCGAGGCACCACTTCGCCATGATCGAGCCGCCGCGCGAGACGATGCCGGTGACACGACGCGCCGTCAACGGCACGAACGGCAACCGCACGCCGGCGTGGATCGTGAAATAGTCCACGCCCTGTTCGGCCTGCTCGATCAGCGTGTCGCGGAACAGTTCCCAGCTCAACTCCTCGGCGCGGCCGCCGACTTTCTCCAGCGCCTGGTAGATCGGCACGGTGCCGATCGGCACCGGTGAGTTGCGGACGATCCACTCGCGCGTCTCGTGAATGTGCTTGCCGGTGGACAAGTCCATGACTGTGTCCGCGCCCCACCGGATCGCCCAGACCAGCTTTTCGACTTCCTCGGTGATCGAGGAACTCACTGCGGAATTGCCGATATTGGCATTGACCTTCACGCGGAAGTTGCGGCCGATGATCATCGGCTCGAGTTCCGGGTGATTCAGATTGCAGGGAATGATGGCGCGGCCCGCGGCGAGCTCCGCACGGACGAACTCCGGTGTGACCTGTTCCGGCAGGCGGGCACCGAAGGGCTCGCCGGCATGGCGGGTCAACAATCCGGCCGCCGCATAGCTGTCACGCCGCTCCTCCAGCTGGGCGTTCTCGCGCAGCGCCACGTACTCCATCTCTGCAGTCACCACGCCGCGACGGGCATAATGCATCTGGGTCACCGTGCGGCCCGGCAGGGCGCGCTGCGGCACGCGCCGCCCCGGGAAGCCGACCTCCGCAGCCGCGGCGTCGCCGGCCCTTGCGCGAGCGAAACTGGAACTCTGCCCCGGCAGCGGGGCCGAATCGCCGCGTCGCCTGATCCAGTTGGCGCGCAGCGCCGGCAGCCCCTCCAGCAGGTTGACCTGGTAATCCGGGTCGGTATACGGCCCCGAGGTGTCGTACACGACAATCGGCGGATTCTCCACCGGCCCGTTGACTCCCGGGGTCGCAGTTTGCCGGATCACTCGCATCGCCACGCGAAGATCAGGCTTGCTGCCCTGGACGTGGATCTTGGCGGAGCCCGCAAAGGCCTGGGTCACGGCCTCGCCCAGACGGGACGGGTCACGCAGTTCGTCGCGAGGGTTGGCACTCATGGTTCACAGCTTAGCCGATGGTCGTGGAGGCCCCACGAAACATTCACCATAATGCAGCGAGAGCGGCTTGTCACACCTGCCGCCAGCCACTAACCTGAGCAGCCCTTTGCCTCCTCCGTCGCTGCCTTAGCATCCGCTTGCTCATGGACTTCGAGATCGCCCGGCGACAGATGATCAGTCAACAGCTGCGCGCCTGGCACGTGCTGGACGTGCGTGTCCTCGAGGCGATGGCGGAGGTGCCGCGCGAATTGTTCGTGCCGCTGGACTGGCGTGGCCTGGCCTACGCGGACGCGGAGATCCCGGTCGGCGCCGGCCGGCGACTCGCGCCGCCCAAGATTCAGGGCCGTGCTCTGCAGGCTGTGGACCCGCGGCCTGCCGACCACGCGCTCGAGATCGGCACCGGAACCGGCTACCTGGCCGCCTGCCTGGCGAAACTGGCAGGGCGGATCACCGGCGTCGAGTCCGATCCCGGCCTGGCCGCCCGGGCGCGCGAGACGCTGGCACGACTCGGCATCTCCAATGCCGAGGTCGTCGAGGGCGACGGACTGAATATGGAATTCCCGCAACGCTTTGATGTCGTATGCGTGAGCGGCTCACTGCCGGAAGGCAGCGAACGGCTCGAGCGGCGGCTGCAGATCGGCGGCCGGCTGTTCATGGTCACCGGTCGGCCGCCGCTCATGCAAGCCGTCAGGGTCGTCCGGATCGGCGAGGGGGAGTGGGGAAGGGAGAAACTGTTCGAAACCAGCCTGCCGCCGCTCGAAGGCGCCCGGCAGCCCGAGGAGTTCGTGTTCTGATGCCAAGGGAAATGAGCCCGTCGGAATTCGTTAGGCGTACGGCGGGGCCCGACGCGCCGCTGCTGCTGGACGTCCGCGAGGACTGGGAACTGGCGATCGCCCGCCTCGAGGGCGTGCTGCACATTCCCATGGGACAGGTCCCCGCCAGGCTGGAAGAACTCGACCGCAATCGCGAGATCGTGGTGCTGTGCCGCAGCGGCGGACGCAGTGCCCAGGTGGCAAGGTTCCTCGAGCAGCAGGGCTATGCGCGCGTCTGCAACCTCGCCGGGGGCGTGTTGGCCTGGTCGGAGCAGGTCGATCCCACGATTCAACCCTACTGAGCCGGGCCGGGGGTTGCCCGCAGCTCGGAGATATGGTGATATAGCTCACTATATCACCTCGCCTGAACCGAAAATCTCGAGGAAACAAGAATGAAGCTGCATCGTCTGCCCATGCTGTTCGCAGTCGTGGCCCTGCTCACCTCTCCCCAGGCCCTGGCGGTCAGCCTGACCGGCGCCTACCGCGACGCGCTGCGCAGCGACCCGACGCTGCGCG
>CAZOSZ010000223.1:0-4066 GCA_964582505.1 uncultured Ectothiorhodospiraceae bacterium | reverse complement strand
GTCTTGGCGTCGCCAACGTTGGCCAGGTGGCTGGCGAGTTCCACCGCGTTGATGAAGCGCTTGCCGGTCTCCAGGCCGCCGCGGATGGCAAAGGTCAGGACCGAGCCGAAACCATGCCGCAGGTAGCGCCTGGCCCGCTGGTGATGCGGATGCTCCTCGAGGCCGAGATAGTTGACCCGCACCACCTGTGGCTGGTCCTTCAGCCAGTGGGCCAGTTCGATCGCATTGTCGCAATGTCGCTGCACTCGCAGCGACAGGGTCTCCAGCCCTTGCAGGAACAGGAAGGAATTGAATGGCGACAGCGCCGGGCCCCAGTCGCGCAGTCCCTCGACCCGCGCGCGGATGATGAAGGCAATGTTGCCGAAGGGTCCGTGCGGGCCAAACACCTCGGCAAAGTTCAGTCCGTGGTAGCCGGGTGCCGGAGTGTGGAAGGTCTTGAAGCGCGCGCCGAACCAGTCGAAACGCCCGGCATCCACGATCACTCCGCCGATCGACGTGCCGTGACCGCCGATCCACTTGGTGGCCGATTGCACCACGATGTCGGCGCCGTGCTCGATCGGCCGGCAGAGGTACCCGGCGCAGCCGAAGGTGTTGTCCACGACCAGCGGCAGGCCGTGGCGATGGGCGAGCTCCCCGAGCCGCTCGAGGTCCGGCACATCGAAGCCGGGATTGCCGATGGTCTCGACATAGAGTGCGCGGCTGCGCTCGTCGATGGCCTGCTCCCAGGCCGCGAAATCGTCCGTGCCGACGAAGCGCACGTCGATGCCGAGCCTGGGGAACTGCACCTTGAACTGGTTGTGGGTCCCGCCATAGAGGCTGTTCGAGGCGATGATGTTGTCACCGCTCTCCGCCAGCGTGGTGATTGCCAGGAACTGCGCCGCCTGGCCGCTGGCGGTGGCCAGTGCCCCCACGCCACCCTCGAGCGCGGCAATCCGCTGCTCGAAGACGTCGGTGGTCGGATTCATGATCCGCGTGTAAATGTTGCCGAACTCCTGGAGCGCGAACAGTCGCGCACCGTGATCGGCATCGGTGAAGGTATAGGACGTGGTCTGGTGGATCGGCACTGCGCGCGAATGCGTGCCGGCGGCCGGCGACTGCCCCGCATGCACCTGCACGGTCTCGAATCTGTGCTTGGACATCGGGGCTCCGTGGGACGCGGTGGAACTCAGCCACCCGCATTATTGTCGCCAGTCCCACCGCGTGGCCAGAGCCCGGCGACAGTCCGGCCATACCGATTCGTTATGAGCACCTCACCAGCGGTAATCGAAACGCAGGCCATAAACCCACTCGGTCTGGAGCTCGTCCGGCGCATAGCTGCGACGTTCACCCGGCGCGCGCCGCCCGATGTGCGGCGCGAGGTGGGCTTCGCCGCCGCGGCCGAACCAGGACCCCACCAGGCCGTTGATGGCGCCGAGCGGGTCGGTGACCGCCAGCACCGCACGGTTGCGAAAGCTCATCTGCTCACCGGGCGCATGACGCGAGCTGATCCGCGCGCGCAGCTCCATGAAGTACTCGCCCACGATCACGCCTGCCACCGGCGTGACCACCAGGTCCTGGATTGAGGGTCGCTCGAACAATGCCTCGGCGCCGAACTCGAAGGCCGCGGACATCGCCGCCGAGTACCAGAATGAAGCCCGCTCGTCGTAGCCGCGCTCGCGGGCGCGCACATAGTAGGCACCGCCCCAGTAAGGGTGGGCAATGTAGTTGAGCCAGAACCTATCGTCATCCCACTGCGGTTTCCTGACGTTGCGCCACCACTTGTTGAGCGTGTATTGCTCCTTGTCCTCGTCGCTCCAGTTGCTGATGCTTTCCGGCATCGCGTAAAGAAAGCCGATCGCGACCACCTGATAGGACAACAGGAAACTCGTGTCCCGCCGCAGGCCGCGCCAGTCAGGCGATTCCCGGGCGTCCGGCTGCTCCGGGGACGCGACCGCAGTCGATGCTGCAAACGCGGGCATGCCGGCCGCGCCGTGCGGCAGCCCAAGCCACAGCGCGAAGGCGAAAAGCACCATGGCCCGGACTTGCGGGTACACTCGCCGCGGGGCCGCGCAGCCGGGAGCACGTCGGGTCAGATGGGTCGTCATTTTTTGCTGTCATTGTACCTCAGCTTAATCGCGGTGCCGCTCGCCGGCCGCGCCGACCCGACTGCAGTTCAGCCTCTCGCGACCAGCGACCAGAACGTGTTCATACAGGTCCACACTCTGCCCCCGCCGGGCGAGGCACGTGCGGTCGGACCCGGCAGCGTATCGCTCGACTGGCGCTTCGACCTGGCCAACCAGGCGCACATCGAAGAGCGGTCCGACGACGAGCGTATCGTGCTCGACAGCGAGAGCTGGCGGCTGAGCCTGCAGGCCGACTGGGGCCTGGGCGATCGACTCAGCGTCGGCCTGCTGTTGCCGCTGGTGTGGCACCACGGCGGCGTCCTCGACCGTCCGATCCGCGCATGGCACGGCCTGGTCGGCGTGTCGAATGCCCGTCGCCGGCAATTCCAGGACGGCGAACTCGAACTGGCCTACTTCCGCGACGGCATCGAGTTGCAGGCGTTGCGGGAGTCCTCGGCAGGCATCGGTGATCTGCGCCTGCAGGCCGACTGGCGATTGCGCGGGGCGCGCCCTGGCAGCCGCAGCCTGGTCCTGCGGCCGGGCCTGAAACTGCCCTCCGGCTCAACCGACCGCCTGCACGGCAGCGGCGGCCTGGACCTGTCACTGCAGCTGATGTCCACCGACCTCGAGTCGCTGAACGCCTGGAACGCCACACTGGCCTGGATGATCGGCGGGCTGTGGCTCGGCGGCGGCGAGGTGCTCGAGGCTCGGCGCCGGGATTTCGTCGCCGTCGGCAGCCTCAGTGTCTCGCGCTCTTTCGGTCGCGTCCGCCTGTTGCTGCAACTCGACGCCCACGGCCCCTTCTACCGCAGCGAGCTCGACGCGCTGGGCAGGGCCGCCGTTCAGCTCACCGGCGGCATCCGCTTCCGGCGCAGTGACGGAGGATGGCTGGACCTGGCACTGATCGAGAACCTGGTTACGGACCCGACCCCGGACTTCGGGCTGCAGCTTCGCTGGCAGCAGCCTGTTCGCCGATGGCCGACTCCGGCAGCATCTCGATCACCGTAGACGCGGGCAGCAGCGCCACACCGGGGAACTCTGCGCCCGGCAGCATGATGCTTGCTAGCACCGCCACACCGCCCGGCTGCCCGACTGGCCGGCCAGCACCTCGAGCCGCAGCTCGATGCGCTCGCGCAGCTCCGGCACGTGCGAAATCACGCCGACCATCCGCCCCGCCTGCTGCAGGTCGATCAGCATGTTGATGGCGAGGTCCAGTGCTTCAGGGTCGAGGTTGCCGAAGCCCTCGTCGATGAACATGGTGTCGAGACGGATGCCGCCGGCGTAGGCCTGCACCACTTCGGCCAGGCCCAGTGCCAGCGCCAGCGCCGCCTGGAAGCTCTCGCCGCCCGACAGCGTCGCCACCGGGCGGCTCTTGGCCGTGTAGGCATCATCCACCTCGAGCTCGAGGCCGCCGGCGCCGCGCCGTGCCTGCGTGTCGAGGTTGCGGCGAAGCAGGTAGCGCCCCCGGCTCATCAGCGACAGCCGCCGGCTGGCGGCTGCCAGCACATCGTCCAGCCGGCTGGCGAGCACGAAGCGCTGCAGCGAGATGCGATGGCGATTGTCGCCGTTGGCCACGGCTGACAGCGCACCGATCACGCGATGCCGCTGGTCGGTCGCGGCGTAGCGCACGCCCAGCCCGGAAAGCGTGGCCTGCAGCTTCTGCAGTGCCTCGATCCGGCTGCCCAGCTCGCCGGCCTGCCTGGCCGCCTCGCTCCCGGCCCGGGAGGCCGTGCCGGCTTCCCGCTCGACCGCCTCCAGTTCGGGGGGGCTGAGCCCCTCGACCGCGGCGTCCGCCTCGCGGGCAACAGTCTGTGCCTCCAGCAGCGCATGCTCGTGGTGACGGACGGCGGCCTCCAGCACATCCAGTTCTGCTGCGGCCAGGTGTGCGTCGCGGTAGTCGCCTTCGGTTGCAAAGCCGGCCTGCGCGAGGCGCGCCGCCCAGCCCTCGTCGGCCTGCGACAGCG
>CAZOSZ010000222.1:0-4096 GCA_964582505.1 uncultured Ectothiorhodospiraceae bacterium | reverse complement strand
CAGCCCGAGATCAGCCCGCCGCCGCCGACCGGCGCCAGCAGCAGATCCAGTTCGCCGGCCTGTTCGAACAGCTCGAGCGCCGCAGTGCCCTGCCCCGCGATCACCGCCGCATTATCGTAGGGGTGAATCACCGTGGCTCCTGAGGCGGCCACGGTCGCCGCCAGCGTCGCCTCGCGATGGGCCAGTCCCGGCGGACAGTCGACGATTCGCGCGCCGTAGCGGGCGATCGCCGCGCGCTTGAAACCAGAGGCGTCGGTCGGCACCACCACCTCGGCGGGGATGCCGCGATGCGCGGCGGCCATCGCCAGCGCCGCGCCGTGATTGCCGGAAGAATGGGTTGCCACACCCTGCGCGGCGCGCCCGGCGTCCAGCGACATCACCGCGTTGAAGGCCCCACGAGCCTTGAACGAGCCGCTGGCCTGGAAGTTCTCGCACTTGAAGTACAGCCGCGCGCCAAACTCGGCGTCCAGGCTCGATGCGCGCAGCACCGGCGTGCGACGAATGAAGGGTGCAATCCTCGCTGCCGCCTTCAGTACGCCGGCTTCGTCCGGCAGGTCGATCATTGACGCCGCCAGCTCAGCAGCCGATTGTTGGCCGGCATCGGCTCCATCGCCTCGAGCGAAAATCCGGCCGAAGTCGCGACCTGCTCGAGCCAGACAATGTCGCGCAGCCCCATCTGCGGGTCACGGGCGCGCAGGTCCGCGTCGAACCGCAGGTTGCCCTCGCCGGTGTGCCGGCCCTGTTCCATGAAAGGACCGTAAAGGCAGAAAGGCGCGCCGGCGGGCAGCACCCGGCCGAGCCCGGAGAACATCGCCACCACGGCACGCTCCGGCATGATGTGCGCGGTGTTGGCGCTGAATGCGGCGTCCGCTCCGCCGAGCTGCGGCCACGGCTCTTGCAACACGTCCAGCGCCAGCGGACCTTCGAGGTTGGCGGCGCCGCTGTGCGCCATCCAGGCGCGAATGCCGGCAAGATTGGCGGGCAGGTCGGTGGCCACCCAGCTCAGCTGCGGCAGGCGCGGCGCGAACCATGCGGCGTGCTGGCCGGTACCGCTGCCGATCTCCACGACGCGACGCGCCGCGGCCAGCAGCGGCGCAATGCAGCTCAGGATCGGTTCGCGATTGCGCTCACAGGCAGGCGCACACGGCAGGGCACTCATGGCAGGCGGATCAGGTGCTCGCGGTAGTATCGCAGCTCGTCGATCGAGTCGCGGATGTCGTCGAGCGCGAGGTGCTTCGATTCCTTGCGGAAGCCGTCGGCGACCGCCGGCGCCCAGCGTCGCGCCAATTCTTTCAGCGTGCTGACGTCGAGATTGCGGTAGTGAAAGAACTTCTCCAGCTCCGGCATCCAGCGGGCCAGGAAGCGCCGGTCCTGGCAGATGCTGTTGCCACACATTGGCGAAACGCCCTGCTCCGCGAGGCGCGCCAGGAAGCTCAAGGTCGCGAGTTCCGCCTCGGGCTCGCTGGTCCGGCTCTGACGCACCCGCTCGGTCAGGCCGGACTCGCCGTGCTGTCGCGTGTTCCAGTCGTCCATCGCTGCCAAGGTGGCGTCGTCCTGGTGGATGGCGATCACCGGGCCTTCGCCGAGCACGTTCAGTTGCTTGTCGGTGACCACGGTGGCAATCTCGATGATCCGGTCCCGTCCCGGATCGAGTCCCGTCATTTCCAGGTCTATCCAGACAAGGTTGTCGGCGTCTTTCATGAGCTCGGCAGGTCGCCCGATTGCAGTCCCGGAATTCTAACAGAGCGCCGCATGGCGACGCCGCCAGGCAACAAGGCACCGGTCGGGTGGTCGCGGCCTACGGCCAGCGGCTGGTCATCGAGTCGGACGATGGTGCCCGGCGCCTCGCCTTCGTAGGCCGCCGGGGATTGCGGGTGGTGTGCGGCGACCGGGTGCGGTGGCGCACCGCTGAAGACAGGGGCGATGTCACCGTGCTCGAGGTCCTGCCGCGCGACAATGAGCTCAGCCGCCCGGACTCGCGCGGTCGCGTCGAAGTGCTGGCGGCGAACATCGACCAGGTGATCGTGGTATGCGCGCCCGAGCCGGCGTGCGACCCGTTCATCACCGATCGTTACCTGGCCGCCGCAGAAGTGATGGGCGCCGCGGCGCTCGTGGTCTGCAACAAGGCGGACCTAGCGGGCGCCGCGGACCTCGCAGAACTGGACGAGTATCGTGCCGCCGGTTATCCGGTACTGAGCGTCAGTGCGCTGGAGGGCAACGGGCTCGAGGACCTGAATCACCGGCTCGAGGGACACTGCAGCATCCTGGTCGGCCAGTCGGGCGTGGGCAAGTCCTCACTGTTGAATGCCCTGGTTCCCGGCATCGACGCCGCCACCGCCGAGATTTCCGGTGCCACTGGCGAAGGGCGCCACCGCACCGCCGCCACCACGCTTCACGCCCTGCCCTGCGGCGGTGCGCTTCTCGATTCGCCCGGGGTGCGCGACTATGCCCCGGCGCTCGGCGAGCCGCGGCTCGCAGCCGCCGGGTTTCGCGAAATCGTGGCCGCCGCGGAACGCTGCCGCTTCGGCAACTGCCGCCACATGCGCGAGCCCGGCTGCGCGGTCAAAGAGGCAGTGGAGCGCGGTGCCCTGAGCGCGCGGCGCTATGAGAGCTACCGGCGCCTCCTTCGTCGCACCGAAGAAATCGGGGTCAGAGACGTGTTTCGCCACTAGGAATGACTGGGGTGAGAGACGAGTTTCTCTGGCGGAGAAACTCGTCTCTCACCCCAATTCTTCCCAAATCTTCTCCTCAAATTTTGTGACGACCGGCAAAGGCGTGTGACAGCGTGCCGCTGTCAACGTACTCGAGTTCGCCGCCCACCGGAACGCCATGGGCGATGCGCGAGGCGCGGATGCCGCGGCGCGCGCACAGTTCGGCGATGTAGTGCGCCGTGGCTTCCCCTTCAACCGTCGGATTGGTGGCGAGAATCACCTCGCCGATGCCGCCCTCGTCGAGGATCGTCTCGAGCCGGTCGAGACCCAGCTCCTCCGGGCCGATGCCATCAAGCGGCGACAGGTGCCCCATCAGCACGAAATAGCGCCCGCCATAACCGGAGCCGGTTTCGACCGCCACCACGTCCGCCGGCGTCTCCAGCACGCACAGCAACGCCGCTTCGCGCGACGGCGAGCGGCAGATCTCGCACAGCTCGGCCTCGGTGAACATCCGGCAACGCGCACAGCGGCCGATGCCGTCGAGCGCCGCGCGGATCGCCTCGGCGAGCGCCGCGCCCCCCTCACGGTCCTTTTCCAGCAGGTGAAATGCCATGCGCTGCGCCGAGCGCGGCCCGACGCCGGGCAAGCGTCGCAGCGCCTCGATCAGGCCGGCGAGCCGCGGCGAGTATCTCATTCCGGACTCAGAAGGGCAGCTTCATGCCGCCCGGCAGGCCGAGTCCGGCGGTCATGCCTGAATACTTCTCCTGGACCGTCTGCTCCACCTTGCGCAGCGCGTCGTTGGTCGCGGCCGCCACCAGGTCCTCGAGCATCTCGCGGTCGTCGCCGAGCAAAGTGGGATCGATCGCCACGCCGCGCACCTCGTGACGGCAGCTCATGGTGACCCTGACCATGCCGCCTCCGGCCTCGCCGACCACCTCCAGCGAGGCCAGTTCCTGCTGCGCCTTCTCGAGGTTGGCCTGCATCTGTTGCGCCTGGCGCATGAGCTGTCCGATCTGTCCTTTCATGCTGTGTATCCCCTGTCCTGTCAGTCGGCCGGGCGAATGCTGTCGCGATCTACCGTGGCGTCGAACACCTTCTGCAGCTCGCGAACCAGCGGGTCCTCCTCGATCGCAAGCTCGGCCTGTTGCTGGCGCTCTGCCGCGGCGCGCCGCTCCCGGTCGGCGGGAGTCTCCGCGTCCGGTCTGCGCGACTCGATCTTCAGGCGCACCGGCTCACCGCACAGGGCCTCAAGTGCTTCCCGCAGCCGCTCCTGCTGCGCGCTGGTGGCAAGCACCTCGTTGACCGGGTCCAGGGCGAGGCGCACCACGCCGCCTTCGCGCGCGAGCCAGCCGCAATTTCGCGCCAGCTGGCGGGTCGCGCCCGTCAGACCCATGCGCTCGATCATCTGCTCCCAGTCCTCCCCGGCCGCAGCCCGGGCCGGCTCC
>CAZOSZ010000221.1:0-4100 GCA_964582505.1 uncultured Ectothiorhodospiraceae bacterium | reverse complement strand
TGCCGCGGCCGAGGCCCCGGGCAACGCAGGGCCGCGCGACGGCGTGCTGGGCGGCGTCGCGTTGCTCGAGTTCACGGTCGTGGTGGACTACGAGGGCCGCAGGATCGGTTTTGAGCCCCGCCGCTGAGAGCGCCTGAGGCGCGGGTTAACAGCAGACCCGCCCTCGGGCATCATGACGGGTCATGAGCAGCAACCGCAGGTCCCGTAGAATCCTTGCGACAGCGATAGTTGCCGCCGCCAGCCTGGCCAGCCACGTGTCCCACAGTGCCCCCCGCAGCTCCGACGCGAAGTTCGTCACCCGCTCAGAGGTGTACGCGACGCAGGGCATGGCGGCGACCAGCCAGCCGCTGGCCACCCAGGTGGCGCTCGACATCCTCAAGCTGGGCGGCAGCGCGGTGGATGCCGCGATCGCGGCCAATGCAGCGCTCGGCTTGATGGAACCGACCGGCTGCGGCATCGGCGGCGACCTGTTCGCGATCGTCTGGCACGCGGAGTCGAAGCGGCTTTACGGCCTGAACGCCAGCGGCCGCGCGCCGCAGGGGCTCAGCCTGCAGTGGTTCCTCGACAACGGCCACGAGCGCATCCCGCCCTTCGGGCCGCTGCCGGTGACCGTGCCCGGCACGGTCGACGGCTGGTTCGAGCTGCATGGCCGTTTCGGTCGCCTGCCGATGCAGAAGGTGCTGGCGCCGGCGATCCACTACGCCCGCGAAGGCTTTCCGGTGTCCGAGGTGATCGCCGGGCTGTGGCTGCTGAACGAGCGGCGCATCAAGGACCAGCCGGGTTTCGCCGAGGTCTTCCTGCCGGGCGGCCGTGCACCCGCGAGGGGCGAGGTCTTCCGCAACCCGGCGCTGGCCGACACTTACCAGACGATCGCCGAGGGCGGACGCGACGCCTTCTACCACGGCGAGATTGCGCGCGGCATCGGCGAGTTCATCCAGGCCCACGGCGGGTTCCTCGCCTACGAGGACCTGGCGGCGCACCGTTCCGAGTGGGTCGAGCCGGTCTCGGTGGACTACCGCGGTTTCCGGGTCTGGGAGCTGCCGCCGCCCGGCCAGGGCATCGCCGCGCTGCAGATGCTGAACATCCTCGAGGCTTATGACCTCGCCGCGATGGGCTTCGGCAGCGCCGACTACCTGCATCTGCTGGTCGAGGCCAAGAAACTCGCCTTCGAGGATCGCGCGCGCTTCTACGCCGACCCGCAGTTTGCCGAGGTGCCCACGGCCGCGCTGATTTCCAAAGACTACGCCGCCGAGCGCCGGAAACTGATCAGCCGGGTGCGTGCTGCCAGCGAGTTTCCGCACGGCGATCCGGCCGTGCTCGACCAGGCCGACACCATCTATCTGACCACCGCCGACGCCGACGGCAACATGGTCTCGCTGATCCAGAGCAACTACCGCGGCATGGGCTCGGGCATGACGCCGCCGGGCCTGGGTTTCGTGCTGCACGACCGCGGCGAGTTGTTCAGCCTCGAGCCCGGCCACCCGAACGCTTTCGCGCCCGGCAAGCGGCCGTTTCATACCATCATCCCGGCCTTCGTGACGAAAGACGGCAAGCCCTGGCTCAGCTTCGGCGTGATGGGCGGCGGCATGCAGCCGCAGGGCCACGTCCAGGTGCTGGTCAACCTGATTGATTTCGGCATGAACCTGCAGGCAGCCGGCGACGCGCCGCGGGTGCGCCATGACGGCTCCAGCGAGCCGACCGGGGAGCACATGTCGGATGGCGGCGTGCTGCGGCTGGAGCACGGCTTCGCGCCCGAGGTGATTGCGGAGCTGAAGAAACGCGGCCACCGCGTCGAGGTGGGCAACGACCCCGGCTACGGCGGCTACCAGGCCATCCGCAACGACGACGGCGTCTGGGTGGGCGCGTCCGAGTCGCGCAAGGACGGGCACGCCGCAGGCTACTGAGTGCGGCCGCGCCGCGGCCGGGGGGAGGATCCGATGCACAAGCTCCTGGCAGGCAGTTTCCTCGCCGCCGTGGCCATGTTCCTGTTCGGCGCGCTGTTCTGGACGGCGCCGCTTCCCTACGGCGTGGTCAAGAGCGTCGGTTCCGAGCGGCTGGCGGCGATTGCGCTCAAGCAGGTGTTCCCGGAAACCGGACTCTACATGGTGCCCTCGCCGCAACTGGCGACCGAGGACCCGGAGCGCTTCGACGAGCTGCACCGTGCCGGGCCGACGGTCATGGCCAACGTGGTGCACGACCCCGGTGCGCCGATGCGGGGCTCGACCTTCGTTGCCGGTTTCGTCCACCAGTGGCTGAGCTGCCTGCTGCTCGGAATGCTGTTGCTGATCGCCGCCCCGGCGCTGGAGGGATTTGTCGTGCGCGCCGGCTTCATCGCGCTGGCAGGATTCACCGCGGCCTTCTTCATCGACATCGGCCAGGCCATCTGGTGGCGCATGCCGCTGGCCTGGCAGCTCTACCAGCTGACTCACGACACCCTGGCATGGGTTATTGCCGGCCTGGTGCTGGCGCGTTTCAGCCTGCCGGCGCCGGTACGCGACAGTTGAACCGGTGAGCATGGCAAGCGGAGTCAGGACATGAAACCAGGTCAGCGCGCCCGCGTCGGAATACTTCTGGTGCTGCTGGCCGGCGCATTGGCGGGCCACGCGACGGCCGCCGAGCCTGCCAGTGCCGACGCTGCACTGGCCGCCCTCGAGGCACGTCTGCTCGCCGCAGAGCGTGTGGTGCTGCGTTACCGGGTGAGCGCGCGGGGCGCCTTCGAGGCTGAACTTGCGGGTGACCTGCTGCTGCTGCCCTCCGACGCGCAGTTGCGGGCCGGCGGGACCTTCGGCGGCGCGCCGGTGGATCTCTGGTTGTACGCCGGGGCCGGACGCATGCAAGGCGGCAGCACACAGCGGTCTTTCGACGAGCCCACACCGGGCGCGTTGCGAGCCGCGCTGGTGCTGGGCCTGACTCGCATGGGCATTCTCCACAACCTGGCGCGCCTGAGCGCGGGCTCTGCGCCGGATCACGCTGCTGGCGGGGTCGAGGACTGGGTGCGGATCATCGAGCCGGAGTGGCTGGCGCTGGATGAACCTGCCGAGCGCCGGCTCGGCTTCGGTGTCGAGGTGGCCGGCCAGCGCGCCGGTGAGGCCGAGTTATGGTTGTCGGCTGAGGGCTTGCCGCTGCGCCGCCGCCAGGTGGTTCGCTTCCCGGGCGGCGAGATGCACGTGCTCGAGGAATACCAGGCCATCGAGCTTTTGGACGCGGGTCCCGCGGACGACAGTTAGGCCCGGCACGATGGCATGCGCGATCCGGACGACCCCCATGCAGCCCCCTGGCACAGCGCGCAGTTCCGCTTCTACGAGGAGCTGAACGATTTCCTGCCCGAGGAGCGGCGCAAGCGCGACTTCGAGTGGCGCTTCCGCGGCACGCCCTCGATCAAGGACACCATCGAGGCGATCGGCGTGCCGCACACCGAGATCGACCTGGTGCTGGTCGACGGTCGTTCGGTCGGGTTCGACGTGAAGCTCCATGGCGGCGAGCGTGTGGCCGTCTACCCGGTATTCGAGCGCCTCGACATCACGCCCGTCATCCGGCTGCGACCCGAGCCGCTGCGGGTCACGCGCTTCGTGGTCGACGTGCACCTCGGAACGCTGGCGCGTCACCTGCGGCTGCTCGGGCTCGACACCCTGTGGCGCAATGACCTGGACGACGAAGCCATCATCGCCAGCGCGCTGGCCGAACGGCGCATCGTCCTGACGCGCGACAAGGGCATATTGAAAGACGGCCGGGTGACCCACGGCTACTGGTTGCGTTCCAGCGATCCCCTCGCCCAGCTCGAAGAGGTGGTCCATGCATTCCAGCTCGGATCGCAGTTTGCACCCTACAGCCGTTGCCTGGAATGCAACGCCTTGCTGCGCAGCATTTCACGCGCCGCAGCCGCGCGTGCCGTGCCGCTGCAGGTGTGGCTCGTGTACCGGGACTTCTCCCGCTGCGAGGGCTGTGGCCGGGTCTACTGGGGCGGTTCGCACCGCGAGCGCCTCGACACGGTGATTGCGCGGGCCAGGCTAGCCGCAGATTCCTGAATTTCCAGCTATCCTCGCTTCATCGGACCGGCAGGAGTGCGGTTTTGAGCTGATGACCAGCGCCACGGGGATTGC
>CAZOSZ010000220.1:0-4107 GCA_964582505.1 uncultured Ectothiorhodospiraceae bacterium | reverse complement strand
GTGCCCTTCCTGCTCGCCGTGGTGCTGGCGACCATCCTGATCCCGCCGCTGCAGTGGCTGACCGCGCATCGGCTGCCACTGCCGCTGGCCATGCTGGTGCTGTCACTTGTGCTGGTGGTGATCTGGATCCCGCTGGCGGCCATCGTCGGCACCGCGTTCGACGACTTCTATGTCGCCCTGCCCGAGTACCAGGACAAGATCCAGGCGTTGGTGGCCTCGGCCGCTTCCTGGCTGGGTGATCATGGGGTCGAGGCGGGTCGCGCCGCGGTCGAGGACCTGGTCAAGCCGGCGGCCGCCCTGTCGTTCGTCCGCCAGATCGGCGGCGGGCTGGGCGCGGTGCTGGCGAACATCTTTCTGATCGTCCTGACGGTGTTCTTCATCCTGCTCGAAGCCTCCGATTTTCCCGCCAAGGTTCGTGAGGCGCTCGGCGGCCGGACCGAGTTCGCCGGCCCGGCTCGCGAGTTTTCCGATCGCCTGCAGGAGTATCTGAAAATCAAGACCCTGGTGAGCCTGATGACCGGCGCAACCGTGGCGCTGTGGCTGGGGCTGATCGGCCTGGACTTCGCGATGCTCTGGGGCGTGCTCGCCTTCTTGCTGAACTACGTGCCGAACATCGGCAGCATCATCGCCGCGGTGCCTGCGGTGCTGCTCGCACTGGTGGCGCTCGATTACACTGGCGTGATGCTGGTGATCGCCGGCTACGTGGCCGTCAACGTGGTGTTCGGCAACCTCCTCGAGCCGCGGATGATGGGCAAGGGGCTTGGCCTCTCGACGCTGGTGGTGTTCCTGTCGCTGATATTCTGGGGTTGGGTGCTCGGCCCGGTCGGCATGTTGTTGTCCGGACCGCTGACCATGGCGCTGAAGATCGCGCTCGAGACCGACCCGCGAACACGCTGGTTTGCAGTGTTGCTCGGCCCGGGCAGCCGGACCGTGCAGGCGGCGCGAGATCTCGAGCCGGACGCGGCGCAAGCGGCAGCAAAGGAGACGAAATGAGCGAACGGCGCGGCGATATACGCGAGCTGTTCGAAAACAATCGCACCTGGGCGGCGCGCATTCGCCAGCAGGACCCGGATTTCTTTCTCAAGCTTTCCCGCCAGCAGTCGCCGCGCTACCTGTGGATCGGCTGCGCCGACAGCCGCGTGCCCGCCAACGAGATCGTCGGCCTGCTGCCGGGCGAGCTGTTCGTCCACCGCAACGTGGCCAACGTGGTGGTGCACAGCGACCTGAACTGTCTGTCGGTGCTGCAGTTCGCCGTCGACGCGCTGAAGGTGGAGCACGTGATCGTATGCGGCCACTTCGGCTGCGGTGGCGTGCAGGCCGCATTACGCGGCGAGCGCGTGGGCCTGAGCGACAACTGGCTGCGCCACGTGCAGGACGTTCATGCCCGCCACTGTGACTGGGTGACTGCGGATGACGGCGCGGCCGCAGTCGACCGGTTGTGCGAGCTGAACGTCGTGGAGCAGGTGTCCAATGTCTGCCGCACGACCGTCGTGCAGGAGGCCTGGGAGCGGGGCCAGTCACTCGCGGTGCACGGCTGGATCTACGGCCTGCGCGACGGCCTGCTGCAGGACCTCGGCGTGACCACTGCGCGGTCGGACGAGGTGGGGCGGATCTACGGCGAGGCGGTGGCGCGGCTGCGGGCGATGCCGTGAGCGCCGTTGCGCCCGGCCGGCCGGAGGGAAGCAGCGCTTGAGCGTGGAGGGCGTCTACAGCGAGTTCGCCTTGCTGCTCGGGGTCTCGGCGCTGGCCGGTGCAATCGCAGTCCGGCTGCGCCAGCCGCTGATCGTCGCCTACATGCTGGTGGGCATCCTTGCGGGCCCGGCAGCTTTCGGGCTGGTGCAGGCGCACGACCAGATCGACCTGCTGGCGCAGATCGGCATCACCGTGCTGCTGTTCCTGGTCGGCCTGAAGCTCGACCTGCAGTACGTGCGGCACATCGGCCCGGTGGCGCTGGCGACCGGACTGGGCCAGCTCGCCTTCACCATCCTGTTCGGCTTCCTGATCGTGCTGGGGCTCGGCAAGGACTGGCTGACCGCGCTGTATGTCGCGGTCGCGCTGACTTTTTCCAGCACCATCATCATCGTCAAGCTGCTGACCGACAAGCGCGAACTCGATTCGCTGCATGGCCGCATCGCCATCGGCTTTCTGATCGTGCAGGACATCGCGGTGGTGGTGGCGATGATGGCGGTGAGCGCGATGCGGGCCGCCGACGGGGAGGGCGGCGCAGCCTGGGAGGTGGGGCTGAGCATTCTGCTGCGGATCATCGCCGCGGCGGCGCTGATCTACCTGCTGATGCGCTATATCCTGCCCTGGCTGGTGGAGCGCATGGCGAAATCCGCCGAGCTGCTGTTGATCTTCGCGATCGCCTGGGGCACGGCATTCGCTGCGCTCGGCGAATGGATCGGCTTCAGCAAGGAGGCCGGCGCGTTTCTCGCCGGCTTCACGCTGGCCTCGTCGGGCTATCGCGAGGCGGTCAGCGCCAAGCTCGCCAACATCCGCGATTTCCTGTTGTTGTTTTTCTTCCTCGACCTGGGCGCGAAGCTGGATTTCTCGGTACTCGGCGAGGAAGTGTGGCCCGCGGTGGCGCTGTCGCTGTTCGTGCTGATCGGCAACCCGCTGATCGTGATGGCCATCATGGGCTACATGGGCTACCGGAAAAGGACCGGCTTTCTCGCCGGGCTGACGGTTGCGCAGATCAGCGAGTTCTCGATCATTTTCGTGGCCATGGGCATCGGGCTCGGCCATATCGGCGTCGAGGCGCTCGGCCTGACCACGCTGGTGGGACTGATCACCATCACGCTGTCGACCTACATGATCCTCAACTCGCAGGCGCTGTACAGTGGACTCGAGCGCTGGCTGAAGCCCTTCGAGCGGCGCCGGCCGTTTCGCGAAGTGGCGGTGGAGCAGCAGCCGGTGCCCGCCCACCGGCCGGACGTGATCGTGTTCGGGCTCGGCCGCTACGGCAGCCGGCTTGCTGCCAGGCTGCATGACGCCGGCCTCGAGGTCATGGGCGTGGACTTTGACCCGGAGGTGGCCCGTTCCGTGCGACGCAGGGGCATCCCGGTGCGCTTCGGCGACGGTGGCGACGAGCACTTTCTCGAGAGCCTGCCGCTGCACACGGCCTCCTGGGTGGTCTGCACCCTGCCGCGGCTGGACGAGAACATCACGCTGGTCGACGCGCTGCCGCGCCAGGGTTTTCGCAACCGCATCGCGGTGGTGGCGCGGGACGATCGCGAGGCCGAAGAACTCGGCCGCGCCGGCGCCACGCGGGTGTTCTACCCGTTCCGCGACGCAGCGGATTTCGCCGCGCGGGAAATCGCCGACCTGGCCGCGGCGCCACCGGAACCCTGAGCGCTCAGCGAGGTGGACGGCCCGGGCGGCCGGACGCGCCGAGACCATGCTTGCGCAACAGGCCGCGCAGCTGGTCGTAGCTCAGTGCCAGCGATTCCGCTGCGATCCGCCGGTTCTCGCCAGCCGCCGCCAGGGCGCTCTTCAGCAGGCGCCGTTCGAATTCGCCCACCCGCGAGCGGAAATCGACCGGCCGGCCGGCCGTAGGAGCGGCCGTAGGAGCGGCTTCAGCCGCGACCGCCGCGGTTCCGGATCCGGTGAAGGGATCGAAGTACATCCGCTCCAGCGCCTCGGCCGGGTCGGGCGCGCGGTAGATCGAGCGCTCCACGGCGTTTTTCAGTTCCCGGATGTTGCCGGGCCACGGCCAGGCCAGCAGCGCCTGCTGCGCCGATTCGGAGAATCCGGGGAAGTAGGGCCGCTTCAGCTCGGCCGTGAAGTTGACCGCGAAGTACTGCGCCAGCTCGAGGACGTCCTCGGGACGCGCCCGCAGCGGCGGGACACTGACCACGTCGAAGGCCAGCCGGTCGAGCAGGTCGGAGCGGAAGCGGCCCTCGCGGGCCAGTGTCGGCAAGTCCTCGTTGGTCGCACCGACGATGCGCACATCCACCTTGAGCGTCTCGCTGCCGCCGACGCGCTCGAACTCGCCGTACTCGATCACCCGCAGGATCTTTTCCTGCATGCGGGGCGGCAGTGTGGCGAGCTCGTCGAGGAACAGGCTGCCGCCGTCGGCGCGCTCGAAGCGCCCGACGTGGCGCCGCG
>CAZOSZ010000219.1:0-4113 GCA_964582505.1 uncultured Ectothiorhodospiraceae bacterium | reverse complement strand
CGGCCGACGGCTGGCCGCCTGGTTGCCGGAGGCCTGCGCGTCCGGTCCGCTGATGGTCCACCTGGCAGGACCGCTCGGCGCCGGGAAGACCACCCTGGCCCGCGGGCTGTTGCGCGGGCTTGGCCACACCGGCCGCGTGCGCAGTCCGACCTTTACGCTGCTCGAGCCCTATGATCTGCCGGGCCTGGCCGTCACCCACCTCGACCTTTACCGGCTCGCTGATCCGGCCGAGCTGGACGATCTGGGATTGACCGACCTGCTGGTGCCGGGCTCGGTGCTGCTGGTGGAATGGCCGGAACGCGGTGGCGACCGTCTGCCCGGCGCCGACCTGCGCCTGGCACTCGAGTACCGGGACCCGGGGCGGCAGGTGGACTGCTCGGCGTTCTCGCCGGCGGGCCGGTGGATGCTTGCGCAACTCGCCACCACCGGAGAATCCTCGCACTGACAAAGGCCTGAAGGAATACGGCCCAGTCGGTTGTTTTCGTGAAAGATATTGCCACCGGCCCGGGAATGTGGTTAAAGTGGCTTCCCGAAATCCGGCCAAACCTTCGGAAATGGCGAGGAAAATCCTTGGTGGTATCTTGCTCGCTGCGATCCTCTGGGCACCCGCGGCCCGGGGCGAGGTGCAGGTCCGCGATGTCCGCCTGTGGGCCGGACCCGACAGCACGCGGGTGGTGCTCGACCTGTCCCGTCCGGCCGGTCACAAGCTGTTCACGCTGGACAATCCCCGCAGGGTGGTCATCGACCTGAGGCCGGCGCGTATCGATCTGGGCACGCTGCGACTGCCGGCCGGTACCGGGCTGGTGCAGGCGGTGCGCGGCGCCAACCGCTCGGGCGGCGAGGTCCGGATCGTGCTCGACCTGGGCGCCGCGGCGACGCCGCGCAGCTTCATGGTGCCGCCGGAAGGCAGCTACGGTCATCGCCTGATCATCGATCTCAATGCACCACGAGCCCGGGCTCAAGTGCCCCTGATCCGGGCCGACGAAGGGGCTCGCGACCTGGTGGTCGCCATCGATGCCGGCCATGGCGGCGAGGATCCCGGTGCCGTCGGTCCGCGTGGCACGCGGGAGAAAGATGTGGTGCTGGCGGTGGCCCGCAGGCTGGCCGAGCTGATCGAGCGTGAGCCCGGCATGCGTGCGGTACTGATCCGCGACGGCGATTACTTCCTGCGCCATGCGCAGCGCGTCGCCAAGGCACGGATGCATCGTGCCGACCTGTTTGTCTCGGTGCACGCGGACGCCTTCAAGAATCCAAACGCGCGTGGCTCCTCGGTTTATGTGCTCTCCTCGAAGGGGGCCACCGACGAGGCGGCGCGCTGGCTGGCGGCACGCGAGAACGCAGCCGACTTAGTCGGCGGTGTGAGCCTGGACGACAAGGACGACATGCTGGCCTCGGTGCTCTTGGATCTTTCGCAGAACGCCTCGATCGGCGCCAGCCTCGAGGTCGGCGACTTCGTGCTGGACCGGCTGGGTGGCGTCAATCGCCCGCACAAGAGCAGCGTGCAACAGGCCGGCTTCGTGGTGCTGAAGGCGCCGGACATCCCGTCCATCCTGGTCGAGACCGCGTTCATCTCGAACCTGGAGGAAGAGCAGCGGCTGCGCAGCGCGCAATACCAGGCGCAGCTCGCCAATGCGGTGATGGCCGGCATCCGCGACTACTTCTACCTGAATCCGCCACCCGGCACCTGGATCGCCAAAAACGGTGACAGCCGCAGGACGCCGCGCGAGATCGTCATCGCGCGCGGCGATACCCTGTCCGGGATCGCCAGTCGTTACAACGTCAGCGTGCCCGTCCTGCGCCGCCATAACGGCCTGCAGAGCGACACCATCCGCGTCGGCCAGGTGCTGACCATCCCCGGCGGCTGACCAGAATCGGGGAAAATCGGGGTCCGAGACACATTTCGGGAGAAATGCGTCTCGGACCCCGATTTTCTTCGGTATCCTTGGCGGTGCCGATGCCCATTCGCCAGCTTCCCCCTCAGCTCGTTGACCAGATCGCCGCCGGCGAGGTCGTGGAGCGGCCGGCGTCGGTGATCAAGGAGCTGGTGGAGAACAGCCTCGACGCCGGCGCCACGCGCATCGAGCTGCAGATCGAGGGTGGCGGCCTGCGGCTGTGCCAGGTGCGCGACGACGGCTGCGGCGTGGCTCGCGAGGAGCTGGCACTTGCACTGTCGCGCCACGCCACGAGCAAGATCGCCAGCCTCGATGACCTCGAGCGCGTCGCCACGCTCGGTTTCCGCGGCGAGGCGTTGCCGAGCATCGCATCGGTATCCCGGCTGGCGCTGAGCTCGCGCGCACAAGGCGCGGAATCCGCATGGCGGATTGAGTCGGACGGCGGGCGACTGTCGGCGCCCGTGCCCGCCGCCCATCCTCCGGGCACCACCGTGGCGGTGCGCGACCTGTTCTACAACACCCCCGCGCGGCGCCGCTTCATGCGCAGCGAGCGCACCGAGTTTTCGCACGTGGATCGCGTGGCGCGCCGCCTGGCGCTGTCACGATTCGAAGCCGGCTTCAGCCTGTCGCACGACGGGCGCGCGTTGTTCGAGCTGCGTCCGGCACACGATCCGGCACAGCGCCGCGAGCGCCTCGCCGTGGTCTGCGGCGAAACTTTCGCGGCGCATGTCATGGAAATCGAGTATGCCGCCGCGGGTTTGAGCCTGAGCGGCTGGCTCGGGCTGCCGACCTTCTCGCGCGCGCAGCCCGATCTGCAGTACTTCTTCGTCAACGGCCGGCTGATCCGCGACCGCCTGGTGACCCATGCCCTGCGCCAGGCTTACGCGGACGTGCTGTTCCATGGCCGGCACCCTGCCTACGTGCTGTATCTCGACATGGACCCGGCACTGGTGGACGTCAATGCGCATCCGGCCAAGCACGAGCTGCGCTTTCGCGACGCGCGCAGCATTCACGGTTTCCTTTACCAGGTGGTGGAGCGCGCACTGGCGGGTACCACCCCGGCAGCCGCCGGACGGGCCCCGGCCCCGGCCACGCCGGGATTCGGGCTCGACCTGCAGCAGGGCATGTCGCTGTCGGTCGGCGAGCCGAGGGCCGACGTTGCGTCCGCGCCCGAGCGCCGCGCAATCCTTGCCGCGGCCGCAACGCAGGGCGAGACCCCGCCGCTGGGATTCGCGCTGGCCCAGCTCGGCGGCATCTACATCCTCGCGCAGAACCGCGATGGCCTCGTGGTGGTGGACATGCACGCGGCGCACGAGCGGGTTCTCTACGAGCGTCTCAAGGCGACGCTCGGCGGCAGCGAAGCACCCGGCCAGCCGCTGCTGGTGCCGCTCAGCATCCACGTGTCCACCGCCGAGGCGGAGCTCGCCGAATCGTACGCCCCGGAGCTGGCGCGCCTGGGCTTCGAACTCGACCGCCGCGGCCCGGACGTGTTGCTGGTGCGCCAGGTGCCGGTGCTGCTTGCCGCGGCCGACGCCGAGGCGCTGATGCGCGACATCCTCGCCGATCTCGCCGAGCAGGGCGCCAGCAGGCGGCTGGAGGAGCGCCACAATGCCGTGCTGGCGACCATGGCCTGCCACGGCGCGGTGCGCGCCAATCGCCAGCTCAGCCTGGCCGAAATGAACGCGCTGCTGCGCGACATGGAACGCACCGATCGTGCCGACCAGTGCAATCACGGCCGCCCGAGTTGGACGCAGCTCAGCCTCGCCGAGCTCGACGGGCTGTTCCTGCGCGGCCGCTGACTCAGGATGCGATGAGCCCGGCGGTTTTGCTGATGGGGCCGACCGCGTCCGGCAAGACCGCACTCGCGGCGACCCTGGCGCGCGGTATTCCGGCCGAAATCGTCAGCGTGGACTCGGCGCTGGTCTATCGCGGCATGGACATCGGCACGGCCAAGCCCTCACCCGGGTTGCGCGCCGAGTTGCCGCATCACCTGATCGACCTGCTGGATCCGGCCGAGGCGTATTCCGCGGGCCGGTTTCGCGCCGACGCGCTGGCCGCGATGGATGCCATCCGCCGGCGCGGCAGGCTGCCGATCCTGGTCGGCGGTACGATGCTCTACTTCCGGGCGCTGCAGCGCGGCCTTGCCAGGCTGCCGGCCGCAGATCCTGCACTGCGGGCAGAGATCGACGTCCTTCGACGAGCGGAGGGCAACCATGTCGAG
>CAZOSZ010000218.1:1432-4140 GCA_964582505.1 uncultured Ectothiorhodospiraceae bacterium | reverse complement strand
GAGCGTGTCCGTAGGAGCGGCTTCAGCCGCGACCGGGCTTCAGCCGCAACCGTCCGTTTTTGGCGCAGGGCAGCAACGGCGTTATATTCAACGCTCGGGCCGCAGTACGGGCGCTGGCCTGGCGGCGGCGGGATTCCTCGAGGGGTAAACGGACGTGTCCACCTTGTTCTGGTTCCTGGTGTTGTTCGGCGGAGCGCTGAGCCTGGCGTACCGGCGCGTCGGCCTCGGCCCGTCGACGGCAATCGCAGCCATCGCCCTGATCGCCTACACCTTGTTCGGCAATGGCGGCACATTGTGGATCCTGCTGCTGTGGGTCCTGTTCGCCGGAATGGTCGCGCTGAACCTGACCGACATCCGCCGCGAGCGCGTGACGCGGCCGCTGCTGGCCATCTACCGCAAAATGCTGCCGTCGATGTCGCGCACCGAGCGCGAGGCACTCGAGGCCGGCACGGTGTGGTGGGAAGGCGAGCTGTTCGCCGGCGTACCGAAATGGCGCAAGCTGCTCAGCGCCCCCGCCCCGCAGTTGTCCGACGAAGAGCGGGCCTTTCTCGACGGCCCGTGCGAGGAACTCTGCCGGCTGATCGACGAGTGGCAGGTGACGCACGTGCTGCGCGACCTCTCGCCGGAGACCTGGAAGTGTCTTCGCGAGAAGGGCTTCTTCGCGATGATCATTCCGAAGCGCTACGGCGGACTGGAGTTCTCCGCCTACGCCCACAGCCAGGTGCTGAGCAAGATCGCCAGCCGCAGCGTCACCGCGGCCTCGACGGTCGCCGTGCCCAACTCGCTCGGGCCCGCGGAACTGTTGCTGAAGTACGGCACCGAGGAGCAGAAGGACCGCTGGTTGCCGGAACTGGCCTCGGGCAGGGAGATTCCGTGTTTCGGGCTGACCAGCCCGCGCGCCGGCTCCGACGCCGCCGCCATCCCGGACGAGGGCGTGGTCTGCCATCGCGTCGTGGACGGCAAGGAAGTCCTCGGCCTGGAGCTGAATTTCTCCAAGCGCTACATCACGCTGGCGCCGGTCGCCACGGTGCTGGGGGTGGCCTTCCGGCTGTTCGACCCGGACGGCCTGCTCGGCAAGGAGCGCGACATCGGCATCACGCTGGCGCTGGTGCCGGCAGACACGCCGGGCGTGGAGGTCGGCCGCCGCCACCTGCCGTTGTCGGTGCCGTTCATGAACGGCCCGATGGAGGGCCGGAACGTGTTCCTGCCGCTGGACGCGATCATCGGCGGCCCGAAGATGGCCGGCCAGGGCTGGCGCATGCTGATGGAATGCCTGGCCGTCGGCCGCTGCATATCGCTGCCTTCGAACGCCAATGGCGGCGCCAAGGCCGGCGTGTTCGCCACCGGGGCCTACGCCCGTATCCGCAAGCAGTTCGGCATGCCGATCGGCCGATTCGAGGGCGTGCAGGAGGCGCTGGCGCGCATGACGGGCTTCGCTTACATCATCGACGCGGCACGCAGCGTCACCATCGCGGCGGTGGACGCCGGCGAGAAGCCAGCAGTGCCGGCTGCCATCCTGAAATACCACTGCACGGAGATGGCGCGGGTGATCGCCAACGACGCGATGGACATCCATGGCGGCAAGGCGATCTGCGAGGGCCCGAACAACTACCTCGGCGCCGGCTACAACTCGGTGCCGGTGATGATCACCGTCGAGGGCGCGAACATTCTCACCCGCAGCCTGATGATCTTCGGCCAGGGCGCGATCCGCTGTCATCCCTTCGTGCTGAAGGAACTGCACGCCGCGCGGAATCCCGACCATCAGGCCGGGCTGGAAGCCTTCGACGAGGCGCTGTTCGGCCACATCGGCTATGCGCTGTCCAATGCGGCGCGCGCGCTGGTGCTGGGGCTGACTGCGGCGAAATGGGGCGAGAGCCCGACGCGTGGCCCGACCCGCCGCTATTACCAGCACATCGGCCGCTTCAGCGCCGCCTTCGCGCTGGTCTCGGACACCGCCATGCTGACGCTCGGCGGCGGGCTGAAGAAAAAGGAGATGCTCTCGGCGCGACTCGGCGACATGCTTTCCAACCTCTACCTCGCGTCGATGGTGCTGAAGCATTTTGAGAACCAGGGCCGGCCGGAGGCGGACCTGCCGCTGGTTGAGTGGACCTGCCGCTTCCTGCTGTACCGGACCCAGGAGCAGCTGCACGGCTTTCTCAGGAATTTCCCGCTGCGCTGGGTGGCGTGGGCGCTGCGGCTGATCGTGTTCCCGCGCGGCCGCAGTTTCAGCGCACCGCGCGACACCCTGTCGCGCCGGCTGGTGGAGGCCGTGATCAGCCCGGGAGAGACCCGCGACCGGCTCTGCGACGGCATCTACCGCACGCTCGAGCCGGGCAACCCGCTCGGCCTGCTGCAGGAGGCCATGGAGCTGTCCATCGAGGTCGCGCCGCTGGAGAAGAAGCTCCGCAAGGGCGCCAAGGACGGCAAGATCCATGCGCTGGACTTCGGCGCGCAACTGGAGGAAGGCGTGGCCGCGGGCATCCTCACGGCCGAGGAGGCCGAACGGCTGCGATTCGCCGACGACAAGGTCATGGCGCTGATCAACGTGGACGATTTCGCCCCGGAGGAGCTCACGCCGCTGGTGCGCCCGCCGGCTGCCGGCCGCAAGCCGCGACGTGCCGCGCCTGCAACCGAGACCGCCGAGGCCTGAGCGGCGCCCGGCTGTGGATCCTGCCGGGGATGCTGCAGGCGCGGCTGCAGGAGCGGCT
>CAZOSZ010000218.1:0-1332 GCA_964582505.1 uncultured Ectothiorhodospiraceae bacterium | reverse complement strand
AGGAGCGGCTTCAGCCGCGACCGGGAGCGGAGTCGCGGCTGAAGCCGCTCCTACAGCCGCTCCTGCCACCACAGGCGAGATCACCTACGAGGTCGCGCTCGCGCCGGACCCCGAGATCCTCGCCGACTTCGAGGCCTGGCTGGAATACCACATGGACGAGATGCTGAAGCTGCCGGGCTTCACCGGTGCCAGCGTCCACAAGGCGGAAGACCCCGAGAGCGGCCGCGCGCTGCGCGTGGTGCGCTACCAGCTCAAGGACCGCGGGGCGCTGGAGCGCTACCTGGCGGAGTTCGCCCCGCGGATGCGCGCCGAGGGCATGGCGCGCTTCGGCGGACGCTTTACCGCCTCGCGGCGCATCGTCGAGGAGGGTCGCGACGCCGCGCTGACCGACGCGCGCCCCTGCCCGAACTGCAACGAGCTGCTCTGGGGACAGTACTGCGGTCACTGCGGCCAGCGGGCGCGCGAGCGGATGATCACCTTCTGGGAGCTGGTCAAGGACGGCGCCGACCTCTTGGCGTCAATGGACTCGCGTCTGTGGCGCACCCTCGGCCTGCTGATGTTCCGCCCGGGAAAGATCACTTTCGACTACCTGCAGGGCAAGCGGGCGCGCTTCGTGCCGCCGGTCAGGCTGTTCATCGCATCGAGCCTGGTGTTCTTCTTCATCGCCACGCTCAACACGCGATTCGAGTTCGGTCCCGAGGGCGCCCTGGTCATCGGGCCGGGCAGTGGCGCCGTCGAGCGCGGCGAACCGCTGCCGGAGCTGCCCGAATCGCCGGGGCGCGCGGGCGTGGTCCTGGACGATGGCGGCGGCTTCAATATCGACCAGGACTGCAACGTGGATTTCTCCGGCGCACCGGCCTGGCTGTCGAAAGTCCTGCCGGCGGAGCGCGCGCGCGACGTGTGCCTGCGCATCAAGGCCGACCACGGACGCTCCTTCGTCCAGGCGCTGTTGGCGAACCTGCCGGCGATGATGTTCCTGTTCCTGCCGGTGATGGCGCTGGCGATGAAACTCGCCTACCCGCTGTCCGGCCGCTACTACGCCGAGCACCTGCTGTTCCTGGTGCACTACCACTCGTTCTTCTTCCTGCTCAACATCGGCCTGATCGTGGTGCGCTGGAGCGCCGAACTGGTCGCGCCCGGCCGGCTGCCGCTCGGACTACTGACCGCCGCGGCGTTCATCTACCTGCCGGTGTACCTGTTCCGCGCCATGCGCCGCGTCTATGGCCAGGGGTTCCTGGCCACCGCCTTCAAGTACGTGTTGCTCGGCGTGGCGTACCTGGCGGCGCTGATGACCACTTTCCTCGGCCTGGTGGTCTACACGGCGGTCACGCT
>CAZOSZ010000217.1:2525-4143 GCA_964582505.1 uncultured Ectothiorhodospiraceae bacterium | reverse complement strand
GGCCAGCGCGCCGCTGCCGCCGCCGAGCTCCAGCACTTCCCCGCCACCGATCAGCGCCAGCACCTCGGCCACCTGGCGGCCAATGCAGCGGCCGAACAGCGGCGACAGCTCCGGCGCGGTGATGAAGTCCCCGGCCGGCCCGAACTTGGCCGCACCGCCGCTGTAATAGCCGAGGCCCGGCTCGAGCAGCACCCGTTCCATGTAGCGGCGAAAGCTGATCGCGCCGCCGTTTGCAGCGATGTCCTCGCGCAGCCGCGCAGCCAGGGCGGCGCTCTGCGCCAGGGCCTCGGGCGTGGGCTGCGGCAAGGCGCGGCGGGACAGCGATGCGGAAACTCGGGACAATGGCGCCATGCCACCGGTGGCGGATGAGCGGGGAATGCTAATGGCTGGCAACACGGGCGACCAGACCCTGGCCGGACGCCGGGTGCTGATCACGGGCGGCGCGCGGCGCATCGGTGCGGCGCTGGCGGAGGCCTTCCACGCGGCCGGGGCCGCGGTGGTGATCCATTACCGCGGTTCGCGGGCCGACGCCGAGGCGCTGGCCCGCCGGCTGGACGCGCAGCGCCCGGGTGCGACCGCGCTGCTGCAGGGCGAGCTGCTCGAAGCCCTGGCGCTGCCTGCGCTGGTGGATCGCGCAGCGGCGGCCTTCGGCGGCCTCGAGATCCTGATCAACAACGCCTCGAGCTTCTACCCGACGCCGCTCGGGCAGATCACCGAACGCCACTGGGAAGAACTCATCGGCAGCAACCTGAAGGCACCGCTGTTCCTCACCCAGGCGGCCGTGCCGTGGCTGCAGCGCGAGGGCGGCCTGGTGTTGAACATGCTGGACATCCACGCGCGCCGGCCATTGGCCGCGCATCCACTGTACTGCGCGGCCAAGGCCGGGCTGGCGATGCTGACCTATGCACTGGCGCGGGAGCTGGGTCCCGGGATCCGCGTCAACGGCATCGCGCCGGGATCGATCTTGTGGCCGGAAGCCGGCATCGACGAAGCGGACAAGCAGGCCGCGCTCGAGCAGATCCCGTTGCGCCGCACCGGCCGGCCGGAGGACATCGCGGCCTGCGCGCTCTACCTGGCGCGCGAGGGTTGCTACGTCAACGGCCAGGTGATCGCCGTGGACGGCGGGCGGCACCTCGGCTTCTAGCGCTGGCTGCCGCTCGGCCGTCGTGTCTGCCTCCGGGTCGGCGGCCCGGCCGGGTGGGCCTGCTTCCTGTCGCCCCTCCGGGTCGGCGACCCGGCCGTCGTAGGAGCGGCTTCAGCCGCGACCCCTTGTGGGAGCGGCTTCAGCCGCGACCGGCCTTGTCCCTCCGGGTCGGCGACCCGGCCGGGTGGAGCTCTCTGCGGGAACGCCGTGAATCCATCCCTGGAGGCTCCGGGCGCGACGTCGAAGTCGCGCACGGTCCCGCAGAGAACTCCGCCCACCCGGATCGCCTTACGCACTTGCAAGTGCGAACCCCGGGAGCCGAACCAGGCGCCACGACGCTGTACAGCACCAACCAACAGCAGGCATCACGGCCGCGATGGCGGGTGGACGGCTGGCGGCATCAGTCTGCAACGCAGTCCCGCTCGGACGGCTTGCGGGACGGTTAAGGGATCGCGGCTGAAGCCGCTCCCACAG
>CAZOSZ010000217.1:0-2425 GCA_964582505.1 uncultured Ectothiorhodospiraceae bacterium | reverse complement strand
GGGGGGCGGGTCGACAACCGGGGGTCAGTGGGCGTCGTTGATGCGCCAGCGCGGCCGCGGTGCGGGCTCGGGCTCCATGCGCAGGCTCTCGAGCGCCTGCAGCGACACCGGCGCCTGCGGACAAAAGCTGTGCTGCAGCCAGAAAACCGCGGTATCGAAGGACCCCTCGCCGTCGGCGCCGAAGCCAAACGCCAGGTCGTCCGGGGCCTCGCAGGTCGGCGGAATGCCGTCGAAGAAATCACCCTCGCCGACCCCGTTGACCACGCGGAACGTGGCCGGCCGCAGGATCATTCCGCAGAACGAAAAACCGAACTGGCCGACCGGCTTGCCGAAGGTCGTGCCGCCGATCACTGCGGTCGGGACATACGTTTGCAGGCCGTTGATCAGCATTTCCGAGGCGGAGGCGGTGGCGGCGGTGGTGATGAACGCCAGGCGCTGCAAGGCGAGCGCCGAGTCCAGCGGCGGCTGTCTGAAATGGCTGGTGCTGTTCTGGGCCGTGTTCTTGTCGTTGAACAGGTAGCGGACGAAGGGCGCGTCCGGAGCAATCCGACTGCCCAACAGGTCGGCGAAATGTTCCATCACCACAGTCAGTCCGCCGCCGTTGTAGCGCAGGTCCACGACCAGTCGCGTGACGCCCGCATCGCTGAGCTGGTCGAAGGCCTCGTCGAGCGCCGCCACACTGGGTTCGACGAAGTTGCGCAACACCAGGTACGCGGCCTGCTCGCCATCGAGCTCGAACAGTCGCAAGCCGGTCACCGGCGGAATGGTCACGACGTCCTTGGTGAAAGTCTCGGTGCGCTCGCCCTCGCCCGGGTTCTGGAAGGTCAGCTCGATCTCGAAACCGACCTCCGCAGGGCCGAGCGACCCGGAGAAACCGCCCGGCGAGGCCAGCACCGTGGCGATCGGCACGCCGTTGACCGCGACGATCTCGCTGCCACGCATCAGTCCGCCCAGGTCGGCCGGAGCGCCTTCGTAGACGTCGGCGGCGAACACCGAGCTGGTGCCAATCTGCACGCGGAAGCCGAGGCCGATGAACTGGCTGGCGCCGAACAGCGCCTCCTCCTCGGCCACCGTGGTGATGTAGCTGAAGCGATCGAGCGGCTGGAATCGCAGCGCCTCCAGCAGCGCGCCGGGCGAGGCGAAGCTGGCCGGGTTGACGACCGGCATTTCCTGATACCAGAGATACCACTGCTGCATGGTCTGGTAGACGCTCTGGTTCTGACTGCTGATCGAGCATGGGTTGACGATCGGAGCCAGGCCGCCACCGGACCCGCCGGAACCGCAGGCCGCCAGCGCGAGGCCCGCGAGCAGCGCAGACAGGCGATGCAGGCGTGTCGCAATGTTCATCGGGTGGCTTCCGCCGCGAAGGCGACATCCACCCGGTGCAGCGGGTGGCTCGAGTCATCGAATGCCTGCCACAGCTCCGTGAAACTCCGGCCCAGGACCGGGTGCACGCGCTCGCCGGCAAGGTCCGCGAGGGGCTTGAGCACAAAAGCGTAGCGCAGGATCTCCTCGCGCGGCAGCTCGAGTTGGGCGGAACGGGACACCAGCTCGCCATACAGCAGCAGGTCGAGGTCCAGGGTGCGCGGCGCGAACTTCTGCTCCGCCGGCACCCGCCCGTTGGCTGCCTCGATCGCCGCCAGCGTGGCGGCGACTTCGCCGACCGGCGCCTCAGTCTCGAAAGCCACCACCATGTTGAGAAAATCCTCGCCTTCGAAACCGACCGGCCGGTTGCGATAGACCGGCGACAGGCGCAGCACGCCGAAGCGCTCGGCCAGGGCCCTGAGGCCGGCGCCCAGGTGGCGGCCGGGCTCGATGTTGCTGCCGGCGGCGACGAACACTTCAGGCATGAAAGTCCGCTGTGGTGCGCTCGATGGATACACCGACGTCGCGGGCGCCGCGGATCGCGCCCGGCTTGTTGAGCGTGACGCGCACGCGGTTGACCTGGAACTCACTGATCACCACGCCGGCGATCTGCTCGGCCAGCGTTTCCACCAGCTGGAAACTCGAGCCCTCGACGAACTCGATCAGCCGCTTGGCGACCGCCTTGTAATTGAGCGTGTCCTCGATGCTGTCCGAGCTCGCGGCGCGGCGGATGTCGGTGGCGATCTCGAGGTTGATGCTGACCGTCTGGCGGATGCGGCGCTCCCACTCGTAAATGCCGATCACGGTCTCCACGCGCAGGTCGTTGAGGAATATCGTGTCCACTGTGATCCTTGCGGGCTTGGCGACTTCTCAGGGACCGGCCTGCGGCGGGCGGAGCGCCTCGAGGTCCCAGCGGGCCCGGGCCTCGATGGCGGAGGGCGCCGTCTCGCCGGCGGCGAGACGCAGCATACCCGCGTAGGCGATCATCGCGCCATTGTCGGTGCAGAACTCCAGGCGCGGGTAGTAGACCTGCACGCCGGCGCGGCGTGCCGCCTCCGAC
>CAZOSZ010000216.1:0-4170 GCA_964582505.1 uncultured Ectothiorhodospiraceae bacterium | reverse complement strand
CAAGCGCGCCCTGATCGGCGCGGGCGTCGGCGGGCTCGCCGGCGGCGCGGTCGGCGCCTACATGGACAGGCAGGAAGCGAAGCTGCGCGAGCAGCTGCAAGGCAGCGGGGTCAGCGTGACCCGCGTGGGTGACGAGATCGTGTTGAACATGCCTGGCAACATCACTTTCCAGACCAACAGCTCGGACCTGAATCCGCAGTTCTTCGACGTGCTCAATTCTGTCGCCCTGGTGCTGAAGGAGTACGACAAGACGGTGATCGAGGTGGTCGGCCACACCGACAGCACCGGCACGGCGGAATACAACCAGTCGCTTTCCGAACGGCGCGCGGGAACGGTGGGAACCTACCTGCAGAACAAGGCCATCAATCCGCAGCGCATCCTCGCCTACGGTCGCGGCCTGACCCAGCCGATCGCCGACAACTCGACGGCCGACGGCAGGTCGCTCAATCGGCGGGTCGAACTGAGGCTGTCTCCGATCACCGCCTGAGCGGCAGCTTCGACAGCGACCTGTAGGAGCGGCTGTAGGAGCGGCTGTAGGAGCGGCTTCAGCCGCGGCTGTAGGAGCGGCTTCAGCCGCGATCCCCCAGCTGGCCGCGCAGCTTCTTCATCGCGGCGACCTCGATCTGGCGGATGCGCTCGGCCGAGACGCCATATTCCTCGGCCAGTTCCTGGAGAGTGACCTTCTCGTCGGCGAGCCAGCGACGGCCGAGGATGTCGCGGCTGCGCCCGTCCAGCTCCTCGAGGGCCTCGTGGAGCGCGCTGGCGTCATGCTCGTCGGAGTCCTCGCTCGCGATGAGTTCGGCAGGGTCGGAATTCGGTGCCGGAAGATAGGCCGCCGGGCTGCCGATGCGTTCCTCGTCGTCGGCACCGGGCGGCGGATCGAGTGACATGTCGCGCGCGGCGAGCCGCTGCTCCATCTCGTTGACTTCCGCCGGCGACACGCCGAGGTCGTCGGCCACCGCGCGGGTCTCCTCGGGCGACAGCCAGGCAAGGCGCTTCTTCGCCTTGCGCAGGTTGAAAAACAATTTGCGCTGCGCCTTGGTGGTGGCGACTTTCACCAGCCGCCAGTTGCGCAGCACGAACTCGTGGATCTCGGCGCGGATCCAGTGCACGGCGAACGACACCAGCCGCACGCCGATCGAGGGATCGAAGCGTTTCACGGCCTTCATCAGGCCGATATTTCCTTCCTGGATCAGGTCGCCGAGCTGCAGGCCGTAACCGTTGTAGCCGCGCGCGATGTGCACCACGAAACGCAGGTGCGAGAGCACCAGCCGGCGCGCCGCGTCGAGGTCGCTGTCGCGGCGAAATCGCCAGGCAAGCTCGCTCTCCTCCTCGGCGCTGAGTACCGGGATGGTCGACACTGCACTGATGTAGGCGTCGAGGTTGCCGACCGGTGCGGCCAGCATCAACTCGTTATGTCGTGCGACCAGCGCTGTGCTCATTCAGCTCCTCCCTATTCATCTGCGTCCGGATTTTAGCACTCCCGCCGTTAGAGTGCTAAATACTCATCGGGTTCCCGGTCTGCTGTGGCTGAAAAAGCCAACGAGATCAGGCGCCTGGCTCAGCTCCCAGGCTCGATCCGTCGCAGGTGCCGCGTGGCGGAAATCCACGATCCCAGCCATCCGAGCCCTGCGCCGAGCAACACCAGCGCGAGGGCCCCGTCGACTCCGAGCGCAACCGGCCTGAAGCCGGAGCCATAAAGCCCGGAAAGCCGCGCCACCGATCCGGCCAGGGCCAGCATCCCCAGCTGGACCACTGCCAGCGCCGCCAGGCCGCCCCCCAGGCCATACCAGAAACCGCCATACAGCATCGGCCGGCGGATGAAACCGTCGGTGCCACCGATCAGCTTCATCACTTCGATCTCGTCACGCCGGTTCTGGATGTCGAGCCGGATGGTATTGCCGACGATCACCAGCACGCCAACGGCAAGCAGCACCGCGGCCAGCACGGCCAGCCGCCGTGCTATGTCCAGCATGGCGTAGAGCCGCCGGACCCAGTCAGTGTCCGCCTGGACGATATCGGCCTCCGGCACGTCGCGCAAGCGGGCCGCCAGAGCCTCGATGTTCTCGGCATCGTCGCTGCCGGCTGCGGGCCGGACGGCCACGAGGTGTGGCAGCGGGTTGTGTTCGAGCGTGTCGAGCGCGTCGGCCAGTCCGGATCCCTGCCGGAACCGGGCGAGCGCCTCGTCGGCAGTGACCAGTTGCACGCCGGCCACTTCCGGCCAGCCACCGATCTCGCGTGCCAACTCCGCCGCACGCGCTTCGGCCGTGCCGGTCGAGAGGTAAAGTGAAAGCTCCACGCTGTCGTCCCAGTGTCCGGACAGGCTTTTGAGGTTGGCCACCAGCAGGTGCAGCGCCGCCGGCAATGCCAGGGCAATGCCGATTACGGCAATGGTCATGACCGTGGCGAGCGGCTGGCGGGCCAGCCTGCCCAGCGAGCCCACCAGCGTCTGCAAGTGCCTCGTCGCCCAGTTGCGCAGCGCCGCGACGCCCGGTACCCGGATCTTCGGCAGCTCAGGCCAGCGCAGACGCGGCCATTGCAGCGGCCCACCGCGCCGCCGGCCGGAGCGGCGCGGCTGCGACCTAGGCCGGGGCGCCGGGAAATGCATGGTCCAGGTCCTCCAGCAGTCGACCCTCGCCCAGCACGATGCGGCGATGGCCGAGCCGCTCCAGCATGGGCAGGTCGTGACTCGCCACCAGCACCGTGACGCCCACGCGATTGAGCCGGGCGAACAGGTACATGATCTCGAGCGACAGTTCGGGATCGAGGTTCCCGGTCGGCTCGTCGGCGATCAGAAGCGGCGGCCGGGCGGCGATCGCCCTTGCAATGCCGACGCGTTGTTGCTCGCCGGTGGACAGCATGATGGGCGACAGGCCTTCCTTGCCAAGCAGCCCGACCTGGTCGAGCGCCGCGCGCACCCTTTTGCCGGTCTCGCGGCCGCCGACGCCGGCGATCACCATCGGCAGCGCGACGTTGTCGAACACGCTGCGATCGCCGAGCAGCTTGTGATCCTGGAACACCACACCGATCTGGCGGCGAAAGGCCGGCACCTGGCGGCGCGACAGCCCGGCAGTGTTGCGGCCGTTGATCAGCACCTGGCCGCGGGTCGGGCGCTCGATGCAGGCGATCAGCTTGAGCAGAGTGCTCTTGCCGGCGCCGGAGTGGCCGGTCAAGAAGGCCATTTCGCCGGTCTGGACGCGAAAGCTCAGCTCGCGAATGGCGTCCCGCCCACCGGGATAGCGCTTGCTGACCTGCTCGAAACGGATCACTGCTTCACCGGGACCCGCCCGTTGCCGGCCCGGCGAGCAGGGCATCGATGAACGGCCCCGCCTCGAACGGCGCCAGGTCGTCGATCGACTCGCCGATGCCGAGGTAGCGCACCGGCACGCGCAATTCGCGCGCGATCGCCAGCACGATTCCGCCCTTGGCCGTGCCGTCGAGCTTGGTGATGGCGACGCCGGTCAGCCCGAGCGCCTCGTTGAATCGCCGCGCCTGCAGCAGGGCGTTCTGGCCGATGCCGCCGTCGAGCACCAGCAGAACCTCGTGCGGTGCCGCCGGATCGAGCCGCGCCAGCACGCGCTTGACCTTCCTGAGCTCGTCCATCAGGTTCTCCTGCGTGTGCAGGCGCCCGGCGGTGTCGGCCAGCAGCACGTCGATGCCGCGCGCACGGGCGGCCTCGAATGCGTCGTAGACCACGGCCGCGGGATCGGCGCCGGTGTGCTGCGCGATCACCGGCACATTATTGCGCTGGCCCCAGGACTGCAGCTGCTCGATCGCCGCCGCGCGGAAAGTGTCGCCCGCCGCCAGCATGACCGAGAGCCCCTGGTCCTGAAGCTTGCGTGCGATCTTGCCGATGGTGGTGGTTTTGCCCGAGCCGTTGACCCCGACCACCAGCATCACGAAGGGGCGGATATCGGGCGGCACGACCAGCGGTGCCTCGCAGGGTCCGAGGATTTCCAGCATCGAATTTCGAATGGTGCTGAGCACCGCCCGGCTGTCGCCCAGCTCGTCGCGCCAGAGCTTTTTCTCCAGCCCCTCGACGATGCGGTTGGTGGCATCCACGCCGACGTCGCCGCTCAACAGCCGCGTTTCCATTTCCTCAATGAACTCCTCGCCGACCTTGCCGCCGGGCAAGAGGTGGGCGAGGTCGTAGGTCAGCCAGCTCTCGCC
>CAZOSZ010000215.1:0-4188 GCA_964582505.1 uncultured Ectothiorhodospiraceae bacterium | reverse complement strand
ATGCTCATGCCAACGCTGTTCACAATCCGTATGCGCGCCTGCGCCACCCGATCACGCTGGATCAGTTCGAAAAATCGGGCATGGTTGCCACCCCGGTCAACTTGCTGGATGCTTCGCCAATCGGCGACGGCGCAGCTGCGGCCCTGATCGTCCCCGTGGACAGGTTGCGCGGGGATGCGAAGCGCGTTGCAGGATTCGCGATGACGGCGCACGACCGGCACGACCATGATCAAGGAGGAGAGTGGCCTCGGAGGAGAGCTCCCGGCCAGCGATGTACCGAGTTGGATGCCGCTGCATATCGGCTCACAGGGTGAGCACCGGGGGCCAGCCCGCCAGCCAGCGCCGCCCAGTCGAAGCCGCGCTCGACCGCGTGGACTTCGCGCTCGGCAAAGCCGAGCTCGCGGGCGCGCTGGCGTACGGCATCGGCGCACTCCTGCATGAGCAGGGGTTCGTCTCCGGCGATCAGGTAGGCGGGTGCGAGGCGGCGCGCGAGGCCGGCCTCAAGCTGTTCCGGCGAGCTCGGCACTGGCGGCGGTTCTGTTCCCGGAAAGTTTCATCGCGGTCGCAGTGTACCACGCCGAATTCGGCCGCAAGCTGCGGATTCCGGGACTTGGAGTCGCTCGCCTTACGGGTTATCGTTGCGGGCCGGAGTTCCCCATGAAGCCGCAGCAAGCCCGAGATTCGACCGTCATCAAGCGTCTGGCCTGGCTGGCAGCGCTGCTGGTGGTGCTGCGCGTGTTCGCTTGGGAGCTGCACAACGCCGTGGCCGAGCACCCGATCGGCGAGACCTGCCAGGTGTGCATCGCCGCCGACCGCAGCGACGACGCCCTGGTGGCGACGGCGTCCGTGGTCCAGGCAGCCACCTCCGACTCGGCCACGCCCCGTGCGCCTGTTTCGCCGCCGCGCGCGGCCGCCGCACTGCGCCCCCCGCCACGGGGGCCGCCCTCCTCCCGCTGCTGAGTCGCCCGGGAAGTTCCTGGACGACTGGTGCAGGCCCGGCGGCCTGCGGCACGCCAGATGGCTGTGCCACCCGTCTCAGCAAGGCTTTACAGAGGAAGGGCGATGACCAAGTACATCCTGACCGCGCTTGCCGCGGCGCTGTGCGCCTCGCCGGCGAACGCCGACGAGGCCACCATCGAGGAATTGTTGCGTCGGATCGGGGCACTCGAGGCGCAGATCGAGATCCTGCGCGCGCAAGCGGCCGATGCCGCGCCGGAGCGCGCCGAGGCGGCCCCGCCGCCGGCGGGCAGCCCCACCGGCCCGCAGCGTGATCCGCTTGATCCGGCCAGCCTGCGCCGGAGCGCCAGGCCGATTGGCGGCCAGATCAGTTCCGGCAGCGCCTTCAATCCGGCGATGTCGGTGATCCTGGACGGGGCGTGGTATGCGGACAATGTTCACGGCGAGGCCTTCGAGATCGTCGAAGAGGCCGACGGCTTCGCGACGGGAGATGGACATGACAATGGCAATGGCGGCGACGGGCACGGCGGACTGGACCGCGGTTTCAATCTGCGCGAAGTTGAAATTGCATTCTCCGCCACGGTGGACCCTTACTTCGAGGCCTTCGCGATCCTGGTGTTCGACGGTGACGAGATCGAGCTGGAGGAGGCTTACGTCACGACCCGTGCCCTGCCCGCCGGACTGCAGGCGAAGTTCGGCAAGTTCCTCAGCGACGTCGGCTACATCAACAAGCAGCATCCGCACAGCTGGGATTTCTTCGACCGCCCGCTGGTCAGCCAGCTGCTGTTTGGTGATCACGGCATCCAGGAAGTCGGCGCGCAGCTGAGCTGGCTGGCGCCCGCCGACTACTACCTGCGCCTCGGCGTCGAGGCCCTGCAGGGCGAGGCCGCCGGCATCGCCAACCACCTCGGCGAGCAGGCACGGGTCGACGGCAGCGAGCGGATCCTCGAGGACACGGCCGGACCCCGGCTCTACACGGCGTTCAGCAAGTTCGCCCCCGACCTCGGCTTCGACCATGCGTTGCAGGCCGGCTTGTCGCTCGGCTACGCGCGCAGTTTCCAGAATACTGTCGAGCACAGCACCCGCTACGAGGACCACGAGGGCAGCGCACGATTCTGGGGTGCGGACTTCATCTACAAGTACACGCCAGCCAGCGCCGTGCAGGGCCGGGGCGCGTTCAGGCTGCAGGGCGAGTACTATCATCGCAAGCGCGATCTCGACCGCCGCGACGTGCAGTTCGCCTGCCATCCCGCAGGGATCGACTGTGACGATCCGGCCGCCGAATGGCAGATCGGCCAGGTGCGCAACGAGCAGTCCTTCAGCGAGAAACAGGACGGCTATTACCTGCAGGGGCTTTTCGGCATCGCGCCGCGCTGGAACACCGGGCTGAGGATCGACCAGGTCGGCCTGACGAACCGCAGCGGCCGCGATGGTAGCGAGCGCTGGGACGATTCGCGGCGTTACTCTGCGGTGCTGAATTACATGCCGACGGAGTTCTCGCGTCTGCGGCTGCAGTACAGCCGGGGCGACATCGCCGTCGACGGCGAGCGCGAGACCTTTAATCAGGTTTTCCTGCAATTCCAGATGAGTCTCGGCGTGCACGGCGCGCACGCCTTCTGAGAGGTGCCCGAGATGCGCAGCACGGTGGTTCTCCTTTGCCTGCTTTGCTCGGTGTCCCTGCCGGCCACGGCGCTCGAGGTCGCCGCGACTACGCCCAACATGGGCATGCTTGCAAGGGCGGTCGGCGGCGAGCACGTCAATGTCCGCGAACTCGCCCCGGGGGACCGGGACGTGCACTTTCTCGAGGCCCGCCCGAGCATGATCGTCGGCCTGCGCCGCGCAGAGCTCCTGGTTGCCGTCGGCGCGGAACTCGAGGCGGGATGGCTGCCGGTTGCCGTGCAGCGCGCCAACAATCCTCGCGTGTTGCCCGGCCGGCCCGGCTACTTCGAGGCCGCGGCGGCAGTCCCGCTGCTGGAGGCCGGCACCGCGGCGGACCGTGGCCTCGGCGACGTGCATCCGATGGGCAATCCGCACGTGTACTTCGATCCGCTGCGGATGGCTGTCGCGGCCATTGCGCTGGCCGAGACCATGGCCGAACTCGACAGCACGCATGCCACGGTCTTTCGCGCCAACGGGCGCGACTTCGCGGCGCGCATGGAGACCGAGGTGGCGAAATGGCAGGCACGGGCCCGGGATCTGCCGGGCGCCCTGCTGTTTCACAAGGACGCCAACTACCTCATGGCACTGCTCAGGGTGCCGGTGCACGGTTACGTGGAACCCCTGCCGGGACTGCCACCGACGGCGCGTCACATCCAGCAGCTGGTCGGCGAGCTCAAGGGCCGTCGGGGCGTGATTCTGCACATGCGCTACGAGCCCGCACAGGGTCCGCAGCGCCTCGCCAGGGAGCTGGGGTGGCCGGTGTTCCGCATGAGCAGCAATGTGCCGGACGGGGGCACGGTGGAGGACTATGTGGCACTGATCGAAAGCTGGGTCGCCAGCCTGGAGGGCGCTTGAACCCGGACAGCGCGCTGCTCGCGTTGAGCGAGGTGCGGGCCGGCTATGCTCGCCCGGTGGTCGGCCCGGTATCCTTCGAGGTTCGCGCCGGCGAGGTGCTCGGCCTGGCCGGCGTGAACGGCACCGGCAAGACCACGGTGCTCAAGGCGATCACTGGCGAGGCGCAGCTATTTGCCGGGCAGATCCGCCGCGCGCCCGGGTTGACCGTCGCCCACCACCGGCAACGGCCCGAGCGGTCGCCGGAGTTGCCGGTCACCGGCGCGGAAGTGCTGCGGCTCGCCGCGGCCCGAACCGATCGGCTGCCACCCCGCTTGCAGGCGCTTTGCGGCCGTTGCCTCGATGAACTCAGCGGCGGCGAGTTCCAGCTGCTGCAGGGCTGGGCTTGTCTGACCGGCCCGGCCCGGCTGGTGCTGCTCGACGAGCCCACCAACAACCTCGACCAGGCCGCGATCGAGCTGCTGCTCGAGGAACTCAAGGGCCTCGGACCGGATCGCGCGGTGCTCATCGTCAGTCACGAAGCCGACTTTCTCGCCGCGGCGGCGGACCGGGTGGTATCGATATGTCGCTGAACCTCGCGCTGGATCCGCTGTTCCGGCTGCCGTTGGCCACCGGCCTGCTGCTGGCGGTGGCCTTGCCTCTGGTCGGCGCCGGGCTGAGGCTGCGGCGGCAGTGGCTGGCAAGCCTGGGCGTGGCGCAGATGGCCGCGGCCGGCGGCGT
>CAZOSZ010000214.1:0-4201 GCA_964582505.1 uncultured Ectothiorhodospiraceae bacterium | reverse complement strand
GTCGTCGATCGAGTATTCGGCCTTGATGTTGGCGCGATGGCCGCTGATGTAGTAGCTCAGGCCGATTCCGATGGTGTCCAGCTTGCTCCCGTCGTCCGGGTCCTGCTGCTGCCAGCGAACCACCGGCTGCCACTTGCTGCCGCTGGGCAGGTAGGCGAGGGCGAGGACCGAGGTGTTGCCACCATTGTAGAACGCCCCCGTCGCCGGCAGGGCGACGCTCCCGGTCACGCCTTCCCAGTCGTAGTACGCCGCATTGGCCGACAGGTGGCCGCCGCCGAGCGATTTCTCGGCCGTGAAGAACACGCTGAAGGCCTCGTGGTCGTCGAAGCCAGTGCCGCTGCGACTCACCTGGTCAAAGCCGACGCCGAAGCTCAGCACGTCGAGCGCACCGAGGCTGTTCTGGTTGAAGAACCAGCCACCTTGTGGCGAGGCGAGGTTGAAGATGAGCATGCCGGTGATGCGTCCGTCGCCTTTCGGGTTGCGGGCGGCATTGCGATCGCCGCGGAAATAGCCGACACGGTAGTCGACCCGGCCGCCGCCAAGCAGCCCGCGGACCTGGACGCCGTCATCGCGCCAGAACGCGCCACCCGGGAAGGTCGGCTGATTGACCAGTGCCCGGGTCGGGTAATCGATACCCGTCAAGGTCACGGCCGAGGTATTGTTGTCGATCGAGAACGGCACCAGGATGCGGCCGACCGAGAAGACGAATTCGGGGGCGATGCGATAGTCGATGATGGCATCGGTGAGCACCGGGCTGCCCGCGGATTCAGTCGCAGCGCCGGCTGCGGCGTCATAGTTGAGGAAGAAATGAATGGTCTCGGTCGCCTGGCCGAGCAACATCACGCGGCTGCGCCGGGTGAAGAAGTCGCTGCTGCGGCTGCCCACGTTCTTGTCCTCGACCGACTCATACCAGAACTGGTGCAGGTAACCGAGTTGCACCCAGGTGGTTTCGCTGACCTCGAGCTTCGGGCTCCAGGCCGACGCGACTTGCGGCGCCAGTGCGAGCACCGCGGCCGCGACGAGGGAGCTGGAGAGAGACTTGTTCATTCGCATGGATCGTACTCCTGATGGATTGCTCGTCTATCCGCACGGGAGCCCGACGACAGCGTTCAGACGATCAGCCCGGCAACGCATATCCCCGGCCGGTGCCGTGTCCTGGCAGCTCGACGTGGCGTCATCTCCCTGATTGATTGTCGTCTGGAAGCCACTCGCGCCCGTCATCATCGTTCATGGCGCCGTGCCCGTGGTATTAGCTCAAAGTCTAAGTTTCTGCTACTTACGCGCCACAGCTATCCGTGAATACCGAAACGTGACCAGTTTACTGCGTGGCAGAAAAACCACAACCGGGGCAGGGGCGGTCGCCCGCGCTGCGACAAAGGTCTAATGTACGCCCCGCCGGGCGCCAACAAGACTCTGCTTGGGTCGTCCGTCCATGGGACACGGGGGACAGGAGGATATTCGATGACCGGATCCAAGGTCTATCCGGTGCCGGCCGGCTTTGCCCAGGACGCGCACTGCAACGAAGAACAATACGCGGCGATGTACGCCGAGTCCGTCGCCGACCCGGAGAAGTTCTGGGGCCATCACGGCAGGCGAATCGACTGGATCCGGCCTTACACTCAGGTCAAGGACGTCTCCTTCGATCGCCACCATCTCCATATCCGCTGGTTCCACGACGGCACGCTCAATGCCAGTGCCAATTGCCTCGACCGGCACCTGGCCGAGCGCGGCGAGCAGACCGCAATCATCTGGGAGGGCGACGATCCCGCGGAATCGAAACACGTCAGCTATCGCCAGCTCTATGAGCAGGTCTGCCGGCTTGCCAACGGCCTGAAGTCGATCGGCATCGGCAAGGGCGACATGGTCACCATTTACATGCCCATGGTCCCGGAGACCGCGGTCGCGATGCTGGCATGCGCGCGCATCGGCGCACCGCATTCGGTGGTGTTCGGCGGATTCTCGCCGGAGTCGGTTGCCGGGCGCGTCGAGGATTGCGCCTCCAAGCTGATCATTACCGCCGACGAAGGCCTGCGTGGCGGCCGCAAAGTGCCGCTCAAGGCCAATGTCGACCGCGCGCTGCAGCAGCACACGCTGGAAACAGTGCAAAACGTCGTCGTGTTGAAACGCACCGGCGGCAACATCGCCTGGACCGAGGGCCGCGATATCTGGTACGAGGAGCTGGTCGCGGACCAGCCGCCGGAGTGCCCGCCCGAGGAGCTGAATGCGGAAGACACCCTGTTCATCCTCTATACCTCGGGCTCGACCGGCCAGCCGAAGGGCGTGCTGCACACCACCGGCGGCTACCTGGTGTACGCCGCCATGACCCACGAGTACGTATTCGACTACAAGCCCGGCGAGATCTTCTGGTGCACCGCCGACGTCGGCTGGGTCACCGGCCACAGCTATATCGTCTACGGGCCGCTCGCCAACGGCGCCACCACGCTGATGTTCGAGGGCGTGCCGAACTACCCGGACAGCTCGCGCTTCTGGCAGGTGGTGGACAAGCACAAGGTGAACATTTTCTACACCGCCCCGACCGCGATCCGCGCGCTGATGCGCGAGGGCGATGCGCCGGTGAAGAAGACCCGTCGCGACAGCCTGAGGCTGCTCGGCACGGTCGGCGAGCCGATCAACCCGGAGGCCTGGGAGTGGTACCACCGCGTGGTCGGCGACGGCCGCTGCCCGATCGTCGACACCTGGTGGCAGACCGAGACCGGCGGCATCCTGATCACGCCGCTGCCGGGCGCCACGGCACTGAAGCCCGGCTCCGCCACCCGGCCGTTCTTCGGCGTGCAGCCGGCGATCGTCGATGGCGAGGGCAACACCCTCGAGGGTGCCGCCGAGGGCAACCTGGTGCTGCTGGACAGCTGGCCAGGACAGATGCGGACCGTCTACGGCGACCACGAGCGCTTCGTGCAAACCTACTTCGTGACCTTCGAAGGCCGTTATTTCACCGGCGACGGCGCGCGCCGCGATGAGGACGGCTATTACTGGATCACCGGGCGGGTCGACGACGTGCTGAATGTTTCGGGCCACCGCATGGGCACGGCCGAGATCGAGAGCGCGCTGGTGGCGCACCCCAAGGTCGCCGAGGCCGCGGTGGTCGGCTTCCCGCACGATATCAAGGGCCAGGGGGTCTACTGCTATGTGACGCTGCAGGCCGGCGAAGAGCCGAGCGAGGCGCTCAGCAAGGAACTGCGGGCCTGGGTCCGCGAAGAGATCGGGCCGATCGCCTCGCCGGACGTCATCCAGTTCGCCCCGGGGCTGCCGAAGACGCGCTCGGGCAAGATTATGCGGCGGATCCTCCGCAAGGTGGCGGCGCACGAGTACTCGAACCTCGGCGACACCTCGACGCTGGCGGACCCGGCGGTGGTGGAAGACCTGATCGAGAATCGCAAGAAACTGGCCTGAGCGAAGTTTCACATGGCCGGGTGACAGCGGCCGCACAGGGACAGACGCCGGGGCCCCGGGGCCCGGCGCCGGGAACCGGGACCAATGGGCGAGAGCGCAAGGATCATCGTCGCGGACGACCACCCGCTTTTCCGGGAGGCGCTGCAACAGGCGCTTGCGCCCATGATGCCGGGGGTCTGCTTCACCGAGGCGGAATCCTTCGAGTCGCTGCAGGCCGCGGTCGGCGAGCACGAGGACACCGACCTGGTGCTGCTCGATCTCGATATGCCGGGCGCACACGGCTTCTCGGTGCTTGCCTGGCTGCGCACCCATCACCCTGCCCTGCCGGTGGTGGTGGTCTCGGCCACCAGTGACGCCGGGGTGATGCGCCGTGCCGTCGATTTCGGCGCCTCCGGCTTCATCCCGAAGTCTTCGCCGGTGGAGATCATTTCCGAGGCGATCGCGGCGGTGCTCGAAGGGGAAGTCTGGCTGCCCGAGGCGGCGCTGGCACTCGACGACTCGACGCCCTCCGAGGACGAGGAGCTGGCGCGCCGGGTCGCCACCCTGACGCCGCAGCAGTTCCGGGTGCTCGACATGCTCGCCGAAGGGCTGCTCAACAAGCAGATCGCCGCCGAGCTGGAGGTCTCGGAAGCGACTGTCAAGGCGCATGTGACCGCCATCTTCCGCAAGCTCGGCGTGCGCAGCAGGACCCAGGCCGCCGTCGCCGCCCGCCGGCTCGAGTCCGCCATCCGCCCCGTCGGGCCGTAGGAGCGGCCGTAGGAGCGGCTTCAGCCGCGATTCCACCCCTGCC
>CAZOSZ010000213.1:0-4269 GCA_964582505.1 uncultured Ectothiorhodospiraceae bacterium | reverse complement strand
CACGGCGGCGCGCGGCGGTCCGTGCGCGCATCGCGCCCATGTTGCGCAGCACGCCAGCGAACCACGGTGCGTCGGCCGGATCCGTCAATGGGGAGCGGCCCGCCTTCAGCGCGATCAGCAGCGCGTCGTGCAACAGGTCTTCCGCTTCGGCACGGTCCCTGCTGAAACGGCGCGCGGACGAGAGCAGGCGGCGATAGGCGTCCATAAATCAGAGCACGATTCTCATAATCGGCCGCGTGAGCTCATGGCGGTCCGGTTGCCCTCACCCTTTGGCGACTCGAACTGCTTGCGACCTGACCGCGACAGCATGCACCACCACCCGCCGCAGGCGACATTGCTCCCGCAAAGGCGATGACTGCTGGATTGAGCTTTACAAGGCGGAAGGCGAGCCCGCACAGGTACCTTCGGTTTTCCATTGGTGGGTGGCGAAAACTGTCACGCGATTTACCCTCTTGCGCCATCACACGGGACACGGCGGCTGGACGCACACCGGCGGCACCGGCACGAGTCGCGACGACCTCAGCACGCGTGTCGATCCAAGATCGCCGCCAAGAGGATCGGGCGCGACGTTGATTTCCGGCAGCATCTCCACGGCAAGCACGCTGGGCGCGCTCGATTTCGGCAGCCCAAGCGACGCCAACGCAGCCTCGATTTCTGACTGCGACCAGCGCGCGTCGCCTCTCGGTACTGACGGGCGCGCACGATCGTGCTTGCGGCGGAATGGCGCCGGACGCTGGGACAGCAGGATGTTGCGATAGCCCTCACCGTCTGCCTGTATGACCTGCGTATACAGGAGAACCCAGATGCTCGTCGCCGGTGTGGTCGGCAAGAGCGAGCGACCGTCGTACACCGGCGTCGCATACGGCGCCGACGCCACGATGCCGCTGACCGTTCGAAAGGCTTCGCAACTGAGCGGCGGTGCGGGATGCTGCACACCGGTGACGCGGAGCGGCGGACCGAATCGCGCACGCGCAGTCGACCAGCCAGAGGCGTGACCGACTCGGAACTCGTAGACGAAAAAGCCCAGGAGATCGAGGCTCGTCTGCTCAGCCAGGCGGCAGCGGCAACAGAAAATGCCGCGGCGAATTCGTCGGCAGCAACCGTTGCATCGCCGCGAGGCCGGCACGATCGTCGGACTGTCCAGGCCGGACGACGCGAATGAATTCCGGCGGGATGGGAAGTGGTGGCTCGGGCCTCGGTGACACCGGCGCTTCGCGCGTCAACATCGGATCGGGCGCGTACGACAGCACGCGACCGAAGTAGGCGTCTGCCGGATTCTCAAGAGCCGCCTCGAACTCGAGCCACAGCAGCCGCGTACGCACTTCGGTCGTCGAGTAGAGATCATCCCGTTCATATGGCGACAGGGCCAAGCCCGCAGAGACGAGCCGCGGTGTTTGCGTTGGAGGCGCCGCGATCGGCAGATCGATGTTGCAGGTGAGTGGTCATCCGTGTCTTCTGGCAGATGGCGAAAGACGGGGGTGACCGTGTACGACAGGGACATCTCCGATGGATGTGCGGGCGGCACCGGCTTCGGATCGATGATGTCCATGAACACGAGATAGGTTGCCGCACGATCCACCGGTGCACCCGCGATCTCGGGCGCCTGGAAGACCTCAGGATTCACACTGCGCGGCAGCGTAATGCGGCCGATTACACCGCTTCCGTCGCGGGAGATTTCAACGCCGACTCTGTCGTCGCCGTTCCACGTCCAGTCACGTTGGATGCCGACCGTGAGCACGGAAATCCACCGATCCGTGATGTCGGCTTCAGAGGAGAACGTCACTGCGGATCCGTCCGGAGACAGCACGTGGGCAAGATCCCGCGAGCACGCGAAGATGACGCGTCTACCGGGCTCGGCCCACAGCGCCGGTCCAGATGTTTCGAGACTGAGGTCCTCCGCGAGCAGATGCAACGGGCTGGTGTCCGCCTCCGTCCCGCGCCCACTGGCGCGCAAACGCGCGAGCAGCGCCAAGGTTTCTATTTCCTGCGGCCGCAGCAGCACGCATCGAAGCTGTCTGGCCGGATCGTCCGTGACGAAAAACCCGGTCTCGTCCAACCCGGCCGCGAACATCTGGACCGATGTGGGGTCTCCGAATCGCGCCGGCTCCGAGCCGAAATAATCGAGACCGGGATCGGAACGTCCGACAGCACGCACGGTTATGATCACTTCGCGCGCGCGTGGTAGCGGTATCGATCCCGCGGCGGGCGCGACGAGCGTGGTGACATCCGCGACATCAATCCAATCCAACGCGAGCACAAGCGGCTCGTCGGCGTCGTCGGGAAACGCGCGCGTCGTCGTGTAAATCGTGCGCACGGGCGGAATGCCGTTGCCGTCGTTCGCCGAATCGAACCGCAGCCCGGCAACGGCAACGCTGATCTCCGCGGTTGCAGCGTCAGGATCGGGAATCCCCGGGGCATCGCCCGCACCGTCAGCGATGATCCGCTGTGCGTCGGCGAGGAGCCGGTCTTCGGCGTCTGCAGCGTCAGCGAAGAGGGCCGTCGGATAGCCAACCTTGGGGCGCGTCACCGTCAACTCGATCGGTGGATCGAGAGGGTCCGGCACCGCAGGGATGCCCTCGATGCGAGGCAGGCCGAGCGGAACGAACCGCCGGAATCGCCGCGTGGCGATCGGCGCCGGAGCCGCGTTGAACGGTTCGGCGCCGGGCGGCGGCCCGCCGCTCGACAGATCGGCCATACCAACTTGAGGAAACCTGCGAATGCAGCGAGGCTGAGTATAGGCAGTATAAAGCACCTTTTCGATGGTCGCGGGCCTCTCCTCGCCGATGCCGACACCTGCGGTCAGCGGTCGCTGCGACTCGCCAATCTCCACGAGTAGATGTCACGGCGTTCCGATTCCACCCCGGCGATGGGCTTGCCGGCGCGCTTTTCACGCGCCTTCCACCCGGCCAACCGCCACCGTGGCCGCGCCGCACACGTCGCAGCCCCGGGCGGTCGTCGTTGGATAATCCCGGTCAATCGAACAGTCCGCGCTGGGGCGGCCCACGGCATGGCGGCCGCCGTGGCGGCTTGGGGTTCGGCCGCCTTAGCGTCCAGACGGGTGAGGATCTTCTCGATCATTTCGGGATCCTCTATGCAGGCGATGATCCGCACCGCCCCGCCGCAGGCCGAGCAGGTCTCGATATCGATGCCGAAGACGCGCGTCAGGCGTTGTGCGCACCTCATCGCTGCGCGGCGTTCGGCGCGCGTCGGCTCGTCAGGATCCGCCCTCGCACCCTGCTGACCGCCCCTGCCCCACTAGGCAGGTGGTCGTCGCCCGGACCAAGCCCGCGAGCGCAGTGCCAACACCGACCGGCAGGCCGACTGGAGAAAGATTCCCTCTTAGACAGGCAGCGAAAAAAGAAGCTTCCTGTAGAGAGTATAGGCAGTATAAATCACGTTTTCGACAGTCGGGGGCCTCTCCTCGCCGATGCCGACATCTGCGGTCGGCGGTCACCGCGGCCACTCCGCCTCGAGCGGTTCCAGCCCCGCCACGGCTCGCTCTTCATTGAAGCGCTGGTGCGCTCGCTCGGCGAGTTCACGGAAGCGCGGCTCAAGCCGCAGTTCCCGCAATTCCGGAATCAGGAGCAGGTCACTGAGCGGAAAGGAGCCGCCCCGTTCCAGCGCCATTTCCAGGTGGTCCATGGCCTTTTCGGCGTCACCGGCAATCGCCCAGTAGGACGATTCCGCGAAGTGAGTGAACTGGGAGTCGTAACCGTCTTCCAGGGCACGGTCATGGGCTTGCCTGGCCAGCGCAAGGGCCTGCTCGAACTTCTCCGGCTGGCCGCTCAGGCGGTAGGCATGGGCGAGCTGGAACAGGTTCGAATTGCCAAACATCGGGGCGCTCGGAAACTCGGCGGCAACCTGTTTCGTATCCGCCCACCGGGTCTCGACGTAATCAAGCAACTTCCGCGGCTGGGAGGTGGCGTGGTAGAACTGAATCATCAGGCCCGGCTGGCCCGGCCGCTCCGACCATTGCTGGGCCAAGCGCAAGGCTTCTTCGCGCCGGTTGAGCCTGAGCAGTGCAAACAAGCGGAAAAAGGGCGGGCCGGATTCCATGGCCAGCACCTCCTCGTCCAGGCCGAGGCTCAGCATGGAGAACAGCAGTGGTATTTGGAAAACCGGGACTGGGTCCCGCTGGGCTGCAACTGCATACTGAGCTTTTGGATAGGCCTCCCCATAGCGGCCGTTTGCGATGAGCATCAGCGCCTCGATGAGGGCCAGCCATCCCTCGTCGCGGATAAATGGCCGGACCCGTTCCAGTGTTTGCCC
>CAZOSZ010000212.1:3206-4278 GCA_964582505.1 uncultured Ectothiorhodospiraceae bacterium | reverse complement strand
ATCGCGGCTGAAGCCGCTCCTACATTTTCGGGTTACGGCTGCTCTTCTTCGACGTCTGGATCCTCGGGCGCTTCGCCGGAGATCGCGTGTTCCTCGCTGAACCACGCACCGAGATCGATCAGCTTGCAGCGCTCGGAGCAGAACGGGCGCCAGCGCGAGGCCGGTGACCACTCCACCGGCTTGCCGCATTGGGGGCAGGGCACTTCGAGCATCATGCGCCCTCAGCAGCAGGTCAGCTCGAACTCGATGTCCTCGGTGACCTGCACGGAGCGCTGCTCCGGGCCGCACCAGGTCAGGAAGCGCACCGTGAAGCGATGCTGCCCGCCGCTGATCTCCGGGTAGTAGCCGGCGCCGTTGCCGATGGCGATGCGCACCAGCTGGCAGCCGGCCGAACGATCGATCTGGTACTGGAACATACCGCCCGGCGCGATCTCCGGCCGCCCCGGCGAAGATTCGCGGGTCAGCCACAGCAACTGGCCGATGGCGTCGCACAGCGGCTTCAGATGGCGGAACCACGTCTGGAAGTCGGCGTAGCGCTGTTCTTCGGCGAGGCTCAGCCAGTGCTTGAAGTCCGGCAGGTCGAACTCGCAGGTGCCGCCGGGGATGGCGCTGCGATGGCGGATCGCGGCGAGGAACTCGGATTCCTTCAGCGGCTGCGTGTAGTGCGCCCCGACGCCGCCGAGCTGCTGGCGGAGCTGCGCGACGCGCTCCAGCAAGGCATCCAGCCGGCTGCGGTCCACCCCCGGCCGGCTGGCGAACCCGGCCAGCATGGTGGCCTGGCGCTCGAGGTCCTTGAGCACTTCGCCGCGGACGTCGCCACGGGTGACGATCGCCAGGATCTCGATCAGGCTGTCCATGGCCGCGCGGCTCGACCATGCCGAAGGCTGGCGGGCGTGGTGCTGCGCCTGGCGCGACAGGAACTCGATCCGCAGGAAGGTGCGCATCCGCTCGGTCAGCGGCTGTTCGTAGACGACGGTCTCTTTGGCTGCGCGCTGCGCCGGTACGTTCGCTGCACCCTGGCTCATCGCGCGATTCTGTACGATGCCGCCGGGTACCGCAAACCCGGATTGCA
>CAZOSZ010000212.1:1652-3106 GCA_964582505.1 uncultured Ectothiorhodospiraceae bacterium | reverse complement strand
CGTCCAGCCGCTTCACGGCCTCGGCCAGCCGGTCCTCCGGACCGTCGTTGACGATCACGTCATCCGCCGCGGCCAGTCGCTGCTTGCGGCTGGCCTGGGTGGCGAGGATCGCCCGGGCGAGTGTTTCGTCTCCGACATCGCGGGCCAAAAGCCGCTCGAGCTGCACCTCCTCCGGGCAGTCCACCACCAGCACGCGATCCACCCAGCCGGTCAGGCCGAACTCCACCAGAAGCGGCGCGACGATCACCTGGTAGGGGCCGGCGGCGGCACCGGCGTGGCGCACCCCGGCGGCCAGGATCAGCGGATGCAGCAAGGCCTCCAGCCGCTTGCGCGCCTGCGGGTCGAGAAACACCTTGGCCCGCAGCCTGGCCCGATCGAGCCCGCCCCCGGCGTCGAGCACCCCGGCACCGAACAGCTCGACGGTGGCCTGCAAGCCTGGCTCGCCGGGTGCAACCACCTCGCGGGCCACCTGGTCGAGGTCGATCACCGGCACCCCGTGCTGGGCGAACAACCGCGCCACGGTCGACTTGCCGCTGGCGATGCCGCCGGTCAGTCCGACGCGGAGTCGTCCGTCGTCGGGGAACGGCGGGGCGAAGATCATTCAGCGCAGCCCCGCGAGCCGCAGCCAGACGCGCGTCAGCTCCGGTCCCCAGACCAGCGCGATCCAGCCGGCCGCCGCCAGGTACGGGCCGAAGGGAATCGGCACCTGGCGGTCGCGGCCGAGCAGCAGGATCATCGCGATGCCGATCAGCGCGCCGACCACCGCGGACAGCAGGATCACCAGCGGCAGGATCTGCCAGCCGAGCCAGGCGCCGAGCGCCGCCAGCAGCTTGAAGTCGCCGAAGCCCATGCCCTCGCGGCCGGTCGCCAGTTTGAAACCCTGGTAGACCAGCCACAGGCTGAGATAGCCGGCAATCGCGCCGATCAGCGCGTCCTCGACGCTGGCAAAGGCCTGCTCGCCGGCGCCGAGGTTGAACAGCAGGCCGGCCCACAACAGCGGCAGGGTGATGCTGTCCGGCAAGAGCTGCTCGTCGATGTCGATGAAAGTGAGCGCCACCAGCGCTGCGCTCAGGCCGAGTCCGCCGAGCGCCTGCGCCGGCCAGGGCAGCAGCCAGGCGGTGGCCGCGAACAACAGCGCGGTGAGCAGCTCGACGGCGGGGTAGCGCAGCGAGATCGGTGCGTGGCAGCCGGCGCAGCGGCCTTTCAGCATCAGCCAGCTCAGCACCGGGATGTTCTCGACGGCTCGCACGGGGCGCCCGCAGGCCGGGCAGCGCGAGCGCGGCGCCCAGAGGTCGAAGCGCCCTTCGGGCAACACCGGCGCCGGGTTCTCCAGTTCCTCGGCGCACTGCGCCCGCCAGTCGCGGCGCATCATCAGCGGCAGCCGGTGGATCACCACGTTGAGGAAGCTGCCGACCAGCAGGCCGAACACCAGCGCTAGGGCGGCGAGGGCCATG
>CAZOSZ010000212.1:0-1552 GCA_964582505.1 uncultured Ectothiorhodospiraceae bacterium | reverse complement strand
GGACATGGGATGGCCGGACAAATTCTGTAGGAGGGGCTTCAGCCCCGATTCCACCCGGTCGCGGCTGAAGCCGCTCCTACCAGAAAGCAGCCTCCCCCCGGCAACATTCATTCCGGCGTGCCTAGATCACCGCGCCCAGCTTGAAGATCGGCAGGTACATGGCGACCACCAGGCCGCCGACCAGGATGCCGAGGATCGACATGATCAGCGGCTCGAGCAGGCTCGACATGTTGTCGACGGCGTCATCCACGTCGCGCTCGAAGAAGTCCGCCACCTTGGCGCACATCTCGTCGAGCGAGCCGGATTCCTCGCCGACCGCGACCATCTGCACCACCATGTTGGGAAACAGCTCGGTGGCTTCCATGGCGCGCTGCAGCCGCTGGCCGGTCGCGACCTCGTTGCGAATCTCCAGCGTGGCATTCTCATAGACGATGTTGCCGGTCGCCCCGGCCACCGACTCCAGCGCCTCGACCAGCGGCACGCCGGCGGCGAACATGGTGGCAAGCGTACGGGTGAAGCGCGCGATCGCCGCCTTGCGGACGATCTCGCCGATGACCGGCATGCGCAGCAGCGCGCGGTCGATGATCTCGTTGAATCGCCTCGAGCGCTTCTTGAAATACACGAAGGCACTGATCGCCGCAATCATCGCGATGAGGATGATCCAGCCCCGGGTGCGGACAAACTGCGAGAAATCTACGACCAATTGTGTGAACGCCGGCAACTCGGCGCCGAAGCCCCGGAACAGGTCGTCGAACTGCGGGATCACGAAGATCAGCAGGACCGCCGTGACGATGACCGCGACCGCCAGCACTGCCAGTGGATAGGTCAGCGCCTTTTTCAGCTTCTTTTTCAGCGCCTCGGTCTTCTCCTTGTAGGTGGCGATCTTGTCGAGCAGTGTCTCGAGCGCGCCGGCCTGTTCGCCGGAGTTGACCAGGTTGACGTACAGGGCATCGAAATGCAGCGGGTGCTTGCCGAGCGACTCGGCCAGCGTGGTGCCGCTCTCCAGGTCGGTCTTGATCGCCGAGAGCAGCTTCTGCATCCCCGGGTTCTCATGCCCGGTGGCGACGATATCGAAGGCCTGCACCAGCGGGATGCCCGCCTGCAGCATGGTGGAGAGCTGGCGGCTGAAGACCGCGATGTCTGCGCTGGTGACCTTCGAGCGCTTCTGGAACAGCGTGCTCTGGCGGCGGATCGTGACCGGCACCAGGCCCTGGCGGCGCAGGCTGGAGCGCACCGCGGCCTCGTTGACCGCCATCAGCGAGCCCTTCAGGGTCGCCCCCTTCGGATCCTTGCCTACCCAGGAAAACGGGTATTGCTTTGCGGCTTCAGCCATGGTTCGTCCCCGGTTCGGTTGAGCGCGTCATAGCGTCCGTCAGTCGATGGTCACGCGGTTGATTTCCTCGAGGCTCGTGAGGCCGTTCTTGACCTTCATGAGTCCCGCGCGGCGCAAATCCCAGATGCCTTCCTTGCTGGCTTCGGCGGCGATCTGCATGGCGTTGCCGCCTTCCATGATGATCCGCCCGATGGTCTCGGACACCGGCATCACCTGGAA
>CAZOSZ010000211.1:1997-4278 GCA_964582505.1 uncultured Ectothiorhodospiraceae bacterium | reverse complement strand
GTGACACCGCGGTTCCGCGGCAACGCGACGTCATTGTCCTTAACCGGCGATCAGCACCGGCTCGCAGCGGACCTCAGTCTTCACCGAGTTGGCGATGAAGCAGGCTCGATGGGCTTCCTCGTGCATGGCTTCGATCTCGTCGCGCGATGGCTGGCGCACACCCGAGAACTGCACCTCCGGCCGCAGCGTCACTTCGGTCATCGACAGCCGTCCTGCAGCGCCTTTCGACATCCGTCCGCTCGCCGCGTCCGCATACCGGTCCACGCAAAAGCCGCGCTTCGCGGCGATCGCCAGAAACCACAGCATGTGGCAGCTTGCCAGCGAGGCGACGAACAGCTCCTCGGGATCGACGGCGGCGGCATCGGACATCGGCAGCGGCACGACCTGCGGCGAGGACGAGGCCGGCAGCTCGATCCCGCCGTCGAAACGCAGCAGGTGGCGGCGGCTGTAGCGGTTGTCAAGAAAGTCCTGCGAATCACGGGTCCAGACGACTTCAGCGGCGTACATCGCCATGGGTCCCGCTCCTGGCTCTCGGGTTGACTGGGCTTCAGCCGGTCTTCTTCGAGGCTTCCGCGGCCTCGGCCGCCTCCGCGGCATCGACCGCATCCTGGTCCGCGACCACTTGGGCGATCTCGCCGCGCCGGCGTTGCGCCTCGAGGTCGCTGTCCGCCAGCGGCGCCTTGACGATGATCTCGTAGAGGTCGCGGCGGCGGTCCTTCAGGTTGGTGACGCTGCCGATCTCGTGCAGCTCCTTGAGCAGCTCCATGTCGAGGTCGGCGATGATAGTCATCTCGGTGTTCGGCGTCGCCTCGGCCTTGATGGAGTTGGTGGGGAAGGCGAAATCGGCCGGCGTGAAGATCGCTGACTGGCCGTACTGCACGTCCATGTTGTGGACCTGCGGCAGGTTGCCGACCGAGCCGGCGATGGCGACGTAGCACTCGTTCTCCACGGCGCGGGCCTTGGCGCAGATGCGCACCCGCATGTAGGCGCTCTGCGTGTCAGTCAGGAACGGCACGAACAGGATATGCATGTTCTGGTCAGCACAGATCCGCGCCAGCTCGGGGAACTCGACGTCGTAGCAGATCAGGATGCCGACCCGGCCGCAGTCGGTCTCGAACACCGGCACGCGGTCCCAGCCGGACATGCCCCAGATGCTGGTCTCGTCCGGAGTCGGATGGATCTTGCGCGACTGGTCCCAGGTGCCGTCGCGCCGCAGCAGGAAACTGACGTTGTACAGCCGATCGTTCTCCACCAGCGGCATGCTGCCGGCGATGATGTTGATGTTGTAGGAGACGGCGAGCTCCAGGCAGCGCTTGCGGATCCACTCGGTGTGTTGCGCCACCTCGCGGATCGCCTTGGGCTCGTCGAGGTTGTTGAACTCGGCCATCAACGGGGCGTTGAAGAATTCCGGGAACAGGATGAAGTCGGCCTTGTAGGCGGAGATCGCGTCGACGAAGAATTCCACCTGCGCCATCAGGGCCTCGCGGTCCTCGAACAGCCGCATCTGCCACTGCACCAGGCCGATGCGCACCACGCTGCGTGGCCGGTTGATGAGCTTCGGTTTCGCCTCGTAGTAGATGTTGTTCCACTCCAGCAGCGTGGCATAGCCGAGCGACTGGGTGTCCCGCAGCAGGTAGTCGCGCAGCAGCTTCTTGACGTGAAAGCCGTTGGAGAGCTGGAAAGTAAGGGTCGGATCGTAGATGTTCTTCAGCCGCACCTGCTCGATGTACTCGCGCGGCGTCATCCGCTCGGCGTACTTCTCGTAGTTCGGGATCCGCCCGCCCGCCATGATGGCGCGCAGGTTGAGGTTCTCGCACAGCTCCTTGCGCGCGTCGTAGAGCCGCCGCGCGAGGCGCAGGCCGCGGTACTCGGGGTGCACGAACACCTCGATGCCGTACAGCACGTCGCCTTCGGAATCGTGCGTGCTGAAACTGTAGTTGCCGGTGATGTCGCGGAAACTGTGCTGGTCGCCGAACTTGTCGTAGTCGACGATCAGCGACAGCGCCGAGGCCACGACCTTGCCGTTGACCTTGAGGCAGAGCTGGCCTTCTGGGAACACCTCGAGCAAACGGGCGATCGCCTCATGCGGCCAGAAGTCGCCGCCGAGGTCCGCATAGGCCTCCTGCATGGCCTTGCGGAGCTCGTTGTAGTCGGCCAGTTCGAGGTTGCCGAGCTCGATTTTCATGGGGGACAGGGTACTGCCGAAGGGCGTTTGCGGCCAGTTTCCGCAAAAGGAGGGGCCCTGGGACGGGCCGTAGGAGGGGCTTCAGCCCCGACCCGC
>CAZOSZ010000211.1:0-1897 GCA_964582505.1 uncultured Ectothiorhodospiraceae bacterium | reverse complement strand
GTAGGAGGGGCTTCAGCCCCGACCCGCCGATCGGGGCTGAAGCCCCTCCTACAAGCCCTCCCGCAGACTCACACCAGGTGATCCGCCACGTACCTGGCCATCGCCTCCTCGGGGAAGATCACCTCGACCTTGCCGAGCTTGCGCAGGATCTTGGCGTGCAGGGTGTCGATGCCCTTGACGATCACCCGTGGCGCACCGAGCTCGAGCACGTACATGGTGGCGACGATACTGCGATTGGCGTGGTCGCCGAGCGAGATGAACACCGCCGCGGTGTTTCCAAGATCGAGGGTCTTCAGCACTTCCTCGTCAGCGCCATCCGCGACCAGTGCGCTGTCCAGGTTGTCCTGCACCTTCTGCACGGCCTCTTCGTCGGGGTCAATGCCCGTCACCTTGTGACCGCGGTCGGTCAGTCGTCGCGCCAGCGCCGAGCCGAAGCGGCCGAGGCCGATGACCACGAAGCGGGAATGTTTCTCAGCCAACGATCACCTCGCTTTCCGGGTAACGGATCTTCGGGCCGGCCGGGCCGTGCAACAGCAGCGACGCCAGCGCCAGCGGGCCGACGCGGCCGAGCAGCATCATGCCGACGATCACCAGCCGCGACGCCTCGCCGAGCCCCCCGGTCATCCCGGTGGACAATCCCACCGTGCCGAGCGCCGAGATGGCCTCGAACACGGTATCCATGAAATGCCCGCCGGCCTCGGCGTGCGGCCGGTCGTGCGCCTCCAGCAGCAGCAGCAGCATGATGCCGGTCACCAGCACCAGAGCATAGACCGCCACCACGGCGGTCGCCGTGGCCAGCACCCGGTCGGGCACCCGCCGGCCGAAGGCGGCGGTCTGCCAGCGGCGCCGGACGAGCGCGCGGCCTTCCAGCGTCAGCACCGCGACGGTGGAGACCTTGACGCCACCGGCGGTCGAGCAGGAATTGCCGCCGATGAACATCAACAGCATCAGCAAAAACAGCGAGGGGTAGGCGAAGTGCTCCACCGGCAGCGTCGAGAAGCCCGCGCTGCGCGCGGTGGCGCTCTGGAAGAAGGCGTTCAGCACAGTTTCGCCAGCGGTCATGGAGGCCAGCGCACCGCCGCGCTCCATCAGCCAGATGGCCAGCGTGCCACCGGCCAGCAGCACCAGCGTAGCCACGGCCACCAGGCGGGTGTGAAAGCGCAGGCCACGACGGTCGGACTCGCTGCGCGGCAGGTGCAGCAGGTCGAGCAGCACCGGAAAGCCGAGGCCGCCGGCCACGATGAGCGCCGCCATGGCGAGCAGCACCGTCACGTCGCCCGACCAGGGCGCGAGGCTGTCGTCCTGCAGCGAGATCCCCGCGTTGCAGAAACCGGACACCGCGTGGAACACCGCCCACCAGAGCACTTCGGCGAGCGGACCGTCGCCGAGCCGCGCCAGCAGCAGCACCAGCGCCCCGATGGCCTCGAGAAACAGGGTCACGCCGACCACCAGCCCGATCAGCCGGCCGATATCGACGCTCAGCGGCATGCCCAGGGTTTCACGGGTCAGCAGGCGGAACTTGAGCGGCTGGCGCCCGGTCAGGCCGACAAACAGCAGTGTGCCGATCGACATGACACCGAGCCCGCCGAGCTGGATCAGCAGCAGCACCACCACCTGCCCGGTGAGGCTGAAGTCCCCGGCCATGGAGGTGACCATCAGCCCGGTCACTGAAGCGGCGCTGGTGGCGGTGAACAGGGCATCGGTGAAGCTCAACGGCGCGGCGTCGGCCACCCGGCAGGCTGGCAGCAGCAGCAGGGCCGTGCCGACCGCAATCAACCCGATGTACCACGCAAACAGTGTCCTCGCCGGGTAATCGGCGAGCGTGCCGGCGAATATGACAAGGCCGCGCTGCATGGTTGGCTGGGTCCCCGTAGGAGCGGCTTCAGCCGCGACCCGG
>CAZOSZ010000210.1:0-4286 GCA_964582505.1 uncultured Ectothiorhodospiraceae bacterium | reverse complement strand
TCCATGGCCCATCCCGCCAGGACGGCGAAGGCCATGCAAGCCAGTACGGAGTTGCGAATGTCCATTGGGCACCCCCCCAGTCCGGCCCGGTCAGCCGAGTATAGTTGGCACGCTGGCAACCTGCCCCGATGCCCTGGGCTAAAGTCCCGAGGGTGGAAATACCGGGCCGCGCCACTGCCAGACGCTGGGAGCACTTCCCGCACGCCGCCGACATGGGGGTGCGTGGCTACGGTGCGACACCCGCAGAGGCCTTTCGGCAGGCGGCCCTGGCGCTGACCGCGATTGTCACCGAGCCGGCCGGCGTGCGGCCGCAGCGCAGCGTGGCGTTTCGTTGCGAGGCGGCAGAGCTCGAGCTGTTGTTCTACGATTTTCTCAATGAGCTTGTTTACCGGATGGCGGTGGAAGGGCTGCTGTTCGGGCGGTATGCGGTGAGAATTGAGGAATCGCGGTTGGAGCCGGGGTCGGAGTCGCGGCTGAAGCCGGGATCGGAATCGCGGCTGAAGCCGCTCCTACGGGGATGGCGGTTGGTGGCGGAGGCGTGGGGTGAGCCGGTGGACGTCGCGCGGCACCAGCCGGCGGTGGAGATCAAGGGCGCGACCTTCACCGAGCTGGCAGTGCGCCGGCAGCACGACAGCCAGTGGCTCGCGCAATGCGTGCTCGATATCTGAGCACGGGAGTTCGGCATGGACCTGGGACGCTTCGAGCGGATTTCCGACATGGCCTGGAGACTGCCGGCCACCGGTCGCATGAGCGTGCCGGCAATCGTCTACGGCAGCGAGGCGCTGGTGGCGGCGATGGACGACAAGGTGGCGGAGCAGGCGGCCAACGTCGCGATGCTGCCGGGCATCGTCTCGGCGAGCTACGCGATGCCGGACGCGCACTGGGGCTATGGCTTCCCGATCGGCGGGGTGGCGGCGTTCGATGCCGACGAGGGCGGCGTGGTGTCCGCCGGCGGCGTCGGCTTCGACGTGTCCTGCGGGGTGCGCACCCTGCACACCGGGCTGGACCTGCCGGCGCTGGACGGCCTGCGCGCGCGGCTCGCCGACGCGTTGTTCGCGGGCGTGCCGGCGGGCCTGGGCAGCACCGGTGCGATCCACCTGCACGACCGGCAACTGACCGAGATGCTCGCCGGCGGCGCACGCTGGGCGGTGTCCCAGGGCTGGGGCGAACGGTCCGACCTGCAACGCATCGAGGAGCGCGGCTGTGTAGCCGGCGCCGATCCCGAGGCGATCTCCGAACAGGCGCGCAAGCGGCAGCGCCACGCGATGGGCACGCTCGGCTCGGGCAATCATTACCTCGAGCTGCAGCACGTCGTGGAGATTCAGGACGCCGCCGCGGCCGAAGCCTTCGGCCTGTCGAAGGGCCAGCTGGTGCTCAGCATCCACTGCGGCTCGCGCGGGCTGGGCCACCAGGTCGGCACGGAGTTCCTGCGCGAGATGGCGGTGGAGGCGGGCCGGCTCGGCATCGTGCTGCCGGACCGCGAGCTGGCCTGCGCGCCGATCCGCTCTGAGCTGGGGCAACGCTATCTCGGCGCGATGCGCGCGGCGATCAACTGCGCACTGGCCAACCGCCAGATCATCACCCAGCTGGCGCGCGGGGTGTTCGCCGGGCTGCTGCCGCAGGCGCGCCTCGAGCTGCTGTACGACGTCTCGCACAACACCTGCAAGACCGAGCAGCATCGCGTGGAAGGCAAGCAGCGCGAACTCTACGTACACCGCAAGGGCGCGACGCGCGCCTTCGGACCGGGGCATCCGGACCTGCCGCCTGAATTCGCGGCAGTCGGCCAGCCGGTGCTGATCGGCGGCTCGATGGGCACCAGCTCGTGGATCCTGGTCGGCACGCGCGAGGGCGAGACGCTGTCGTTCAGCTCGGCCTGCCACGGTGCCGGCCGGGCGATGAGCCGCCACCAGGCGACGCGACAGTGGCGCGGCCGCGCGGTGGTGGATGAGCTCGCCGCACGCGGCATCGAGGTGCGCAGCCCCAGCCTGCGCGGCGTCGCCGAGGAAGCGCCGGGTGCCTACAAGGACGTCGGCGAGGTGGTGCGCGCGACCGACCGCGCGGGGCTTGCGCGCAGGGTGGCGCGGCTCGAACCGGTGGTGTGCATCAAGGGTTGAGCTGCGCGATCAGGCCCCGCGCGGATCGCCCGGCAGATAGCGACCGGTGACCCGCCAAAAGGCCCCCGAGGTGAGCCGGCTGGCACGGCCGTCCTCGAGCAGGTAGATGCCGGGAATCAGGTTCAGCGTCGCCTGCAGCTCGCGGGCCCGCTCGTCGACGCGCTGCGGACCGTAGCGCAGGCCCTCGAACCTCGCCCAGATCGAACTCTCCGGCTCGGCAGCGGGCGTGCCTTCGGCGTCGAAAGCGATGATGCCGATCAGATACCACGGGACGAGGCAGGCATCGGCGATCGCCTGGTAGCGGGATCGATGCTCGCCGATCTGCGTCGCGCGCCGCGTCGCCTCATCGAGCGCGCCCGGGCGGATGGCGCAGCTCTGGAACAGCATCTCGTACTCGTCGCGCAGCGCGAGCGTCAGGCGAATCCTGGGCATCGCAAGCTCCTGGGTCAGCACTCCGGCGGCTGCAGCGTGGCCTCTCCCGGTCCGGCAACGCGCTCGCGGCGGACCTGGAACACGTAGGGCTCGGGCGAGGCTCGCAGGTAGCGGTGCCGCGGCGAGCTCGCCTCCCGGCAGAGCACCGTGAGGCGCAGCTCGCCCGGCGAGATCTCGCCGATGCGCTTCGCGTCCAGCACCTCGCCGCACTTGCCGTGCAGCGGGATGTCCTCGAAGCTGCCCTCGTCGTCGGGCTCGCGTTCGAACACGATGCCGTCCGGACCCTCGCGGAAGTGCAACGTGCGGAAACTGCACTGGGTCTTGAGCTCGACACTGCCATGCACGTTGTCGAACCACAGCGGCCGGTGGGTCACGGTCCAGTGCACCGTCACGGTGCGCGCCTCATCGGCCGAGTCATGCGCCTCGAGCGCGCCGTGATACAGATAGTGTGTCGCGCAACCCTGCAAAACCGGGGTCAGAGACAACAAAATCGGAGTCAGAGACAGTTTTGCGATGCCTGCGATGCTTGCGAATTTCATGGCCTTCAACCTTTGCGCCGTTCGCTAGCGCGCGAGCAGGTTGGCGAGATCGTCGCCGAGCGTCGGCAGTCGCCAGTAGGCAACGTGCGCCATCAGCCAGGCGCGGCCGGTGTCCACGATGCGGTCCTGGATGAACCAGCCGTTGTCTTCGCCGCGCTTGCGAAAGCGCTCGGCGACTTCGTAGCCGAAACGTGGTTTGCCGTAGAAGCTGCCGCTGACCACCGGGTCCTGCCGGTCCCAGTAGTTCAGCCAGAACAGATGCCGCCGCCCCGGCTCGAAACGGGTCACGCGCTCGCGCTTGAACAGCCGCAGGCCGAGCGGCGAGCCGATGGTGATCAGTCCCTGCACCGGCCAGGTGGCATTCGAGTCGCGCCGGAAGTACTGCGGCTCGCCGATCAGTTCGTTGACCACGTCGAAGGCATACACCGAGCCGAGGCTGTGCGCCACCATGAACACCGGATGGCCGGCGTCGTGGTACTCGAGGATACGCTCGCGCAGGCCCTGACGCACCTTGGCGGCAGTGCTGCCGTCGGCCAGGTTGATGAGCACGTCGCCGACGATGTCGGCGGTGAGCTTGACGGTCTTGCGCGCGATCAGCCGGTTGGTGAACAGGCTCAGCAGCCTGGAGACCTTCTTGGTCACCGCGTCGTTCAGGTTCTCGTACGCGTACAGCTCGGTCTGGTAATCCAGCGGCATGCCGTGCAGCCGGCTTTCGATCAGCTCGCGCACCAGCAAGTGCTGGTCGAGGTCCTCGTCGGTGCCGGATTGCACGCCGTGCACCACCAGCACCTTGCGCGTCATGTTGAAGTCCACGGGCATCTCAGGGGCTCCTCGGGACCAGGCCGAGCAGGTCCTCGAGCCGCGAGTGCTCCGGCAGCAGCTTCTCGAGGATGTGCTCGCCGAGCCGCCGGTAGCTCTCCCACTGCGCCTCGTCAAAGAACTGGTCGGCCGTGGTCTGGTGGGGGAAGTCGGGATGATTGGCGTGGTACTCGAGCAGGTCGGCCGGCTCGTCGCCAGTGAGGGTGGCCTTGATGTACAGCAGCCACGAGCCGGGGCGCGGCGAGCCGTCGTAGCAGATCCGTGCGAGCGCCGCATGGGCGCGCGAGAAGCGGCGCCGGTCGGGCGGATCGAGCACCTGGCGGGGGCGTCGGCGGGTCTTCAGACTGGGCTCGTCGAAAGGCTCGTTGGTCCAGCGGCCACG
>CAZOSZ010000209.1:0-4338 GCA_964582505.1 uncultured Ectothiorhodospiraceae bacterium | reverse complement strand
AGCCGCTCCTACAGCCGCTCCTACAGCCGCTCCTACAGCCGCTCCTACGACCACTCCTACCGCTTGCGCGCCAGCGTCAGGCCATCGCCGATCGGCACCAGCGACAGGTCCACGCGCGCATCGTCGCGCAGCCGCTCGTTGAAACGGCGGATCGCCACCGTGTCGGGCGCCTCGTCGGCCGGATCGGCGACCGCGCCGTCCCACAAGGTATTGTCCACGGCGATCAGGCCGCCCGGGCGGAGCAGCCGGAGCAGGCGTTCAAAATAGTCCGGATAGCCGCCCTTGTCGGCATCGATGAAGCCGAAGTCGTACCGGCCCGCGCCGCCTTCGGCAAGCAAGGCATCGAGCGACTCCAGCGCCGGGCCGATGCGCAGCTCGATCCTATCCGCCACGCCCGCTTCCACCCAGTATCGGCGCGCCACCGCGGTGTATTCCTGGCTGATGTCGCAGGCCACCAGTCGCCCGGTCGGCGGCAGGGCGAGCGCCACCGCGAGGCTGCTGTAGCCGGTGAACACCCCGACCTCGATGCAGCGCGCGGCGCCGATCAGTTTCACGAGCAGCGCCATGAACTGGCCCTGCTCGGGGGCGATCTGCATATTGACCCGGGGGTGGGACGCGGTCTCGGCGCGCAGCCGGGCCAGCGGCGGCGCCTCGCGCAGTGAGACGGACAGCAGGTAGTCGTACAGGGCCCCGTCGAGCCCGATGCTTCGGTTGGACATGATGCGGAATCCGGATTCGAGGCGGAGGTTTCGCTACACTAGCGCGCCAGCCGGATTCTGACGAGGAGCAGGGGATGGACGGCGCCGGCCCGGTGCGCTTGTTGCAACTGACGGACTTCCACCTGCTTGCCGAAGCTGCCGGCGAGCTCAAGGGCTGCGTGACGCAGCAGTCGCTCGAGCGGGCCATCGAGGCCGCGCTGGACGGCACGGCGCCGCCCGATGCCGTGCTGGCCACGGGCGACCTGAGCCAGGACGGATCTCGCGCTTCCTACCTCCGCATGCGCGACTTGCTTGCTTCGCTGGGGGTCCCCGTGTGGTGCATCCCCGGCAATCACGACGACCCGGCGGTCATGGCGGAGGTGCTCTCCGACGCGCCGTTCGGCTACTGCGGGGACTACGCGCTCGGCGCCTGGCGGCTGGTCATGCTGTCGACCTGGGACGGTGATCGCGGCGGCGGTCGCCTGTCCGCCGAGGAATTGCAACGGTTCGCCGCCGTGCTCGAGGCCGCGACCCAGGCTCACGTGCTGGTGGTGCTGCATCATCATCCGGTGCCCAGCGGTTCGTGGCTCGACAAGGTCGCGCTGGAAAACGCCGACGCGTTTTTTGCCGTGGCGGACAGTTGCGCGCGCGTGCGGGGTATCGTCTGGGGGCATGTCCACCAGGAGCACGACAGCCAGCGCCGCGGCGTTCGTTTGCTGGGTACGCCGTCCACCTGCTTCCAGTTCGTGCCCGGCGCGACCGAGTCTGCGGTGGACCCGGACGCGGGCCCGGCGTGGCGCTGGCTGGAGCTGGGGCGGGATGGCCGGATCGTGACACGTCTCGGCCGGATCGGCAGGCCCGAGCGGAACTCCTGGTGAGCAGGACTGACCCGCGCGCCGAGCTGGTGCGCTATTACCGCTGGCTGCGGCGGCACGGGCTCAATGACTCGCACAGCGGCAATGCCTCGATCAGGGACGGTGCCGTCGCGTGGATCACGCCGAGCGGTTGCGGCGCTGAGACGCTCGAAGCCGCCAAACTGCTGGCCTGCCCGCTCGACCAGCCACCGCCGCCGGGGGCCTCGCTCGATGCGGCGCTGCATCTGGCCGTCTATGGCGCTCGGCCCGATGCAGGCGCGGTATTTCACAGTCACGGGCCCTTCAGCATTGCCATGACGTTCGCCGGCGGCGACTTCCAGCCGGCCGACTTCGAGGGACGCTACTATTTCCCGCGGGTGCCGGTGCTCGATATTGCGCCCGAGCACTACACGGCCGAATCGCCCAGGCAGGTCGCCGCCGCGCTGGCCACGCACCGCGTCTGCATCGTGCGCGGCCATGGCGTCTATGCGGCAGGCGAGAGCCTCGACCTCGCCTACAAGTGGAGCTGTTCGCTGGAGTCCTCGGCGCGTATCGCCTGGCTGGCACGCGTGGCCGGGTTCGCGGAACAGGCGTGATGCACGCCACGGTCCGCATCGCGACCCTGGCCGCCCTGTGGCTCGTTGCGGCGCCGCTGGCCGCGGTGCCGCTGTGGACAGTGGAGGGCGAGCACGGCTCGGTGCTGCTGCTGGGCTCGATCCATCTTCTGCGGGACGTCGATCAGCCGCTGCCCGAGGCGGTGCAGGCCGCCTACCGGCGCGCCCGCCGGGTGGTCATGGAGGTGGCGCCTCATGAGCTTGCGCCGGAGGCCTCGCGGGCCGCGCTGCAAAAGATCGGCGTCAGTGGGCCGGGACGCTCGGTGGCGGACCTGCTGGCACCTGGCCAACGGCACGACGCCGAGCGGCTGGCTGCCGCAGCGGGGCTGGACCTGCGGCAGGTCGCGGGCTTCGAGCCGTGGTTCGCCACGCTGGTCCTCTACAACGGCGCGCTGGCGGCGCTCGGCTACGATTCCGCTCTCGGCGTTGAACGGCAGCTGGCCGACTGGGCGGCGGCCGACGGCACTCCGGTGGGCGGCCTGGAGACGCTCGATGAACAGCTGCAGATGTTCAAGCAGCTCGACGCTGAATTGCAGGTGCAGGTGTTGATGAGGACCCTGGCTGAGCTCGCGGTGATCGACGCGCAGGCCGTGAGGCTTGTCGAGACCTGGCGGGAAGCCGATCTCGGCGCATTGGAGCGCCAGCTGGAACTGGATTTTGCCGGCTTCGAGGTGTTGCGCGACCGGATCGTCACGGACCGCAACCGGGCCTGGCTCCCCGAGGTCGAGGCGCTGCTGGCGCAGGAGGGCACCAGCCTGGTGGTGGTCGGCGCGCTGCACCTGGTGGGCAATGCGGGGCTGCCCGCCCTGCTGGAAGAGCGCGGCCACCAGGTGGCCCGCTGGCCAGCGGAGTAGGAGCGGCTTCAGCCGCGATCCATTTGCTTTTCCGCTGCGCTGGGGCGGCCTCGGCTGGCGGGGGAGGCGCGCTCCGGGCGATAAACAAGCGTCGCGGCTGAAGCCGCTCCTACGAGCCGCTCCTACGAGCCGCTCCTGCAGGCTAGATCTCGATCATCTCGAAGTCTTCCTTGCCGGCGCCGCAGTCCGGGCAGCGCCAGCTCAGCGGCACGTCGTCCCATCGGGTACCGGGGGGAATGCCGCCGTCGGGGTCGCCCTGGGCCTCTTCGTACACATACCCGCAGATCACGCACATCCACGCTTTCATCAATGCCCCGCCACGGCGATAATCGAATCCGCCGCGAATTCTCGCATGCAGCCAGTCCCGACCCAAGCCACATGTCCCCGACACCGCCTACCGTGCTGGTCGTGGCCGGCAATGACCCCTCCGGGGGCGCCGGAATCGCCGCCGACCTGCAGGCTGTGACGGCCGCCGGGGCCCATCCGGCGCCGGTCATCTCGGCACTGACCGTGCAGGATACCGTCAACGCGAGCGTGGTCGAGCCGGTGGCGCCGGAGCTGGTGGCAGCGCAGATGCAGGCAGTGCTCGACGACATCCCGGTGGCGGCGGTCAAGATCGGGCTGCTGGCCACCGCCGCCATCGCGCAGGCCGTGGCGAAGGTGCTGGCTGCGCGGCCCGGCCTGCCGGTGGTACTTGATCCTGTGCTGTACGCCGCGGGCGGCGCAAGGCTGGCCGAAGACGCACTGGTCGAAGCGGTGCTCGACAGGCTCTGCCCGCTGACCACGCTGCTGACGCCGAATGCCATGGAGATTCGCCGTCTCGCGCCTTCGCTGCCGGATCAGAGAACGCGTGCTGCCGCGCTGCTCGCAGCCGGCTGCGACTACGTGCTCGCCAAGGGCGGCGACGAGGCCGATGCCGGCGACCGCCAGGTGGTCAACACGCTGTACGGGCCCGGTGAGCCGGAGGTGTTTCGCTGGCCGCGGCTGCCTGGTCCGTTCCACGGATCCGGCTGCACGCTGGCCTCGGCTTGTGCGGCGCGCATCGCGCTGGGCGATTCCGTGGCGACGGCCGTGACTGTGGCGCAGCAGCTCACGCAGCATTGGCTCGTCGACGCGTTCCGGCCGGGCCGCGGCCAGCAGATCCCGTTGCGACGGAGCTGAACGCAGCCATGCCGAAGCCGACACTGCCTTTCGGGCTGTACGCGCTCACCGACCCGCAATGGCTTCCCGAGCCGGTGCTGGCGGCACGGGTGGCGGCAGCAATCGCCGGTGGCGCGCGGATCGTGCAGTACCGCGACAAGCAGGCCGACGCGGCAAC
>CAZOSZ010000208.1:0-4404 GCA_964582505.1 uncultured Ectothiorhodospiraceae bacterium | reverse complement strand
CCGGCATTGGCGCCTGACCGGGAAGCGGGATAGCTTCGCAGCACCAAGGTTCTCAACCGTTCGGCGGTTCACATGACCGGTGATCCCGGTACCATCACCGCGCTCCTCGCCCGGTGGAGTGGCGGCGATGACAATGCCTTTCCCGAGCTCGTCGCACTCGCGTACGACGACCTTCGCGCCATCGCGCATCGACGTGTGCGCGCCGGCTCCGACGACGGTCTCGAGACCACCGCCCTCGTTCACGAGGCGTATCTCAAGCTCGCCGCACACCAGGGTGGGGAGTGGGCGGGACGAGCGCAGTTCTTCGCCTTCGCGTCCCGCGCGATGCGCCACATACTCGTCGATCACGCCCGGCATGAGCAAACGGCCAAGCGTGGCGGAAATGCGGTGCGGATCTCGTTTGAGGAGAGTGAGATCGTAGCGGACGACGGGTCGGCCGATGTGCTGGAGGTCAACGATGCCATCGAGCAGCTGGCGACCCGCAATTCCCGCATGGCGAGGATGGTCGAACTCCGATTCTTCGGCGGCCTGACCGTGCCCGAAGTGGCCGAGGTGCTCGAGACGTCCCCTCGAACCGTGGAACGGGAATGGATGCGTGCGCGAGCCTACCTGCTCGACGTCCTCAGGGGACATGAGCCCGCCTGATCCACTGCTGTGGGCACGGTGGGACGAGGTCGATCGACTGCTGAGTGAAGCGCTCGATCTGCCGCCCGCCCGGCGGGTGAGCCACATCCAGCAGTGCACGATGGGCGATGACGACCTTGCCGACGTCGTCCTGCGGTTGCTCGAGCACCTCCAAACGCATCCTGACATGGATGTGGCGCCCAGCGGGGACCTGGTCCTCGCCGCGCTCTCGGGGGGCGATTCGCAGCCAGCGCTGGAGGACCTGACCGCGGGGGTGGAAGTCGGCCGGTACAGGATCATCCGGCGCGTCGGCCGCGGCGGAATGGCCACCGTGTACGAGGCCGAACGCGCGGATGGCGCGTACCAGCAGCGCGTCGCGCTCAAGGTCTTGCGCCGCGGGCTCGACACCGAAGATCTGGTGCGCCGCTTCCTTACGGAGCGCCAGATCCTGTCGTCGCTGACGCACCCCAACATCGCCCGCCTCCTCGATGGCGGCTCGACGACGTCGGGCCGTCCGTTCCTGGTGATGGAACTCGTGAACGGCGAGCGCATCACGACATGGGCAGACCAGCAGCGCATGGACGTTCCCGCGCGCCTTCAGCTCTTTCTCTCCGCGGCGGAAGCCGTGCAGGCCGCTCACCGCCAACTGGTCGTCCATCGCGACATCAAGCCCTCCAACATCCTGGTCGACGCCGAAGGACGCGTGAAGTTGCTCGACTTCGGCATTGCCAAGCTGCTCCAGGGCGACGATACCCACACCGAGGCCGGCGCTCGTGCGTTGACGCCGGCGTACGCCAGTCCCGAGCAGCTCCGGGGCGAGGCCATCACGACGGCCACCGACGTCTACCAACTCGGAGTGGTGCTTTATGAACTGCTGACGGGGCTGTGGCCCTTCCCTCAGACAGGTAACGGTGCGGCGCCGCCGGAACCGGCCAATGCCCGTCGTCCGAGCCAGGCGGTTCTGAACGACGACCGCGCAGCCGAGATCGCCGCATGCCGCGGAGCCACTGCGCGGGCACTGAGCCGGCGGCTGTCCGGCGACCTGGACACCATTCTGTGCAAGGCACTCGAAGGCGACGCGCTCGAGCGCTTCGGCTCAGTCGAGGATTTCGCCCAGGACATTCGGCTTCACCTCGAGGGGAGGCCGATCCGGGCCCGGCCGGCATCGCGGGCGCTCAGGACACGAAAGTGGATCGGGCGGAATGCCTGGGCTGCACCCGTCGCGGCGGTGCTGGTTCTGGCCACACTCGGATACCTGGCCACCCTGACGCTGTCTGCCCGGCGGCTCGAGCAGGAGCGAAATGAGGCGCAAGCGCATGCAGCTCGCGCGGAACGAATCAAGGGCTTTCTCGTCGACCTCTTTCGCAGCGCCGATCCATTCGACGGAAGCGATCCGGCCGCGAGTGGCGCGGTGACGGTCGCCGGCGCGCTTTCGCCGGCCGCCGACCGCATTCGCGCCGAGCTGCAGGACGATCCGCCGATGCAGGCGGAACTCCTGTCTGCCGTCGCGGCAATTCTCGCGAACCTGGATCGGCCGGCAGAGGGGCTCCCGTTGATCGAGGAGGCGCTGGTCCTGCGCGCGCGCGCCGGACAGGCGCGCACACCGGCATATGCCGCCGACCTGCTGGTCCTCTCCCGGATCATCGACTACGACCAGCCGGATTCCGCGGCGATCGTCCTCGAGCGCGCGATCGAATTGCTTCGGGCGACTGCGCCTCCGGATGATCCCCTGCTCGGCGATGCGCTCGCGCAGTTGCTCCTGCTGCGCGTCACGCATCTGGACGATCCGGATCCCGCCGACGGCGAGGCCGCGCTGGTCATCTACGAGGCAGCCGGGCCGGAGTATCGTCAGGCAGCGGCGGACGTGCTGTCCACGCTGGCGCAGGCGTACCGCGTGCTTGGGCGCCTCGACGATGCCGAGCGCGCCGCGCGGGGCGCGCTCGATCGCTGGCAGAACGGCCTCGGGCGGGATCACCCGCAGGCAGCGATCGCCGGAGCGGTGCTGGGCGGCATTCTGGACGCAGAGCACCGGTTCGCGGAAGCAATTCCGCTGTATCGAGAGAGCCTGCGGATACTGGAGCAGACCGCTGGTGCCGACCACAGCCAGACCCTCGCCACAAGGAATAACCTGGCCACCACGCTGCACCTCAGCGGCCGGTACGCCGAGGCGGTCGCCATCCATCGGCAGATCCTCGAGAGCCACCGACGGAGGGAGGGAACCGACCTCCATCGCGAAGTGGCGGGCAGCCTGCAGAACCTTGCCGCCGCGCTCAAGGATCAGGGGCTGCTCAAGGACGCCGACTCGCTTTCCGAGCGAGCCTACCAGATCTACGTCCGAACCACTCCCGAAGGATATTACGTCCGTGCGTTCCCGCTTCTCACGCGGACCGAGATCCTCCTCAAGCTCGGTGATGCGGCACGAGCAGAGCAGACCGCAACGCAGGCGGCGGCGATCCTCGAGGGCGCCCTACCCGGTAACCACTACGCCATCGGCGTCGCGCGGTGCCGGCGAGGTGCAGCCCTGGCGGCGCAGGGGCAGCGCGCCGACGCAATACCGCACGTGCGCTCCGGCCTGGAGATCCTGCGCGCCGATGAGCGTACGCCGCCGAACTATCTCGAGGAGTGTGAGCGGGTACACGCGCAGCTCGGCGCGGACGGGTAACGGCGCGGCGCGCCATGGCGTGAATTCGATCCTGTTCACGTTCTCTGTACAGGGACGAGCAGGTCGAACCGCAACCAGGACGAGCCATGAACCGCCGGGCGTGCATCCTCAGAGCCGTCGTGCCTTCCATGCTGGTCGCCGCCGCGAGCGGCTCCCTCCAGGCGCAGGAACCGCCACGATCGGTGATCATGCGATCGCAGAACGTCATCACCTGGTGGGTGGTCGATCCGGCCAGCGGGCGGGCGGCGTTCTACGGCGGCGACATCGTCGCCATCTGTCGCGACGATCCCGACGGCTACGACCTGCTCGACTTCCAGGAAGCACAGGCGCCGAACGACCTGGCGACCAATCTGGTCGCGAAGGGCAGCGGCATCGGCGCGTCGCTCTGGGAAAGTCCGCCGCCGTTCGTCATGCCGCGCCTCTGCCACGACATCCTCGCCAGAGGCGAACCCATGGCCCGTGGCACGGCGGACATCACAATCACCGGCCGCTTTCCGGTGACGTGGGCTGATCCGCGCGTCGTGAGTCCGTTCGGGATGACGGCGTCGGGCACCATGCTGACGCCGACAGGCGAGACGCTGCACGTGCAGTCGCACTACCGCTGCGTGTGGCGAGACGACGCGATGCGCTGCACGGAGAACGTGACCATCCGCTGACGGCGACGTTTAACGCGGCTATCTCCCCACGCTGGTCACCAGAATGCGCGAGACGTCGAACGTGCCCTCCACGCTGACGCTCTCGGTAGGATGGGGGTTGCCGGCTTCATCCGTGCGCGGGAGTGTACCGGCGAAGGACCCTACCGCGTGGTACGTGCCGTCTGCGTTTTCCTCGAATCGCTCGAGGGTGACGACACTCTTCCCTTCATAGCGCTCAGCGGGAAGCTTGGCCCAGTACTCGATCGACTGTCCTTCGAGCGTGCACGGGCAGCGGTCGAGCGGCTGGATCGTGTTGATGCTGATGTGCAGCGATCCCCTGGACGCGATACTCGTACCTTCGTGTCCCCCCAGGGCGATCGAGTGCGCCGTATTGCGACCGAGGCTGCGCGACCAGTAGAGGCCGGTCGATTTCAGGCCGTCCTCGCGCTGCAGGTGGAGCACGTTCCAGGTGCGCGCCTCGCC
>CAZOSZ010000207.1:3132-4413 GCA_964582505.1 uncultured Ectothiorhodospiraceae bacterium | reverse complement strand
TGTGCGCGCGCAGCGCGAAGCCGCAGGCGCGCGCCGCCTCGAACAGCCGGCCCATGTCTTCGGTGGAGAACGCAATCTGCTCGACATAAATGTCGACCGCGTCGGCGAGGCCTTCGGCGGCGATCGCCGGCAGCATGCGCCCGATGATCTCCTCGAGGTACTCGCCGCGCTCGCGCCCGGCGGGCACGGTGTGGGCGCCGAGAAAGGTCGCGCGAATCCGCAGCGGCTGCAGCTGCGCCAGCCGGCGGATGACCCGCAGCATCTTCAACTCGGTGTCGCAGTCCAGTCCGTAGCCGCTCTTGATCTCCACGCAGCACACACCCTCTGCGGCCAGCGCGGCCAGCCTGGGCAGCGCCAGCTCGACGAGCTTGGCCTCGCTGGCGGCGCGCACCGCGCGTACCGTCGACTGGATGCCGCCGCCGGCGCGTGCGATCTCCGCGTAGCTTGCACCGGCCCGCCGCCTGGCAAACTCGTCGGCGCGGTCTCCCGCCCACACCAGGTGCGTGTGGCAATCCACCAGCCCCGGCAGCACCAGCCGTCCGCCGAGGTCGATGCTGCACTCGGCGGCCACGTCTTCGCCGATCGAGACGACCCGGCCGCCGCTCACGGCGAAGCGATCCGCAACCGCTTCGCCATCGGCCATCGGGTAGACTCTCGCGTTGTGGAACAGTAGTTCTGCCAAGGGGGAGGCCGGCCTGACCGGTGGAATGAGCGGATGCCGCGCGATTTGAATTTTGAGCATATTCTCGCCCCGACCGGCATCGAGCGCCACCGGCGCGTGCGATTCGACGACGCGGGCCGGATCACCGCGATCGAGCCGGGCGATCCTTCCGGGCCGTTCGACGGCTGGCTGGCGCTGCCGGGGATGCCGAATGCGCACAGCCATGCCTTCCAGCGCGGACTTGCCGGCTACGGCGAAGCGGCGCGCGGCGCGGCCTCGTTCTGGAGCTGGCGGGAGGCGATGTACCGGCTCGCCGCCGGGCTGGATGCCGACACGCTGTACCGCGTTTCCTGGCGGGCTTACCGGGAAATGATCGCCGCCGGGTTCACCTCGGTGGCCGAGTTTCATTACCTGCACCGCCGTGCGGACGGCGAGCGCGCCACCGAGCTGCTCGAGGCGGTGCTGCGTGCCGCCGCCGACGCCGGCATCCGGCTGGCCTTCATCCCGGTGTTCTACCAGCGCGGCGGCTTCGACCGGCCCGCCGCGCCTGCACAGGCGCGATTCCTGCATCGCGACGTCGAGGATTTCCTGACGACAGTTGCGATGTACTCCCGGGACTG
>CAZOSZ010000207.1:1740-3032 GCA_964582505.1 uncultured Ectothiorhodospiraceae bacterium | reverse complement strand
CGGCCGGCGGCCGGCTCGCGATCGGCTCGGACAGCAACCTGCGGATCGACGCGGTCGACGAACTGCGCTGGCTGGAGTACGGCCAGCGGCTGCTGTCGGGCCAGCGGGCATGCTTTGCCGACGCCGGCGGGCTGGGTGCCGCGCTGTGGAACCGCATCGCCGGTGGCGGCGCCGCATCGCTCGGTGTGCCGGTGGGCCGTCTCGAAGTCGGCGCCTTAGCCGATCTCGTCACGCTCGCGCCCGGCCACCCGGTGTTCGCCGGCGCATCCGGGCCCGAATCCTGCCTCGATGCGCTGCTGACCGCCGGTGACGGGCGCTGTTTCGACCAGGCCTGGATCGGCGGCCAGCGCCATGCGCCGCTCGAGGACGTGGAATTCGGCAACGCCGTGCGCCGCGTGATGAATTGAATGGGGTCAGAGACGAATTACGTCGCGCCCTACGGTTTGCGCCCGCCCTCGGCGCCAGCGGTGCCGCTGGTGGTCAGCATCCCTCACACCGGCACCTGGCTGCCCGAGAGCGTCCGTACGAGCCTTGCCTCGCCCGCCATGGAGGCCCAGCCGATGACCGACTGGCACCTGGATCGGCTGTACGATTTTCTGCCCGAGCTCGGCGCCAGCACGCTCTACGCCACCGTCAGTCGCTTCGTGGTGGACCTGAACCGGCCGCCCGAAGCGCGGCCGCTCTACCCGGGCAGGTTCGAGACCGGACTGGTGCCGCTGCAAACCTTCCAGGGCGAGGCGGTGTTTCGCCAGCCCCCGGGAGCCGACGAACTGGCCATGCGCAGGCAGACCTGGCATGCACCCTATCATGCCCGCCTGCGGGCGCTGGTCGACGAGACGCGGGGGCGTTTCGGCCGGGTCGTGCTGGTGGATGCGCACAGCGTCGCTTCGGCCCCGAACCTGTTGCACGGTGAACTGCGCCAGGCGATCTACCTCGGCGATCGCGACGGCGCGACCTGCGGTGCGTGGCTGCGCGAACTGCTGCGCCAGGGCTTCGAGGCGGAGAATCTGCCGGTGGCGCTCAACGATCCCTACAAGGGCGGCTACATCACCGACCATTACGGTCGCCAGGACGGTGTCGAGGCGATCCAGATCGAAATGGCGCAGCGCGTCTACATGGATGAGGCCGATCCCGGCGGCGGGCCGGCGCACCCGCGATTTGGCGTCGCGCGCGACATGCTGCGCCGGGTGCTGTCCCGCCTTTGCGAGGCCCTGCGGTAGGAGCGGCTTCAGCCGCGACCGATCGTGCAGGAGCGGCTTCAGCCGCGACTCATCGCGGCCGAAGCCGCTCCT
>CAZOSZ010000207.1:0-1640 GCA_964582505.1 uncultured Ectothiorhodospiraceae bacterium | reverse complement strand
CCCCGATTCAGGGCTTGACGAAGCGCAGCGTCATCCGGTCGCTCTCGCCGATCGCCAGGTACTTCTCCCGATCGGTGTCGCCTTGCCGGAGCGTGGGCGGCAGCGCCCAGACGCCCCCGGGGTGATCGGCGGTGTCCTTCGGGTTGGCGTTCAGCTCCGAGCTTGCGGCGAGCTTGAAGCCGGCGGCTTCGGCTTGCTCGACGACCCAGGCTTCCGGCAGATAGCCGACGTCCTTGCCCGCTTCCGGATCGTTGCCGGGCGGTGCGCGATGCTGCACGACGCCGAGTGCGCCGCCGCTCTTCAGTACCGAGAAGGCGTCGGCGAAAAACTTCTCGAGGTTGTCGCCGCGGTAAAAGCTGTGCAGGTTGCGGAAAGTCACCACCAGATCGACACTGCCCTGCGGGCCCAGCGCATCACTGGCACCCGGCTCGTAGCCGATCACCTCGACCTCGTCGTAGATCACCGGTTCGGCCCGCAGCTTGGCGAGGAACTCGCCGCGCACGCGCTGCGCATACTCGGAAGCCGAGTCCGCCGGGAAGTGGGCCGCCACCAGCTTGCCGTGGCCGCGAAGCGCCGGCGCGAGGATCTCGGTGTACCAGCCGCCGCCTGGGTACACCTCGACGACGGTCATTCCCTGTTCGAGGCCGAAGAACTCGAGTGTCTGCCTGGGATGGCGCGCGGCATCACGGGCGCGATCCTCGGCGGTGCGGTGCTCGCCGCCGATCGCCTTGGTGAGGATGTCATGGTCCTGCGCCGCGGCCGGCACCGCGAGCATGGCGGCGGTAAACAGCGCGACGAGTCGAATTGCTGAGGTCATCGGAGGCTCCCGGGGAGATCAGTATCGGGTCGAAGCCCGAAATATACCAAGATCGGCGGTGCGACCGTGGCTTCAGGCTTGTTTTCGACTGCCCGCGCTTGCAAGATTCGCGCCCCATGGCTTTCGATACATTCCCCATCGAGCTGGCGTGGAGCCGCCACGCGACGCCGCACGTGCTGCAGCTGGCGTTCCGACGCAGCGATGGCCAGCCGCTGGCGTTCGTGCCTGGCCAGTTCCTCAACCTGCATTTCGACACGCCGGACGGGTCCGCGCACCGCAGCTACAGCATCGCCAATCCGCCAGCCGCGGACGGCCTGCTGGAGATCGCCATGTCGCCGGTCGCTGGAGGACTGGCCAGCGGCGCACTCGCGGCGCTCGACCCCGGCGAACTGATCCCGGCCAGCGGTCCGTACGGGCGCTTCGTGCTGCGCGATGATCCGCCGTGCCGCTACGTGCTGATCGGCACCGGCACCGGCATCACGCCCTACCGCGCGATGTTGCCGCAGCTGGCCGACCGGCTCGACGCCGGCTTCCGCGTCCACATCGTGCTGGGCGTGTGGCGGCGCGCGGAAATGCTGTTCGGCACTGATTTCAGGGCCTTCGCCGACGCCCACCCCGGCTGCGAGTTCTCGGCGTGCTACAGCCGCGAGTACCCGACGGACGCCAAACCCTGGGAGCACCGCGGCTATGTGCAGGCCCTCTATGAGCAGCTCGCGCTCGACCCGGCCGCCGACGTTGTCTACCTATGCGGCAATCCGGGGATGATCGACGAGTCGGCGCAGCGGCTGCAGGAAGTCGGATTCACCCTCAAGCAGTTGCGGCG
>CAZOSZ010000206.1:0-4475 GCA_964582505.1 uncultured Ectothiorhodospiraceae bacterium | reverse complement strand
GCATTGATGCCTTCGCCGCCCGGCTGGCCGTCGGCCCCGTAGGTGAAGACATCGAACTCGCCTTGTCGCCCCGGGTACAGGTAACGGTAGGTGTTGTTCCAGGGATCCTTGGGAAGCTTGTCGAGATAGCCGCCCTGCCGCCAGTTGCGGATCGTCGGGTCATTCGGCTGGCTCACCAGCGCTTCCAGCCCCTGGTCGGTGGTCGGATAGCGGAAATTGTCCAGCCGGTAGAGCTTCAGCGCGCTCTCGATCGCACGGATGTCCTGCTTGGCCCGGCTGACCGCGGCATCATCGATGCGGCTGATGACGTTCGGCGCCACGATCGCGGCCAGGATGCCGAGGATCACCACCACGACCATGATCTCGATCAGCGTGAAGCCCGCCTGGCGTATCGCGGCCGGCGACTGCCGCAGTCCCTGGAAAACTCTGGAATTCGACATCAGTCTGCCTCGGAAGATGGCCCTTGGCATGATATCAGAACGACCGCCGCCCCCGGCGGCGCGGCCAGTCTGACTATAATGACCGCCCCCTGGCTTTGGAGTTGCGCCGATGGCGATGGCCCTCATCTTTCCCGGACAGGGCTCCCAGTCGGTCGGCATGCTGGCCACGCTGTTGCAGGCCGAGCAGGCCGCCGTGGAGGCCTTCGACCAGGCCGGCGAGGTGCTGGGCTACGACCTGGCGGCCCTGGTGCACGACGGGCCTGCGGATCTGCTCAACCGGACGGACCGCACCCAGCCGGCGATGCTCGCCGCCGGAGTGGCGGCCTGGCGTGCCTGGCGCGCGCGCGGCGGCCCGCTGCCGGCGGCGATGGCCGGTCACAGTCTCGGCGAGTACACGGCCCTGGTGTGTGCGGGCTCCCTGGACTACGCCGATGCGCTGAGGATCGTCCGGCTTCGCGGGGAGCGGATGCAGCAGGCCGTGCCGGAGGGGCACGGCGCCATGGCGGCGATCCTGGGACTCGACGACGCGGCCGTCGTCTCCGTCTGCGCCGAGGCAGAGGCCGCCGCCGGCGTGGTCGAGGCCGTCAATTTCAATGCCCCGGGGCAGGTGGTGATCGCCGGCGAGGCGGCGGCGGTGGCCCGCGCGATGGAACTGGCAAGAGCCGCCGGTGCCAGGCGCGCGCTGCCACTGCCGGTCAGCGTGCCCTCGCACTGCCGGCTGATGGAGCCGGTCGCCGCGCAAATCGCCGAGGCACTCGCCCTGGTCGAACTGAAAACGCCGATGATCCCGGTCTATCACAACGTCGACGCCACGCCGCGGCACACGCCACAGGAAATCAGGGCGGCGCTGGCCGAGCAGGTACGCCGGCCGGTGCGCTGGGTCGAGTGCGTGCAGGCGATGCGCGCGCAGGGGATCCGCACGCTGTTCGAGGCCGGCCCGGGTCGCGTATTGTGCGGACTCGTGCGGCGCATCGACCGGGAGCTGACGGCGCTTCCGGTCGACGATCCGGATTCGCTGGCGGCTGCCCTGGATGCGGCCGCGGGAGCAACGGCATGAACATGCTGCAGGGTGAAGTGGCGCTGGTGACCGGTGTCTCGCGCGGCATCGGGCGATCGATCGCCCTGGCGCTCGGCGGAGCCGGTGCCACTGTGATCGGCACGGCGACGTCCGCGGCCGGCGCCGACGGCATCGGGGCGGCCTTCGCGGAGGCCGGCATCAGCGGCCGTGGCATGGTGCTCGATGTCGCCGGCGACGAGGCCGTCGAGGCCGCGATCGCCGGGATCTCGGCGCAGGAGGGGGCGATCACCCTCCTGGTGAACAATGCCGGCATCACCCGCGACGGGCTGCTGTTGCGCATGAAGCGGGAAGACTGGGACCAGGTGCTCGACACCGACCTGACCGCCTTGTATCGCACCAGCCGCGCCTGCCTGCGCGGCATGATGAAGGCCCGCAAGGGACGGATCGTGAACATCGGCTCGGTGGTCGGCCTGATGGGCAATCCGGGGCAGACCAACTACTGCGCCGCCAAGGCCGGGCTGGTGGGCTTCACGCGCGCGCTGGCCCGCGAGGTCGGATCGCGCGGCATCACCGTGAACGCGGTGGCGCCCGGTTTCATCGAGACCGACATGACCGCCGCATTGTCGGGCGAGCAGCGTGGTGCCCTCGAGCAGCAGATCCCGCTGGCCCGGCTGGGCTCGCCCGAGGACATCGCGGCGGCCGTGCTGTTCCTCTGTTCGACGGGGGCCGGCTACATCACCGGCGAGGTCATCAATGTCAATGGCGGCATGTACATGGCCTGAGGGGCCCGGTCGCTTGTAGAACCCCCCATGACAATTCAATACAATACGCGGCGCGGTGCAGTCCGGGTCATGGGGACCTGGATGATCCCGCCGCCATCAACGAGGATCATGACGAGATGAGCAGCATCGAGGAACAGGTAAAGAACATCGTCGCCGAGCAGCTGGGCGTCAAGGAAGAAGAAGTCACCAACGACGCCTCGTTCGTGGATGACCTCGGCGCGGACTCGCTGGACACCGTCGAACTCGTGATGGCGCTCGAAGAGGCCTTCGAGTGCGAGATCCCGGACGAAGAGGCCGAGAAGATCACCACCGTCCAGCAGGCCATCGATTACATCAAGGCCCGCTCCAACAATTGAGCGATGGCGGCCCGACAGACCGCCCGGGCCGCCGCCGGGGCCGGCTGCCACGGGAACCTGGGGCCATCCAGCCAGAGGTGTACGCTTGAGCAGGCGCCGTGTCGTCGTCACAGGTCTCGGGATCATCTCCCCTGTCGGAAATACCGTCGAGGGCGCCTGGCGCAACATCGTCGCCGGGCGCAGCGGCATTGGTCCGATCACGCGATTTGACGCCAGCCGCTTCACCACGCGGTTCGGTGGCGGCGTGCCGGACTTCGACGTTGAGCAATACCTGCCGGCCAAGGACGCGCGCAAGATGGACGCGTTCATGCACTACGGCGTCGCCGCGTCGCGCCAGGCCATCGAGGATTCCGGCATCGAGGTCAGCCCTGCCACTGCGCATCGCATCGGCGTCTCAGTCGGCGCCGGCATCGGCGGGATCGAGACCATCGAGCGCAATTACCGCGCCTATTTCGAGGCCGGGGAATCGCCGCGCAAGATCTCGCCGTTCTTCGTGCCCGGCAGCATCATCAACATGATCTCGGGGCACATTTCCATCAACTACGGGATGACCGGTCCAAACCTGTCGCTGGTGACCGCCTGCACCACCGCGACGCACAACATCGGCGTCGCGGCGCGCTGCATCCAGTACGGCGATGCGGACGTGATGGTTGCCGGCGGGGCCGAGATGGCCACCACGCCGCTGGGCCTTGGCGGTTTCTGTTCGGCGCGCGCGCTGTCGACCCGCAACGACGAGCCGCAGCGGGCCAGCCGTCCCTGGGACCGCGAGCGCGACGGCTTCGTCCTCGGTGACGGCGCCGGCTGCCTGGTCATCGAGGAGTACGAGCACGCGAGGGCACGGGGCGCAAAGATCTATGCGGAACTCGCCGGCTTCGGCATGAGCGGCGATGCGCATCACATCACCGCACCGCCCGAGGCTGGCGAGGGCGCCCGGCAGTGCATGGCCAACGCGCTGCGCGATGCCGGCGTCAACCCCGAGGAGGTGGACTACATCAATGCTCACGGCACCTCGACCCCGCTCGGTGACAAGGCGGAGACCCTGGCGATCAGGCGGGCCTTCGGCACGCATGCGGATCGGCTGGCAGTGAGTTCCACCAAGTCGATGACCGGCCACCTGCTGGGTGCGGCCGGCGGCGTGGAGGCGATCTTCTGTCTGCTGGCCATCCGCGATAGCGTGCTGCCGCCGACCATCAACTACGAGAACCCGGACCCTGACTGCGATCTCGATTACGTGCCGAACGAGGCGCGCGAGGCGCCGGTGCGGGTCGCGCTGTCCAATTCCTTCGGCTTCGGCGGCACCAACGGCAGCCTGCTGTTCCGGGCACTGGACTGACGCTGCGCGCAGGCCCCAGGCCTGAAGGCCCGCCGATGGCAGCCATCCCGGCCCACCGTCCCTTGCCAACGCAGGCCTCGATCGCCGACCCGGGCGACCTGCTGAAGCTGCACCGGGTCGCGCCCGCGCGTTATCCCTTCCTGCTCGAGAGCGCAGCCTCGGGCACGGTCCAGGGGCAATGCGACCTGTTGCTTGGGATGCCCGGGCCGGCGCTGGTACTGGATGCCTCGGGGCGGCTCAGCGGTCCCTGCGCCGGCGAGGATGGCGATTTCCTGCGCGCGCTGGACCGCTGGTGGCGACGCGAGCGACTCGAGTCTCGTCCGGCCTGGCCGCTGGCGAACGGCGGCTGGTTCCTGTTCCTGGGGTATGAGCTGGCCGGCCAGGTGGAGCCGGTTCTCAGGCTGTCCCGGCCGAGCGGCATGCCGGTGGCGATCGCGGTCCGGCTCGGCTTGGCGCTGTGGCGCGATCGCCGGCAAGGTACATGCCTGGTCATGGCCCGCGACGCCGCCGCATTGCACGCGCTGGAGGACGACCTGCAGGCCGCCT
>CAZOSZ010000205.1:0-4489 GCA_964582505.1 uncultured Ectothiorhodospiraceae bacterium | reverse complement strand
CATCAGCGGGAGAGAAAAGCGGCCTAGGATTGCCAGATGATACATTGCGGCTTGCCAGAATAATCGCAGACTGTGAGCCTGAAAAATACAGAGCCATCGAGTTAATTGCCGATGCGCCAGCAGATAAGGTACGGGCTATTCTTGTATTACTCGGCGCCAGTGAAGAAGACATCCGTCGCCTACCGCAACGGACAACCCCTGGCACGCCCCAAGGCGCTATCCCAGCGACAGGAGAGCGGCGCAGCGACCGAGATCGGCGTGCACCTCGAGCTGCCGGACTTCCGCTTCGAGGAGGCACGGCTGCTCGCGCCAGGGCTGCGCATGCCTGCGGGCGATGCCGAGCGCGCCCTCTACCGGGTGATCTATTGGACCGGCGGTCACCCGTACCTGACCCAGAAACTGTGCCAGGCCGTGGCGCGCAATGCGACCCGGGTCGACTCGGACGCGGCGGTGGACCGGCTGGTGGCGGCACGTTTCCTTGCGCGCAACGCGGTCAGCACGGAATCCAGCATGACGCGCGTGCTCGACGGCCTGGAACGCTCCGGCAAGCTGGCACGCCCGGCGCTGCGCCGCTACCGGCGTATTCGCCGCGGCCGGCGACCGCGCTACGACCCCGACAGCCCGGAACACGAGCTGCTGCGAGTCTGCGGGCTGGTGACGGTCACGGCCGACCGCAGGCTGGTGGTGCGCAACCGGATCTATGCGGAGGTGTTCGGCCACCGCTGGACGCGCGAGGCGCTGCCGCCGGACTGGCGCAGGATCGGACGGGTGTCGGCGATGCTCGCACTGCTTGCGGCCACCATCTGGGTCTACCTCGAAGTCCTGCCAAGGCCCTACGAGGAAACGTTGCGGGTGATCTCGGTCGAGCCGGACGAGGCGCTCGAGGCATGGTCCGCGATGCGCCGCATCCCGGGCTTCTCGGGCAGGGCCGACCGGCTGCTGGCGCGCGTGCTCATCCGGCGCAGCCGGCTGGCGACGGACTGGCAGGAGGCCGCGGCGATCGACGCACAGCTGCGCGGACTGCCCGGCTTCCAACCACGCGCCGATGCCTTGCTGGTCGAGTTCTGGGAACGTCGTGCCATCGCCGCCGAGGCGGCCGAGCAGCGCGACGAGGCGCTGCTGTATCGGCTGCGCGCCTACCACGCGGGGCCGACGGCGGACGCCGGACTCGCGGCAGAGCTGGCGGGGGGTGACTACCGGCAACTGCTGGCGGTGATCCGGCCGGCGGGACTGGTGGAGGCCCTGGCGCCGTCCGCTGACGGTCGCTCGGTGGTCACGGTCAGCGCCGGCAATGTCGTCGAGCGTTGGGAATCCGTCACCGGCCTGCCCGAGCCGGGCTCGAGGCTGGAACTGCTGGTCGAGGAGTTCGTGCCGCTGCGGCGCAGGCTGAGCCTCGACCTGTCCGGCCGGGTCACGGCGCTCAGCATGAATCTCGAGATCGATCATCCGCGCCCCGCGGACCTCTCACTCGGGCTGGTGGCGCCGTCCGGCAAGCGTGTCGAGCTGGTGGGCACGCAGGGCCGGGCGCGCAACGGCCGGCTGGAGTTTGACGAGCAGGTGGCACCGGAGCTTCGCACGTTGCGCGGCGAGCAGGCGCTCGGTACCTGGGTGCTGGAGATCGAGGACCGGGTCACCGGGGCGGCGGGCTACCTCGGCGGCTGGAACCTGCGGGCTTCCCAGGCGGCCGGACACCTGGCGGCGGACCGCCCCGAGAATCCCCTGCTGATTCCGGACCCCGCGCGCAGCTCGTCGGTGCAGGTGGCGTTGTCTCCCCTGGGTATGGCCGTGGCGGCGACGCCGCGCAATCCGGCTGCGCGCGGGCGCCTCCAGGTCTGGAACGTCACGACGGGGCAACCCCTGGCCAGCATGCGGGTCGGCGCGGGAGAGCGCTGGCTCGGCTTCGCCGGGGACGACTCGCTGCTGATCGCCGAGAGTGGCGCCGGCACCCGGTTGAGGGTGCTGGACGTGCGCAGCGCAGAGCAGCGCTTCGAGCACCTCTCGGTCGCCAGGCTGGCGGCGGCTCCGGCCATTTCACCCGACGGCAAATTCATCGCCGTGGCCGAGGCGACGCCCCAGGCCGTCTGGATCCGCAGCCTCGAGGCGGGCCGTGAGACCTTTCGCATGCCGGCGGGTGAAGTCATGGCGGTGGCCGTCGCCTCGCAGGGCGGATTGCTGGCGATCGCCGATACGGGCAATGTCGTCCGCCTGTGGCGCACGTCGGACCGGTCGCTGCTGGGGGAATTCCCCCATGGCGCCGCGGTGGTTGCCATCCGTTTCGACCCCGCCGGCCGATGGCTGGTCACGGCCGATGCCGCCAACCACGTCCGCGTATGGAGCAGTGCCGCGCCCGCCGCCCAGCCGGTGCTGGCGCGACCCGGGGATCCGCTCCAGCAGTTCGGCTTCGACGCATCGGGCGGGTCTTTCGCGACCCTCGGCCCGGCCCGCGGCTTCGAAGTCTGGGCCTTGCCGGATGCGACCCCGATCGGACCGGTGTTGCGCCATGCCGGCGATGGTGCGCAGCCTTCGCGGGCCGGCGAACCGCCGGCCGGCACGGCCCTGCTTTCCCCGGACGGCAAGCTGATGGTCACCGGTCGCGGCACCCGAAGTGTCCGGGTCTGGCAGGTGTCCCAGTCCGGGGCGCCCTTGGACCTGCCGCGACTCGCCCCGGTGGTCGCACTGGCGCCGTCCGGATTGCGCACCGCCGCCGGGTTTTTGGACGGCCGCGTGATCCTGCGTGCGCGCGACCCGGATTCGCTGGCATTGCGCCAGGTGACGGTCACTTCGGGCGAGGCGCGCCACGGCGGCGCGGTCACCGCGCTGGTGTTTTCCCCGGATGGCACGCGCCTGGCCAGCGTCGCCGCGGACGGCAGCGTGCTGCTGTGGCACGCAGCCACGGGGCGGCGCGCCGGCGGCCTGTTTCACCACGGCAGCGGCCAGGTCGGTGCGGTCGATCTCGGGCCCGACGGCCTGTTGCTGGTGACTGGCGGTGAGTTCGGGGCGCGTGCCTGGAATGCCGAATCCGGCGAGCCCGGCCCGACGCTCGGGCCGGTGCGCAGGGTCAGCGGCGTCACCTTGGATCCCGCCGGTCGGCATGCCTACACGGCAACGCCATCCGGGGAACTGGAGAGCTGGGACCTGGAAAGCGGCGAGCGGCGCTGGGCCGTGGAGATCGAGTCGCCGGTGTCCGTCATCGCGGTCAGTTCCGACGGCAGGCAGCTGGTGGTGGGGGGTCGCACGGGCCGGGTCCAGACCCGGGGCGCCGGGGCAGGCGAGCGGCCGCTGAGCCAGTGGCTGGCCGCGCCCGTGATAGCGGTCCAGTTTGCACCTGACGGGCGCTCGATCCTTGCGCAGACGCCCGCCTGGATTCATCGGCTCGGCATCGAAGAGGGTCGACTCGAGGTGCTTGGCAGTCGCCTGCTGCCGGGCGCCGCACCGCCGGGGGCGTGGCGCAGCGCCACGCCGGACGGGCTCAGGCTGGTCCGGGTGGGTGGCGCGCGCAGCGAGACGCTGGCCGTGGTGGACTTCGAGCGTGCGCCTTTGCCGCCGGAGGACTGGAACCCCGATCTGGAGGCCTGGCAGCAGCGCCTGAAGATGTACTTCAGCATGGACGGCGCATTGCGTCATGGGGTGCCGCCGGCGCCTCTGTTGACCTCGCCGCAACGCAACGAGGAAGCAGCCGGTGATTTGCCCGCCGATCCGGTTACACTTTCGGCGGGCAGTTCTGCTGGAGGAACCGGATGAGACATGCCATTGCACCGCTGATCGCCGTGCTTGCGCTGGCGGGCTGCAAGGAGCCGGAGCCGCGAACTGTCGCCGAGTTCATGGAGAACGAGGCTGCGCTGCACGGGACGCTGTTGCGCTGCGAGCGCGAGCGTGACGCCGTCCTCGAGGCCGAATGCAACAATGCGCGGCAGGCCGCCGCGCGCATCGCGGTCATCGAAGAACGCGCCATCCTCAAGGCCCGGGACCAGGCCTTCGAGCGCGCCCGGGCCGAGTACCGGACGCAGCTCGACCAGGAGCGCGAACTGCGCCGCAAGGCCGAGGCGGCGGCCGCCAAGGCGCGCCTTGAGGCCCTGACCCAATCCGTGCCTGAAGAGGCGGAAGCGGCCGAGCCCCCGAAGGAGGAGTGACACGCCCGGCGCCGGCGCGGTAGGAGCGGCTTCAGCCGCGACCCGAAAAGCGCTTCAGCCGCGACCCGAAAAGCGCTTCAGCCGCGATCGGTCGCGGCTGAAGCCGCTCCTACGGTGTGCTGGCAGGGCTTCAGCCCCGATCCGGCAAGCGCATTTCGTGCACGTGTCCGGCGCCACCATCGCGGTCGCCATGAGTGTCTCGGCCCAGCAGCTGGCCAAGTGGCGTGGCCGCGGTCCAGAGCCCGAAGGCCACCAGCAGCCAGCCCAGTGCCCTGCGGCGCGGGCCTGACAGCCAGCCCGAGCCTCGCCCGGAGGCCCAGGCCAGGCCGACCATGGCCGGGGCGGTGCCCAGTCCGAAT
>CAZOSZ010000204.1:0-4603 GCA_964582505.1 uncultured Ectothiorhodospiraceae bacterium | reverse complement strand
TGCCCTCCGCCCCTCTCGCCCCCGCGCTGCGCGCTCATGCCGGCTAGATCGGAAGAGCACAGTCTGACTGGAGTTCAGACTGTGCTCTTCCGATCTAGGGTCGCGGCGATCGCTGCGGTCATCCGTGCAGCGAGCCGGGGGTCCGTCCAGGTGTGCGGGTCGGGCTGGCCCGCGTGGCCATGATCGTGGTCGCGGAAGAGCCCGAGGCTGTCTTCCATCTGCCTGAGCGGCAGGCCGGCGTGCAGCGGCACGACTTCCAGCCGCGGCCGGTCGCGGGTGATGCGGTCTTGCCAGGCCTGCTCGAAGGGCACGCCGATGGTGAACCAGGCACGCGCGCCGTCCAGCGCCGCGAGCGTGGCGGGCCCCGGCGAGTAGGTCGCCTCGTTGTCGCCCGGCCGGACCAGCACCAGCACCTCGGCGCGATCACCGGCGATCCGCTCCACCAGATACTGCTGCGGCAGTATGCTGACCACCAGCTGCAGCGGCGCGGCCGCCACCGGCAGCGCCGGAACGGCGAGCAGGCCGGCCAGGACGAGGGGCTTGAAGGACATCGCGCTATTCTACCGCGCCGGTCAAGTCGGCCAGCGAATCGCGACTCGGGTAGAATTCCGGGCCCGCGGAGGAAGCCTGATGAGCGCCCAGCCAGCCCTGTCGTCCACCGCCCGCCGCCTGGAATCCAGGCTGCGCAGCCAGGTGGGCAAGGCCATCGAGGACTACGGCATGATCACCGACGGTGATCGCGTCATGGTCTGCCTGTCCGGCGGGAAGGACAGCTACGCGATGCTCAGCCTGCTGCGGTCCCTGCAGCGCTCGGCGCCGATCTGCTTCGAGCTGATCGCCGTCAATCTCGACCAGAAGCAGCCCGGCTTCCCGGCCCGCGTGCTGCCCGACTACCTCGGCGCGCTCGGCGTCCCCTTTCACATCCTCGAGCAGGACACTTACAGCGTGGTCAAGCGCGTGATTCCGGAAGGCAAGACCACTTGTGGCCTGTGCTCGCGGCTGCGGCGCGGGGCACTGTACAGCTTCGCTGCCGAGCAGGGCTTCAACAAAATCGCGCTCGGCCACCACCTCGATGACATCATGGAGACGCTGTTCCTCAACTTGTTCTTCGGCGGCAGCCTGAAAGCCATGCCGCCCAAATTGTTGAGCGACGACGGTCGCAACGTGGTGATCCGGCCGCTGGCCTATTGCCGGGAGCGCGAGCTGGCGCGTTTTGCGCGCGCCATGGATTTCCCGCTGATTCCCTGCAAGCTCTGCGGCAGCCAGGAGACCCTGCAGCGCAAGGAGGTCAAGGCGATGCTGGGCGAGTGGGAGCGGCGGTTCCCGCGGCGCCTCGAGTCGATCGCCGCGGCGCTCGCCAATGTCGCGCCTTCGCAGCTCATGGACCCGGGGCTGTTTGATTTCGCCGGCCTGGCGGGGCAGCCGGCCGGGATTCGCGAACGCAAGACTAAACCTGCGCCGCGCCGGCAGGCGCGACGGCCCTGACCGAGACCTGGCGGAACCGGACCCGAGCCCGGCGCCGCCCTGGGTTCAGCGCCGCGGGGGCCGGGGCGCCCGCGGGCGAGCCTCGTTGATCTTCAGCGCGCGGCCACCCATCTGGTGGCCCTCGAGGGCCTTGATCGCGGACTCGGCGTCGGCATCTTCCATGTCCACGAAGGCAAAGCCGCGTGGTCGCCCGGTCTCGCGATCCGTCACGATCTTGACCGACTGTACGTCGCCGAACTGGGAAAACAGGCCGCGCACCTCGTCCTCGGTGGCGGTGAAGGGCAGGTTGCCCACGTAGATTGACGTCATCTGTTGAGGCTCTCAGGAACGGGTCACGGTTGTTTCTTCCGCCGCCAACCGGCAGCGCCGCCACAGCATACGCCAGCCGGCCAGTGCAGCAAAGCGACCTGCCGGGTGCCGCACCGGGGTGCACAGAGGCCGCGCTGCCTGGGCTATAGTGCGGTCCGTGGTCAATAAGTCGCCCCGGAGAGTTTGATGACCCCGATCGCAGCCGCGCGTTCCCTGCTGCCGCTGCTCACGCTCGGCGTGGCGGCAGCCGCCACCGCCGCGCCACCGTTCTCGCTCGAGGACGTGTTCGCACTGGAGTACGCGGAAGACCCCCGGATTGCGCCCGACGGCGAGCGCATCGTCTACATCAGGCAATCGATGGACCGGATGAGCGACCGGGTGCAGGGCTCGCTGTGGTCGGTTGGACTGGACGGCGGCCAGCACCGGCCGATGGCCACCGGCTTCGAACGGATCAGCCACCCGCGCTGGTCGCCGGATGGCGAGCGGCTGGCCTGGATCGGCACCCGCGACGGCGAAACGCATATCTGGGTGCGCTGGATCGACAGTGGCCAGACGGCGCCGATCAGCCGTCCGAACGGCCGGCCGGAGAGCCTGTCGTGGTCGCCCGACGGCGCGCAGCTCGCCTTCACCATGCGGGTGCCGGAGGAAGCCGCGCCGCTCGCCACCCTGCCGCGCAAGCCGAAGGGTGCGAAATGGGCGGAGGCTGCGAAGCTCATCGACACGCTGGTGTATCGCTCCGACGGCCGCGGATTCCTGGAGAAGGGCTATCGCCACGTGTTCGTCGTGCCGGCCGACGGCGGCACCCCGCGGCAGGTCACCAGCGGCCCGTTCAACCATGACGGCGAGCCCGCCTGGCTGCCGACCTCCACTTCCCTGGTGGTTTCCGCCAACCGTCGCCCGGACTGGGAATACGAGCCGCTCGATTCGGATCTCTGGCAGATCTCGATCGAGGACGGCACGATGCGCGTCCTGACCACGCGCTACGGCCCGGACCGCTCGCCGGTGGTCTCGCCCGACGGCGGGCGAATCGCCTTCACCGGCTTCGACGACAACGGCATGGGCTTCCATACCGAGCGCCTTTACCTGCTCAATCGCAGCAACCGCCAGGTGACGGTGCTGACGCCGGAGCTGGACGCCAGCGTCCGGGCGCCGGCCTGGGACAGCCGCGGCCGCGGCGTCTATTTCCTGTATGACCGCGAGGGCCGCACGCGGCTGGCACGCATCGACGTGGTGACCGGTGCGATCACCGAACTGGCCGACGACGTCGGCGGCACCTCGATCGGCAGGCCGTACGCAAGCGGCAGCTTCAGCGTTGCGGCCTTCGGCACCTTTGCCTACACCGCCACCGCGCCGGACTTCCCGGCCGACGTCGCCGCAGGCGACGGCCGACGGATCCGCCGCCTGACGCGCCTGAACGACGACCTGCTGCCGTTTCGCAGCCTCGGCCAGGTGGAGTCCTTCCGGGCGGAGTCGTCCTTCGATCAGCGGGACATCCAGGCCTGGCTCGTGCTGCCGCCGGGCTTCGACTCGGCGCGGCGCTGGCCGCTGATCCTGGAGATCCACGGCGGCCCCTACGCCAACTACGGCCCGAGATTCTCGGCCGAGATGCAGCTGTACGCGGCGGCCGGCTACGTGGTGCTGTACGTCAACCCGCGCGGCAGCACCAGTTACGGCGAGGCCTTTGCCAACCTGATCGAGAAGAACTATCCCGGCCAGGACTACGACGACCTGATGAGCGCCGTGGACGCCGTGCTGGCCCGCGGCTACATCGACCCCGGCCGGCTGTACGTCACCGGAGGCAGCGGCGGCGGAGTGCTGACTGCGTGGATCGTCGGCAAGACCGAACGCTTCCGGGCCGCCGCGGTGGTCAAGCCGGTCATCAACTGGACCAGCTTTGCGCTGACGGCCGACAACTACAACTTCTACTACCGCTACTGGTTTGACGGACCGCCGTGGGAGGAGCAGGCGGACTACTGGCGCCGCTCGCCCCTGTCGCTGGTCGGCAATGTCAGTACGCCGACCCTGGTGATGAGCGGCGAACAGGACTTCCGCACGCCGATGTCCGAGGCTGAGCAGTACTACCAGGCGCTGCGGCTGCGCCGCGTGGACTCGGTGCTGGTGAGGGTGCCGGACGCAGCACACAACATCGCCGCGCGGCCGACGCACCTGATGGCCAAGGTCGCCAACATCCTGGCGTGGTTCGAGCGCTACGCCGAGCCGGGCGTGGTTCCCGTCGAGGTCCCCCCGGTCGTCTCCGACCCCGACCCCGATCCCGAACCGGAGGCGGAAGAACCCGTCTCTGACCCCGATTCCGAGCCGGAAGAACCCGTCTCTGACCCCGATTGATTGGCGAGTCGGGCTGCGGCCTGCGGCTCGACCGAGCGCAGGTGCAGGTCGCGCTGCGGGAAGGGGATCTCCATTCCAGCGGCGTACAGGGCATCGTGCACGGCCAGGCTCAGCTCACTCTTGATGGTCAGGTAGTTGTCGAAATCGTCGGTCCAGGCGCGCAGCGAAAAATCCAGCGAGCTGTCGCCGAAGCCGAGAAACAATACCGTGGGCGCGGGGTTCTCGAGCAGCCGCTCGTCGGCCTTCGCGACGTTCAGCAACAGCGCCATGACCTTGCGCGGATTGGTGCCGTAGGCCACGCCGACCAGCACTTCCATGCGCCGCCGCATGTCCGACAGGGTCCAGTTGGTCACCTCGTTGGAGATCAGGTTGGCGTTCGGCACGATCACTTCGGCGCCGTCGAAAGTGCGCACCGTGCTGGAGCGCACGCCGATGCGCGTGACCTTGCCGAACATCGAGCTGA
>CAZOSZ010000203.1:1540-4604 GCA_964582505.1 uncultured Ectothiorhodospiraceae bacterium | reverse complement strand
GGGCCGCATCGAGCGCGAGTGCAGCGATCCGCACCGCGCCATCGCGCCGGCCCAGCGCCGCGGCACGCGTCTCGAGGATCCCAAGCTGCACGGGATCGGCGAGCAGGGCGCGCAGGCGCTCACCGAGCCGCTCGTCCCGCACCAGCTCGCCGGCGCCGTGTTCGGCGAGAAAACGCATATTGAAGCCTTCCTGGCCGCCCGGGCCTCTGACTGCCAGCAGGTAGCGCCCGCAGGCCAGCGACTCGGCGACCGTCAGCCCGCCCGGCTTGCCGACCACCACGTCCGCGGCGCGCAGCCAGGCCGGCATGCGATCGGTCCAGCCGCAGTCGATCAGTCGGCCGGGATGGCGGGATGCGAGCGCCTGCAGCTCGGCTTCGGCCGCCCCATTGCGCCCGCTCACCGCCGCCACGAGCGCATCCGGCACTTCGTCGAGAATGCGCCCGCTGAGCTCGACGACGCCCAGCCCCAGTCCGCCGCCGGCCACCAGCACCACCGGCCGCTCGGGAGCAAGCCCGAATTCCGCGCGCGCCTCGCCGCGTTCCGGCGGGTGGCGGAAGGCCGGCATCAGCGGGATGCCGGTGACGTGGATCTCGCTGCCGGCCGGCAGGCCGTTGCGCGTCACCGCCTCGTGGGCGACGCAGAAACAGCCGATGCCACGCCGCAGCCAGAAGTCGTGGATGCCGAAGTCGGTCGCCACCGCGATCAGGGGCAGCCCGAGTCCGCGCCGCCGCAGGATCGAGGCCAGCAGTGCGGCCGGGGCCATCTGGGTCGCCACGGCCGCGTCGGGTGCAAAAGCGATCACCCGCTGTTCCAGGCGGCGCGACAGGCGCGCCCACATCCAGCCAAACAGCGTGGCGCGCACCATCGCCTGCAACGCCGGTCGCTGGCGTCGCCGGCGCACCAGCGAGGTGCACATCTGCTGCATCAACAACCGGTCCGAGGGATGCCGCTCCCCGGTGGCGGGCTCCGATGCAGTATCGTCGGCCCGCGCGATCCGCGCGCAGACGTGGTCAATGAAGGTCTCCAGCGGCTCCGGCAGCGACAGACCGGCATCGAACAGGCCGCGCCAGGACTGCTGGTCGAGGCGGTAGACGGTGTCGTACAGCTCCGGCTCGCCGATGAGAATATCGAAATAGGCCCGCCGCACCGCCGCAGCCACCTCCGGATCGATCAGCGACCAGAAATCCACCGTCTCGATCTCGATTGCGTCGCAGGCCTCGCGCAGCGCGGCCGCCACTGCGTCGGCGGCCATCAGGTGCCCGGAGCCGAGCGACGAGGTGAGCAGCAGGATGCGGAACGACAAGTCCTCCTGCCCGCGTCCCTGCAAGGCACGCAGCTCCGCCAGCGATCGAGCGAGTTGTTCCGGCGGCCTGGCCATGGAATCCGCACCTCATGCCTGATTGCTAGCTTAGTCCTTTTTCGGTGCCTGTCAGTGCCCCGGGACCCGATTTCCCATTAGACTTGCGGCAGCCGACGCCGAGAGGACGCCCATGTTCACGCGCAAGATCCACGCTGCGTTCGACTATGCCGCCATGTGCCACGCGGGCCGCGTCCGCAGGGGCACCCAGATCCCCTACCTTTCCGACCTGATGGCGGTTGCCAGCCTCGTCACCGAAGCCGCCGCCGCCGGCGAGGGCGCCGTCCCCGCTGACTTCGAGGACCTCGTGGTCGCGGGCCTGCTGCACGACGCCGTCGAGCACTGCGGCGGCGAGCCGGTGCTCAACGACATCCGCCGCCGCTTCGGCGACCGGGTGGCCGAGATCGTCGCGCATTGCACCGAACCCATGCCCGCGTCCGGCAACGACAACACGTCGTGGGCCGAACTCAAGCGCGCCTACCTGGCATCGCTTGAGGGCAGTGACGATTACTGTGCACTGCTGGTTACGGCCGCGGACAAGCTGCACAACACCCGCGCGATCCTGATGGACCTGCGCACCAACGAGCGGGAAGGCCGGCCGCCGGAGGCGTACTGGCAGCGCCTGGTCCCCGACAAGCAGGACGCGGACCTGTCGACGCTCGTGCCGGAGCTGCTCTGGTATTACCAGGCGCTCGCGGATCTCATCACCCGCAAGGCCGCTGAGGAGGCGAAGCGCTCGCCGCCGGGCCGGCTGGTGCGGCTGGCGGAAGAGCTCGACGGTGCAGTGGGCGCGATGGCGCGGTTTGCCGGAAGGGCCGGCTACGAAGCAAAAGCACCCGCCTGACGCCCGATCGGTAACGTCGTCTGACAATGTCGTAGGAGCGGCTTCAGCCGCGACTCTTCAGCCGCGACTCTTCAGCCGCGACTCGTCAGCCGCGACGCCCCCGCCGAGCCGCCTGATCCAGGCACTCGATCATCGTCCCGTAGTCTGGCCGCCTGCCATCCCAGTGGCAGCAACAGGTTTCCGCGGAAACGCGCCGCTGCCGCTCAGGCAGCAGATCGACCACGTCCCCCTCCAGCACGAACGGTCGCGGCACCTCCGGAATGCGCTCGCCGTTCGGCCGCGTGAACACCAGCGCGCCGTCGTCGGTCCTCCGCAGCCCGTAGCCGCCCTCATGCAGCAGCCGGTGATGCCGGCCGCAGAGCTCCACCAGGTTCGACAGCTTCGTCTCGCCACCGTCCGCCCAGTGCCTGACATGGTGCGCGTCGACATGGCGGGTATGCGTGCAGCCCGGAAAGCGGCAGCCACGATCGCGAAGCCGCAGCGCCCGGCGAATCGCCGGCGGAATGGCGCGCGTCCGGCGCCCCACCGAGAGAATCTCGTCGCCGTCATGAAGGACCGTCACCAGCGCCGCCTCGCAGCCCAGCCGCCGCAGCGTCCCGGCCGCCAGCGCCGGCGCATCCGGATCCTCCACCGGCCCGTCGGCCCCGCGCCGCAGGTCCAGGTGCACGTGCACCTGGTACTTCTCCGCGATCGAGCGCGGCCGGCCATCCGGTTCGAGCCAGGCCTCGGCCACCCGCACGAAAGCATCGGCCAACCGCGCCAGCCGCGTTTCCGCGGAAACGTCCTCCAGCTCGCCGCAAACTGTAGGAGCGGCTTCAGCCGCGACCTCGGCTTCAGCCGCGACCTCGGCTTCAGCCGCGACC
>CAZOSZ010000203.1:0-1440 GCA_964582505.1 uncultured Ectothiorhodospiraceae bacterium | reverse complement strand
CGGCTTCAGCCGCGACCTCGGCTTCAGCCGCGACCTCGGCTTCAGCCGCGACCGGGGTCGGGCCTGAAGGCCCTCCTACGATCTCCTCCGCATCGTCCTGTCCTTGCTCCCACCGTTCGACGATGAGCTCCTCCGCATCCCGCCCATCCAGCGTCGCCTTCGCCGCCTCGATGGCCTTCAGCACCACCGCCGCCTGCTCGGCCGGCAGGCGGACATGGATCGACACCATGCCGTCCTCCTCCTCCCAGTGGCGGAAGGAACGATCGCGATGCTGGGCCAGCGCCGCCGCGTTCTCCCCATAACGCCGATACAGCTTGGCCAGACGCTCCATGTGCGCGGCCGTCGAGTGCCGCGCCTCGAACTCGCCGAGCATTTCGATGAGCCGGTAGCTGGCGGCGTGGATATGGGCGGCGAGGGTGGAGATCTGCCTCTCCAGCGACGCCACGCGGGCCTGGCGGGCGAAGCCTTCGGGGTTGAGCTTTCGAAGTTCTGCAAGGTCCATCGGCGGGGCCCCATAGACGTGTACGAATGTACAGTATCATGGCCCAGAACGCGCCCGGAGTCCAAGTGTTTTTATCTATGAAAATCAGAAGAATAAGCGAGATTTTCTATCGCCCGGCTGGCGCCGGGCGAGAGCCGGGTCGGGCCGCTTCAGAAGTGCATCCTCAGGATCAGCAGCACGTACTACTTCATCCCGTAGTCGTCCGCGCCGACCGACCGGGCGAGTTCCTCGTCGAAGGCCGGCTCAGTGTCCCGCTATCGTCCTCGGCGCACGCCGCAGGCGAGCATCATCAGTACGGCCAGGGCCGCCAGCGAGATCGATTTCATGAGTTGACCTCCGGGCCGGTTCGGCAGCGCTCAATGCGACTCCACAGCAAGTCGATCCCGCTGCAGCACCGCGATCCGGCCAACCGCCGGACATCGTTCATGGAGCGCTCCGGCTCGGGCCAACGCCGGACCCGCTCTCCAGCAGCGCGTCCAGGCTGGCGACGAACGCGGCCGGCGACAACCCCAGGTCGGCGAAGGTGCCGACGCCCTCGCCGACGACATTGTCGTGCTCCATCAGGATGACCTGGTCGCGCGTCAGCGGCGGGTTGGGCAGCGGCTGCAGCATGGCCGCGATGACGCGCCAGGCCGCAAAGGGCACCGGCAGCAGCAATCGGCGGCGCCCGAGACGACGCAGCACGGCCACGAGGATCTCGCGATAGCTCAGGACCTCGGCGCCGCCGAGCTCGAAGGTGTCGCGGCCGCGGCCCCCGCCCTCGACGAGCCCCGCGATCGCGCGCGCCACGTCGTCGACATGCACCGGCTGCAGCCGCGTCGCGCCGCGGCCGAACAGCGGGATCACCGGTAGCCGCGACACGCCCGCGAGCGCGGCGACGAACGCGTCCCCCGGTCCGAAGATCACGCTCGGCCGCACGATCAGCGCACCCGGGAAGG
>CAZOSZ010000202.1:0-4609 GCA_964582505.1 uncultured Ectothiorhodospiraceae bacterium | reverse complement strand
CTGCTCGATGCGCCGGAGCTCGAGCAACTCAGGCAACGCTGCCGGCTTCGCTTCCACATCGACGAGCTGACCTGCGAGGAAGTCGGGGCCTACCTTCGTCATCGCATGAGCGTGGCAGGAGGCGACTATGACCGGGCCTTCGCGCCGGGAGTCGACGAGATCATTCATCGGCACACCAACGGCGTGCCGCGCCTCATCAATCTGCTGTGCGACACGGCGCTGGTCGGCTGCGTCGTAGAGGGACAGCAGCGAGTCTCTGCTGCACTCCTCAAGGACGTCGTGCGCGAGCTGAAGTGGGACGAGCGGGCGCCGTCGACCGCGGAGTCGACCGGCCTCTCGGCGGAGGAGCCGCCGAGTCTGCCGCACCTGAAGGTGACGCATCGCGGACAGCCGATCGGCGAATTCGTGTTGCACGAATCCCGCAATCTGGTCGGACGCGACCCGAGTTGCGAGGTCGCCATCGACAGCAAGTTCCTGAGCCGCCAGCATGCGCTCATTGCGCGTGAGGAGGGTGGCTGGGTGGTCGTCGATCTCAACAGCACGAACGGCACTTTCGTCAATGGCCGCCGCGTGAAGCGCTGCCGCCTGGACGACGGGGCCAGGATCGCCGTCGGCAAATACCGGCTGATATTCGTCAACCCGCCACCACAGGCCCCGCTCGGTGTTCCTGAATCCCGACCCGGGTCGGAAACGGTAACTGCGGCGGGCCCTTCACGGCCAACGCTCGTCGTGCCGCGGAATCGCGAATGAAGCTGCGGCAATGCCGAGACTTAGCTATCCTGCGAGCCCTGCCGGATCCAGGCCTCGATCAGTTCGATATCGGATTCCGGCAACATGCGGTCGCCTTGCGGCATGCGGATACTTGGATGGACTTCGCGGCCGGAGATGAGCCGGTACAGCGAACTCGATAGCGGATCGCCCGGCTCGATCATCGGCGGATAAGACGAATAAAGAGGGGCGTTCTCAACCGGTCGATGCGACACCCTACACTTTCCGTGGAATAGGAGGTTGCATTGATGAGTCGTGGTGCGTGGCTGACGGCGGCATTCAAAGCCGAGGTGTGGCGACACTGGCAGGCGGGAGAGTCCTGTGCCGAGATTGGCCGGGCGCTCGACCGGACCGGCGGAGTCATTCATGGGGTGGTCGCCGAGCGCGGCGGCGTGGCGCCGGTGGCGCGCTGTCGCTCGCGTCGGGCGCTGACGCTGCCGGAGCGAGAGGAGATCTCGCGGAGGTGGCGGAGCTGCTCGAGCTCGAGGATGGGTCGCAATGCGACGAGGCGCGCGAGCGGGCCGAACGGAAGCTCGGAGACGTCCGCGCCAGGATCGCCGATCTGCAGCGGATCGAAAACGTCCTGAGCCGGTTGGTCGCAGAGTGCTGCGCATCATCAGGTGAGGTCCGTTGTCCCTTGATTGCCTCGCTTCATCAGTCTTGACGCGGCCGATCATCTCGGCGGTAAGCATCCCATCGTCGCCTGAACACGCTGCTCCCCTGGGGTGGCTGGTCGCAGGGTCGTTGTAATGAATCGGTCGCTCGGCGTGTCTGTTTACCTGCATTAACTGCCGGCGCCCGCGAATCATGGCGGCGCAGCAGGCCGGGATTTGCCTGGGAGTGCGACAATTCCAGGTCGTGCACGCGAGAAGTGGTTTCCCGGCAAGACTGATTTCGAGCTGCAGGAGAAAGTCATGCTGACCTCATTCAAGGACCAGGTCAGGCGAAACATCGTCGCAATCATCAGTTTAGTACTCGCCATCCTCAGCCTGTCCTATAACACGTGGCGAAACGAACTCACCGAGCACAACCGCAATGTCCGCCAGGCGGGGTTCGAGATGCTGGTGACCTTGGGCGAGGTTCACGAGATCGTGTTCTTTCTGCACTACGACAAAGATGAAGTCCGTGGCAACCCCCGGCTCGGTTGGGCGAAGGTGCTGCTGGTCGACGACCTCGCTACGATCATGCCGCCCATTGTTGAAACGGCGGCGAACTCGCTGTCGGCGACCTGGGGGGCTGAATGGGCGGCACTCGGCAAAGACGAACTTGCTGCACAGCGGGTGTCCCGGGCCGTGGATGACGTCCGGGAAGCCACGATTGCAGCGCTGGCCTTGTTGAAATAGGACGCCGGAGCCCGGTCTCCCAAGTCGACGAGTCGATCGTTCCTCATGGGCAAGGAGGTCGATCCTCGCAGCGCGACCATCGACTCGCCCTTGCCTTTGCCTCTGAATACTGCCGACCGTTAGTATCCCGGACGAGGCTGACGGAGGAGGACAGGCCATGATCACACGCCGCGAGCTGCTGCGGGCCACGGGCTCAACCCTGGCTCTTGGCGGCCTGGCTCCCTGGGCGACCGCGATCGCCGGCACCCTGTCACCCATCCGCAAGCCGATTCCCTCCAGCGGCGAGCACTTGCCGGTGATCGGCATGGGCACCTGGCAGACCTTTCACGTGGGGGCCGACGCCGCCAGGCGAGCACCGTTGCGCGAAGTGCTGCGGGTGTTCTTCGACCGCGGCGGCACCCTGATCGACTCCTCGCCGATGTACGCCGAGGCCGAGGAGGTGACCGGCGACCTGGTGGCCGAACTTGGCGAACACGAGCGGCTTTTCGCCGCCACCAAGGTGTGGACCTACGGCCGGGACGAAGGCATCGAGCAGATGGAGCGATCCATGCGCCGGATGCGGGTGGAGCGGATGGACCTGATGCAGATCCACAACCTGCGTGACTGGCGCAGCCATCTGCCGACGCTGCGCCAGTGGAAGGAGCGGGGCCGGATCCGCTATCTCGGCATCACGACCTCCAACCCGGCCCAATACGAGGAGTTTGCCGAGGTCATGGCCGGCGAGACGCTGGACTTCGTGCAGCTCAATTACGACGTCGCGACGCGCGGCGCCGAGCAAGTGCTGCTGCCGCTGGCCGGGGAGCGCGGCATGGCCGTGCTGGTCAACCGGCCTTTTGGCGGCGGCAATCTCTTCCCGCGGGTGAGGGGGCGGGACCTGCCGGGGTGGGTGGCGGAGTTCGACTGCGAGAGTTGGGCGCAGTTCTTCCTCAAGTTCGTCGTATCCCACCCGGCGGTGACGTGCGCGATCCCGGCCACATCGAATCCCAGGCACGCCGCCGACAATATGGCCGCCGGTTTCGGGCGGTTGCCAGACGCAGAAATGCGCGCGCGAATGGCCCGGTACGTGGAAGGGCTCTGATGACGCGGCCTTGCTTGCTGACCATGCACGACAGAAGCTTTCGCCTGTTGCACCTGCTGGCGGCGAACCTGCTGCTGGTCGGCTGTGCCGGCGGCCTGGACAATGTGAAACACGGCGCCCAGCAAGCATTCCGCAATACCCTGGCCGTCCACTTCAGTCGCCAATTCTTCGTCGGCGTGGATCTGGTGATCCAGGCGCTCGCCGCCGAGGGCGGCTACCTGGATAACCCCCTGGTGCGCATCCTGCTGCCCCCGCCGGTGGGCCTGGTGATCGATGTGGCGCGCGACCTCCACCGCAATCCCAAGGCGGCGCTGCTGGAAACCTTGATCAACAGGGCTGCTGAGCACGCGGTGCCCGGCGCCGGGCCCATTCTGCAGTCGGTGCTGAGGGAAATGGACCAGGCGGACGCCCGAGGCCTGTTCGCCGCCGGCAGAACCGCCACCACCGATTACCTGCGGGAAAAGGCCGGCGGCGCAGTCCACAATGCCCTGCAGCCGATGATCTCGGAGCGGCTGGAGATGAACGGGGCCGTGGAACTCTACGAGGAGCTCTTGCAGGATCCCGACATTGCCGCGCTGGCGGCCGGCGCCCCCCACAGCACGCTGCCGCCGGTGACTCCAAATAACCTGGACGACTACGTCACTCGCAAGGCGGTGGACGGTCTCTTCAAAATGCTGGAGCAGCGGGAAAGCTCGATCCGGGAGAGCATCTCGCGGATTCCGATGCCCGCAGGGTCAACCCCGTGAGGAGCGCGGGTGCTTGCCGCCACGGGCGCGGCTGTGTAGCGTTGCACTGTCACTCATTGCCGTGACGGACACGCCTGTGCTGCGACCTGGGTACCTGCTGCCACTGATTCTGCTTGCCGCCTGCGCCCAGGCTCCGACAGCGCCGGAGACAGGCGTCGATGCTTCTCCAGAAGCGAATGTGGAGTGGCGGGCCGACGACAGCGATGCGTTGATCAGCGCAGCGCAGGCGGAGTTTCTGGCCGCCCTGCAGGCGGGCCTGGAGGACAGCCCCGGTGACGCACAGCCGCGCATGGAGGCGGCGCTCGGGCATCTTCGTGGTGCCGCGACGCAGTGCAGCCGGGCGCAGCCGAATTGCGATCCGGAGCCCATCCTCGACGCTTATGAGTTCCTGCTGCGATTGCAGACGCAGCATCTGCTCACCCAGGCACGCGCACTGGCCGAACCGGTCAGCGACGAAAACGAGATGATCAGCGGCGAACTTGGGCTTTCCACCATCGTCACTGACCTGCCGGAGGCAGGGCGCACGATCAATCTGCTCAACGGCGAGGAGCTGCGGGACCTGATCGAGTTGAATGGGCCGGTCAAGGCGGCACTGGGAGACTGGTTGTCCTGGATGCGGCCGAACCTGATGGAGGCCTGGGAGAACTACCAGTACATGCGCCACCTGATGTGGC
>CAZOSZ010000201.1:0-4613 GCA_964582505.1 uncultured Ectothiorhodospiraceae bacterium | reverse complement strand
ACCGGTCGCGGCTGAAGCCGCTCCTGCAGCCGTCCGCCCGCTCCTCGGCTAGAATGTCGCGCCTGGCGCGCGAACGCGCCGATCCCCTGCGGAGTAGCCAGCGTGAGTTCCGTCGATCCCCTCGATTTCTACGATGTCCGCAGCCAGTTGAGCGAGGACGAGCAGATGGTGCAGGACACCGTCGCGCGCTTCACCGACGAGCGTGTGCTGCCGATCATCCGGGAGTGCTTCGAGGAGCATCGCTTCCCGGCGGAGCTGGTGCCGGAGCTCGCCGAGCTCGGCCTGCTCGGCTCCTCGCTGGAAGGCTATGGCTGCGCCGGACTGAACGGCGTCTCCTACGGGCTGATCTGCCAGGAACTGGAGCGCGGCGACTCGGGCATCCGCAGCTTCGTCTCGGTGCAATCGGGCCTGGTGATGTGGCCGATCCATACGTATGGCACGGAGGAACAGAAGCAGCGCTGGCTGCCGGCGCTCGCGCGTGGCGAGGCGATTGGCTGCTTTGGGCTGACCGAACCTCACGGCGGCTCGGACCCGGGCAACATGAAGACGCACGCGAAGCGCGACGGCGGCGACTGGGTGATCAATGGCGCCAAGATGTGGATCACGAATGGCAGCATCGCTGACGTGGCGGTCGTCTGGGCGCGCACCGATGATGGCATTCGCGGCTTCCTGGTGGAGAAGGGCACGAAAGGCTTCGAGGCGCCGGAGATTCATCGCAAGTTTTCGCTGCGCGCCTCGGTCACCTCCTCCCTGTTTTTCGACAATGTGCGTGTCCCGGCGGAGAACCTGCTGCCGGGTGCCAGCGGCCTGAAGGGCCCGCTCGGCTGCCTCACCCAGGCGCGCTACGGCATCACCTGGGGCGCGATCGGCGCGGCGCAGGCCTGCCTGAAGGAAGCGCTGGACTACTCCAACGAGCGACTGCTGTTCGACCGTCCCGTCTCCCACACGCAAACCGTGCAGCGCAGGCTCGCCGATATGGCACGGCGCATCACCACGGCGCAATTGCTGTCGCTGCATCTCGGCCGGCTGAAAGACGCGGGGCGCATGCGGCCCGCGCAGGTCTCGCTGGCAAAGTGGAACAATGTGCGCATGGCGCTGGACGCTGCGCGTGACGCGCGGGACATCCTCGGCGGCGCCGGCATCAGCGCCGAGTACTGCCCGATCCGCCACATGCTGAATCTCGAAAGCGTGATCACTTACGAGGGCACGGAGACGATCCACGAGCTGGTGGTCGGGCGGGAGCTCACTGGCTTCAATGCCTTCTGAGACCCTGGCGCCCGACGGGTGCCTGGCATCATCAGCGGGAGTTCTGCCATGGACCTGATGGAAGACGCCGCCGCGCGGGCGATCCGCTACCTCGACGATCTGCCGGATCGCAGTGTCTGGCCGGACGCCGCGGCGCTTGACGGGCTCGACCGCTTCGTCGCGCCGCTGCAGGACCTGCCGACGCGCGCCGAGGACGTATTGGCGATGCTCGATGAGGCCGGTTCGCCTGCCACGGTGGCAAACACCGGCGGTCGCTATTTTGGCTACGTCGTCGGCGGCGCACTGCCTGCCGCGGTGGCAGCCAACTGGCTCGCCACCGCGTGGGACCAGAACGCGCACCACTGGGCCGGTTCGCCGGTCGCGGCCCGGCTGGAGGAGGTCGCGCTCGGCTGGATCACGGAGATCGCCCGGCTGCCGGCGGGCACCGGCGGCGCGTTTGTCACCGGGGCCTCGATCGCCAACTTCTGCGCCCTGGCCGCCGCCCGGCATGCACTGCTCGCACGCGCGGGCTGGGACGTCGAGTCGCGGGGCCTGTACGGCGCGCCCGAGATCCAGGTCATCGTCGGCGAGGAAGCGCACTCGACGCTGTTCAAGGCGATCGGACTGCTCGGGCTCGGCCGCGAGCGCGTCACCCGTGTGGCCGTGGACGGCCAGGGCCGGATGCGCGCCGATGCGTTTCCGGCAATCACTGCTCCGGCGATCGTCTGCCTGCAGGCCGGCAACGTGAACACCGGCGCCTTCGACCCGATGGCCGCGATCATTCCCGGGGCCCGTGACGCCGGCGCCTGGGTACACGTCGACGCGGCCTTCGGCTTCTGGGCGGCTGCATCGCCGCGCTACTCGCCGCTGGTCGAGGGGATGGCGCTGGCCGACTCCTGGGCCACGGACGCGCACAAGTGGCTCAATGTACCGTACGACTGCGGCCTGGCGCTGGTCAGGGATCCCGTCGCGCTGCAGGGCGCCATGGGGATTCGCGCTGCCTATCTGCCCGACGAGGACCGCCGCGAGGCTTCGCGGTTCGGTCCGGAGCTGTCCCGGCGGGCGCGCGGTATCGAGGTGTGGGCGGCGCTGAAGCACCTGGGCCGCCTGGGCCTGGCGGCGATGATCGAGCGCTGCTGCGTCCATGCGCGGCGCTTCGCCGCCGCGCTCGAGGCGGCCGGCCACGAGATTCTCAATGAGGTCGTGCTCAACCAGGTGCTGGTGTCGTTCGGCTCCGACGAGCAGACCCGACGGGTGATCGACGCCGTGCAGGCCGAAGGCACCTGCTGGTGCAGCGGCACACTCTGGCAAGGGCGTGCCGCGATGCGCGTCAGCGTATCGTCATGGGCCACCACGGAGGACGACGTCGAGCGCAGCCTGGAAGCGATTCTGCGCATTGCCGGGGAAGTCTGAGTCCCGGCAACGGCCGAATCGCGTCGGGGGTAGAATGCGAAGCGGCCGGTGGACTCGGAACAGGGGGCCCGAGCAATGAATGCGACGACCAGATCGCAACGACCGAACTTGCCGGGCATTGCGCAGGTGTCCATGCGGGCGAGGGACCTCGATCGTGCGGTGGCTTTCTATCGCGACGTGCTCGGCCTCGACGTGCTGTCCGAGCACCCGGGCATGGCCTTCGTCCTGGCCGGCTCGGTGCGCATCATGCTCGCCCTGCCGCCGTCGCCGGAGTTCGATCACCCGGGCTCCGTGCTGTATTTCGACAGCGGCGACATCGACGCGGACTGCGAGGCTTTGCGCAGTCAGGGCGTCGAGATCCTCCGGGAGCCCTTCGTGGTCCACCAGGAGGATAATCACGCATTCTGGCTGGTGTTCTTCCGCGACAGCGAAGGCAATACGCTGGCCTTGAGCCAGTGGCGCACACAGTGCAGCTGAGCGAGGTCGCCGTTCACAGCGGCAGCCAGTCCGCGAGTGGCTGGCCGCGCCGGCCGAGCAGGTGGACGAGCCGCGCGCGCGCCAGCCGCGTCAGCAGGTCATGGGCCCGGCGGCGATCCGGCAGGCGCGAGCGCTGACCGGGTCCGGGCGGCACGCGATCCGGGTAGGGCAGATTCATCGCAAGACTCCTGTTGGCGGGATTACGGTCCACACTTCAGCAGGGCCGTGCGGCCCCTCGCGGGCGGGAACCGGACGCAGCTCGGATAGAATGTGGCGAATCCTGACGGCGGGAACCCCCAGCGGATGAGCCAGCACATCGCCATCGTCGAAGACGAACCGGCGATCCGCGACAACTACGCGGACGCATTCCGGCGCGCCGGCTACCGGGTCAGCGCCTTTGCTGCTCGCCGCGAGGCGCTGGCCGCCTTCGACGCGCGCCTGCCCGACCTGGTGGTGATCGACGTGAGTCTGGGCGCGGAGCCCGAGGGCGGCTTCGAGCTCTGCCGCGAGCTGCGCAGCCGTGCACCGTCCTTGCCGCTGATCTTCCTGACCGCGCGCGACAGCGACTTCGATGCGGTGTCCGGACTGCGGCTGGGTGCGGACGACTACCTGACCAAGGACATCAGCCTGCCGCACTTGCTGGCACGGATCGCCGCATTGTTCCGTCGCGTCCAGGCGCTGACCGAGCCCCCCTCCGGTGGCCGTGCACTGGAGCGCGGCAAGCTGCGCCTCGACCCGGATCGGCTCGAGGCACGCTGGGACGATCGCGACCCGGGCCTGACGCTGACCGAATTCTGGATCGTGCACGCGCTGGCGCGACACCCCGGTCACGTGAAGAGCCGCCAGCAGCTGATGGATGCGGCCCGCGTGGTGCTCGACGACGCGACCATCACGTCCCACGTGAAGCGCATCCGGCGAAAGTTCGAGGCGCTCGACCCGGCCTTCGAGGCCATCCAGACGGTCTACGGCCTGGGCTACCGCTGGCGGGACGGCGACGGGGCATGAGGCTCGCCGGCCAGCTGCTGGCCGTCAGCCTGGTGACCTTGCTGCTGCCCTGGGCCGGCTGCCAGTACGCCCGGGAGGTCGAGACCGCGCTGCGCGACGGCGAAGCCCAGGCGCTGCTTTCGACGGTGCGCCTGCTGGCGGCGGCGCTCGGTCCGGCAGCGGTCGACTTTGCGGCAGACCCGGATCGCTGGGCACCGGGACGCGGGCGGGCCGCGGATATCTATCTGCACCCGCTCCCCGCGGTACCGACGCTGGATGGCTTCGTCGAGGACTGGGGCCCGGCGGCCGAGCTCGTCGAGACCGTCGGCGGCCTCGAGCTGGTGGCCGGACGGCGCGGGGCCTTCCTGCACGTGTTCGTCGTGACTCCGGGCAGCCGCCCGCCGGCGGCGCTGCATTTGAGCGGCCGCGACGTCGTGCTCGAGTTCCCGCTCGAGGCCCCGGGCACCGTGACCGGCGTGGTCGGCGGCCAGCCC
>CAZOSZ010000200.1:0-4640 GCA_964582505.1 uncultured Ectothiorhodospiraceae bacterium | reverse complement strand
CGCCGCGCCGATCAGCACCAGGTTGAGGAACACCGGGGTGAAGGCCGGCACGCCGAAGCGGCCGTAGGTGTTGAGGATGCCGCCGGCCAGTGCGGTCAGGGAAATGAACAGCAGGTAAGGAAAGGTCAGCCGCAGCATCGCGCTGCCCAGCTCGAGCTTGTCCGGCTCGCCGGCGAAGCCGGGCGCGAACAGCATGATGAACAGCGGTGCGGCGATGATGCCCGCCAGGGTGACGCAGAACAGCACCACGCCGAGGGTGCCCGCGACGCTGCCGGCAAGCGCCCGGACTTCCTCGTGAGGGCGCTGTGAGCGGTATTCGGAGAGCACCGGCACGAAGGCCTGGGAGAACGCCCCCTCGGCGAACAGCCGGCGCAGGAAGTTCGGGATCTGGAAGGCGACCACGAACACGTCCATGCCGGCGCCGGCGCCGAATATGCGCGCGAACACCACGTCGCGCACGAAGCCCATGACGCGGGAGGCCAGGGTGTTGCCGCCGACGACGGCCGTGGACTTGGCGAGGCTCATCCGGCCGCATCATAGTGTAGGAGCGGCTTCAGCTGCGACCTCGGAAGTGGTTTCAGCCGCGGCCCGGGTCGCGGCTGAAGCCGCTCCTACGGCACTCGCGCCATCAGCGCCGTCTCGCGGCGAGCCGTTCCAGCACGTCTGCCAGCGACAGGCCGCGCACCTTCAACAACAACAGCAGGTGGAACAGCAGGTCGGCGGCTTCCTCGACCAGCCCCTCGTCATCGCGGCCGACCGCGGCCAGCGCCGTCTCGATGGCCTCCTCGCCGAGCTTCTGCGCAGCGCGGGCCGGGCCCTCCGCCGCGATCCGCGCGACGTAGCTGTCCGCCGGGCGTTCGGCGAGGCGCGAGTCGATCACCGACTCGAGCTCGTCCAGCAGCGTCGCGGACAAGGGCGCGCCGAAGCAGCTCGGCGTGCCGAGGTGACAGGTCGGACCGGCCGGCTCGGCGCGCAGCAGCAGCGTGTCGGCGTCACAGTCGACACGCAGTTCGACCACCCTGAGCACGTGACCGGAGGTTTCGCCCTTGCGCCACAGCCGGCCGCGGCTGCGGCTGTAGAACACCGCCTCGCCGCAGGCAACGGTCTCGGCCAGCGACTCGCGATTCATCCAGGCGTGCATCAACACGGCGCCACTGCTGGCGTGCTGTACGATCGCCGGCAGCAGGCCGTCGCCCTTGGCCCAGTCGAGGGTGTCCGGGTCGGGGAAATTCATTGTCGCACCTCCACGCCGTGGGCGGCCAGCATCGCCTTGAGCGCGGGAATGGCGATCCGGCCGGAATGAAACACGCTGGCTGCGAGCGCGCCATCGACGCGCGCGCGGTGAAATACCTCGACGAAGTGGCGTGCCTCGCCGGCGCCGCCGGATGCGATCAGCGGTACGCCGCAGGCCTCGCGTACCGCCGCCAGCTGCTCGAGGTCGTAGCCGTTGCGCACCCCGTCGGCATCCATGCAGTTCAGCACGATCTCGCCGGCACCGCGCGCCTGCACCTCGCGTACCCAGTCGAGCGTGCGCCGCCGGCCGTAGCGCGTGCGTTGCGGGTCGCCGGTGTGGCTCGCCACCTGCCAGTCATGGCCTTCCCTGCGGCTGTCGACGCCGATCACCACGCACTGGCTCCCGAAGCGCCGCGCCAACGCCTCGATCAGCTCCGGCTGTTCCAGCGCGGGCGTGTTGATGCTGATCTTGTCGGCCCCATCGGCCAGCACCGCTTCGGCCGTGGCGAGGTCGCGGATGCCGCCGGCCACGCAGAACGGGATGTCGAGCAATTCGGCGACGCGCGTGACCCAGTCGCGGTCGACCGTGCGGCCGGCCGGGCTCGCGCTGATGTCGTAGAACACCAGTTCGTCGGCGCCCTCGTCGCGATAGCGGCCGGCAAGCTCCAGGATGCCGCCCATGTCGCGGTGATCGCGGAACTTGACGCCCTTGACCACGCGTCCGTCGCGCACGTCGAGGCAGGGGATTATGCGTTTCGCAAGAATTCGCGGATCTCCTCTTCGGTGATGCACCCATCGAGCAGTGCCTTGCCGACCACGGCCCCGGCCGCGCTTGTGGCGCGCAGTGCCTCGAGGTCCGCAAGGTCGCGAATCCCTCCGGAAGCCTGCAGCTCGAGCCCCGGGAAGCGCGCCATGCATGCAGCGTAGAGGTCCAGGTTCGGGCCGCCCATGGCACCGTCGCGCGCCACATCGGTGCACAGCAGGTGCTTCAGGCCCGCCGGCTGGTAAGTGGCGATCGCCTCCCACAGGGACACTCCGGCGTCGGCAGTCCAGCCCCGGGTGCGCAGCCACGGCGTGCCGTGTTCGTCGAGGCGCACGTCGAAGGCCAGCACCAGCCGCTCCGGGCCGAACTCGGCCAGCCAGCCGCGCACTTCATCGGGCCGCTCGGCGGCGGCGCTGCCGACCACCACGCGTCCTGCGCCGAGCCCGAGTACTTCCGCCACGTCGCCGTGGCTGCGGATCCCGCCGCCGACCTGAATCTGGTTGCGCGCCAGGCCGGCCATGCGCGCGACCAGATCGCGGTTGCCGGCGGTGCCGTCGCGGGCGCCATCGAGGTCCACCACGTGGATCCAGTCGACGCCCAGCGACAGGTAGCGGCCGGCCAGTTCCTCGGGCGCAACGGGGTAGCTGGTCAACCGGTCGAATCGCCCCTGGTGGAGCCGCACGCAGCGGCCGCCCTTGAGGTCGATGGCCGGAATGGGCTTGAGTGCCACGGTCGCCTCACAGCGCCAGGAAGTTGGCCAGCACCCGGGCGCCGGCCGGCCCGGAGCGCTCCGGGTGGAACTGCGCGCCGTGGAAGTTGCCGCGCGACACGAAGGCGGTGAATTCGCCGCCGTAGTCGGCCACCGCCACCGTGTCGTGGCCGGGCGGCGCCGCGTAGCTGTGCACGAAATAGAAATGTGCCGCGCGCGGCAGGCCTGCGAACAACGGGCTGTCGGGGGACAGGCTGGTCAGGTTCCAGCCCATGTGCGGCACCGGGCGGTCGATGGTGGACTCAAGCCGGCGGACGCGGCCGGGCACCAGGCCCAGGCAAGGCTGCCCGCCGTCCTCCTCGGAGGACTGGTACAGGAGCTGCATCCCCAGGCAGATGCCGAGCACCGGCTGGCGCAAGGCGCGCAGCTGCTCTGCCAGGCCGCGTTGCTCGAGCCTGTCCATGGCCGCCCCGGCCGCACCCACGCCGGGCAGGAACACGTGGCTGGCGCTGGCGATCCGTGCCGGGTCGGCGGTCAGCGCCGCCGTGCAGCCAAGCCGGCCGAGCGCGAAGCGCAGCGAGCTGATGTTCGCGCCGCCGGAATCGAGGATCACCGGCTCGCCGACGATCACCCCAGCATTCCCTTGGTGGACGGCAAGCCACCGCCCTCGCGGCGGAAGGCCTCGCGCAGCGCCCGACCGAGCGCCTTGAAGGCAGCCTCGACCTGGTGGTGATCGTTTTCGCCGGCCAGCCGCACATGGATCGACGCGCGCAGGCTGTCGGCCAGCGAGCGGAAGAAATGCGGCACCAGCTCGGTGGGCAATCCGCCGACCCGCTCGCGGCGCAGCTCTCCCTCGAACACCAGGTAGGGCCGGCCACCCAGGTCCAGGGCGAGTTCGGCGCGCGCTTCGTCCATCGGCAACACGAAGCCGTAGCGGCGGATGCCGTGGCGTGTGCCGAGCGCCTTGAGCAGCGCTTCACCGAGTGCCAGCGCCACGTCCTCCACCGTGTGGTGCTCGTCGACGTGCAGATCGCCACTGCACTCGAGCTCCATAGAGAAGCCGCCATGCCGGGCGACCTGCTCGAGCATGTGGTCGTAATAGCCGATGCCGGTCGCGGCGCGCACCGGCCCCTGGGGATCGTCGAGATCCACCGTGACGCCGATGCGCGTCTCGGCCGTGCCGCGTGTGACGCTCGCGCGGCGCAGTCCGGCGAGGATGTGGCGTGCGATCTCGTGCCAGCGCAAAGTGCCGTTGCGACCGTCGCCGACCTGCAGGCCGGCCAGGCCGAGGTTCTCCGCGAACTGCAGGTCGGTGGCGCGGTCGCCGATTACGAAACTGCGGTCCAGGTCGGGGGGATTGGCGGCGATCCAGCGTGTCACCAGGCCGGTGGCCGGCTTGCGGCAGGCGCAGCCATCCTGCCGGAAGTGCGGACAGATGAACTCGGCGTCGAAGCGGATACCCTGGCTGGCGAACAATGCCAGGATGAAATCGTGGGCGCGCAGGAAGCGCGCCTCGGGGAAGGCATCGGTGCCGCGCCCGTCCTGGTTGCTGACCAGCACCAGGCGATAGCCGGCATCCACCAGCTGGCGCAGCGCCGGGATCACGCCCGGCACGAGGCGGACCTTTTCGACGGCGTCGACCTGCTCGTCGGGCGGCTCTTCCACCAGCGTCCCGTCGCGGTCGATGAACAGCGTGAACGCCCTATGCATGTCTCACCTCCGGCGCCTTGCTTGCCACGCCGGCGAGCGCGGCAAGCAGCCGGCGGTTCTCGGCCACTGTGCCGACGGTGATGCGCAGGCAGCCGTCGAGCCGCGGCTGGCGACTGAAGTCGCGCACCAGCACGCCGGCCGCCTCGCAGGCCTCAAGCGCCGCCGCCGCGTCGGAGAAACGCGCCAGCAGGAAGTTTCCCGAGCTCGGCCAGACACGGCGCACTG
>CAZOSZ010000199.1:0-4685 GCA_964582505.1 uncultured Ectothiorhodospiraceae bacterium | reverse complement strand
CAACTGATGTGCCAGCAATTCCTCGATCGCCAGCCGGCGGCGCGCCGGATGCCCGGGTGACTCGAGTGCGGCCGGATCGAACTCGGGTGGCGGCCGGTGCAGCAGCCGCAGCGCCTCCTCCAGCCCCGGCAGGCCACGGCCCGCCAGCGCCCCTGCCGGCAACAGTTCCGGCAGACGGCCGTCGAGGACCGCGAATGCGAGACCTACGAGCTGCCGGATGCGCCACTGCGGCAATCCCTCGGTGCCCGGGTAGACCGGCGTCAAGGACGGCTCTTCGGGCGTCGTGTGCGCCGCGTCCAGCACGCGGTACTCGGGATGAACCATCTCCGGACCGCGCCGCCCGGAGCGCACCTCGCCGAAGCATCGCAATCGTGCGCCGCGGCCAAGTGTCTGCTGCTGACGCGCCGTGAAATGGAAAAACCGCAGGATCAGCGTGCCGGTGCCGTCGTCGAGCGCTACCAGCAGCATCGCGCGGCGGCGCCGAACGGCCTCTGCCAGCAGGATCTCACCCTCGACGGCGACGCGCTGCCCCGGCCTGGCCGCGGCAATGGGGATCACCCGTGTGCGATCCTCGTAACGCAGCGGCAGAAGCAGCAACAGGTCCTGCACGTTGCGCACCCCGAGGCGCTCCAGCCTGCCGGCCAGGGCCGGCCCGACGCCGGTCAGCCGGGTGACGGGATCCTCCGGAGCGATCGCCACGCGCTCGGCCGCGGGCTCAGTTCCCGGGAACCAGGACGGCGTCGATTTCGACGCGGGCGCCTTTTGGCAGGCCCGCCACCTGCACCGTGGCACGCGCCGGGTACGGCGGACGAAGCAGTTCCTCCATGACCCGGTTGACCGCCGCGAAATCGCCCAGGTCCGTCAGGTAGACGGTCAGCCTGACCGCATCATCGAGGGTCGCGCCGGCCGCCGCCGCGACCGCAGACAGGTTGCTGAACACCTGGCGGACTTCGGCCTCGATATCACCTTCCACCAGTTTCATGCTGCCCGGTTCCAGTGGAATCTGGCCCGACAGCCAGACGGCGCCTGCGGCGGCGACCGCCTGTGAATAGGTGCCAATCGCGGCCGGGGCCTCCACGGTGGCGATGCTGCGGCGGCTCATGAGGGCTCCTCGATCAAGTGTTGGTGCGGGTCACGCTGAGCACGTCCGGCATGGCGTGAATGCTCTTCATCACGCGCTCGAGCTGATCGCGGCTTTCCACCTGCAGCAGGAAGATCAGCGAGGAGCTGTCGCCGTCGCGCTCCACCACCTGCACGTGCTCGATGTTGGTGTCGGTGGAGGAGATGTTGGCAGCGACCGCCGCCAGCACGCCCAGGCGGTTGCGCACCTCCGCGCGGATCTCGACGGGGAAGCTCCGGCTCAGCCGCTTCTCCCACTCCACCGCAATCCACTTGTCGGGCTGCTTGCGGAATTCGGCCAGGTTGCCGCAGTCGTCCCGGTGGATGACGATACCGCGGCCGGCGCTCAGGTAGCCGAATATGGTGTCGCCGGGAATCGGGTGGCAGCACCGCCCGTAGGTCACCACCATCCCTTCGGTGCCGGCGATGGCCAGCGGTGCTGGCTGGCCATCGGCCGCGTCCCCGTGCTGCTCGGGCAGCAGGCGGCGAGCGACCAGCGAGGCCATGCGCTCACCCAGCCCGATCTGCTCGTAGAGCTCCTGCACATTGTTGCAGCCGAGCAGCTCGAGCGTGGCGCTCATCCGCGCCTCCGGGATCTTGCGAATTGTCAGCTTGAACTCGCGCAGTGCGTTGTCGAGCAGGCGCTTGCCGAGGTCGGCCGCCTCGTGGCGCTGCTGGTTCTTGAGAAAATTGCGAATCGCCGTGCGCGCCTTGGCCGTCACCACGAAGTTCACCCATGCGGGATTGGGGGAAGCGCCGCGGGCGGTGATGATCTGCACGGTTTGTCCGTTCCTGAGCACGGTGCGCAGCGGCACCGGGCGGCGATCGATGCGCGCCGCCACGCAGCGGTTGCCGACGCCAGTGTGAACCGCGTAGGCGAAGTCCACGCAGGTGGCGCCGCGCGGCAGCCGGACGATGTCGCCATTTGGCGTAAACACGTAGACCTTGTCCGGGAACAGGTCGATCTTGACGCTCTCCAGGAACTCCTCGGAGGTGCCCCCCTCCTGCATCTCCATCAGGTTCGCCAGCCACTCGCGCGCCCTGACCTGCGGCTGCGAGCCGGACGCACCGCCGGTCTTGTACATCCAGTGCGCCGCGATGCCAGATTCCGACACGCGGTCCATGTCCTCAGTGCGGATCTGCACCTCGCAGGGCAGTCCGCCGGGCCCGAACAAGGTGGTATGCAGCGACTGGTAGCCGTTGACGCGCGGTATGGCGATGTAGTCCTTGAACCGGCCGGGCATCGGCTTGTAGCACTTGTGGACGATGCCGAGTGCCCGGTAGCAGTCATCCACGGAATCCACCACGACACGGATGCCGTACACGTCCACGATCTCGTTGAGCGCGCGCTTCTTGTCGCGCATCTTCCGGTAGATGCTGTAGATGTGTTTCTCGCGGCCCGAGACCCTGGCGTGGATTTGCGCCTCGCCGAGATTCTCGTCGAAGCGACGGGAAATCTTCTGGATGATCTGCTTCTGGCTGCCTTGCGAGCGCTTCAACGCGCGCTCCAGGACGCGGTATCGGTAGGGATGCAGGCAGCGGAAGCCGAGATCCTCGAGTTCCACACGGATGGCATTCATGCCGAGGCGATTGGCAATCGGCGCATAAATCTCGAGCGTCTCGCGAGCGATGCGACGCCGCTTTTCCGGCGGCATGATCCACAGCGTCCGCATGTTGTGGGTGCGGTCGGCAAGCTTCACCAGGATCACCCTGATGTCCCCGACCATCGCCAGCAGCATCTTGCGGAAGCTTTCGGCCTGGGCCTCGGCGCGGCTCCGGAATTCGATCCTGTCCAGCTTGCTGACGCCGTCGACCAGTTCCGCGACTTCCTCGCCGAACATCGAGGCGATGTCGTGCTTCGGCACGCCGGTGTCCTCGATCACGTCGTGCAGCAGCGCTGCCATCAAGGTCTGGGCGTCGAGCTTGAACTCGGCGAGGATGGTGGCCACCGCAACCGGGTGGGAAATGTAGGGCTCCCCGGAGTGACGCTGCTGGCCGTCATGGGCCTTGGCGGCGAACTCGTAGGCCTTCAGGACCTGCGCGACCTGTTCGGCCGGCAGGTAGCGCTGCATGCGGCGGTTCAGCCGGTCGAGCCCGATGGCCCGCTTCCTTTTCGGCAGTCGAGCCAGGAAGGAAGCGGCGTAATCCACGGGCCCGGAACCCCCTGGTCAGTCTCCCATCGGGGGGATGGGACGGTTGAATGACTCCGGCTCGCGCGGCGCGGCCTGGGGCTCAGGCTCGCTGAGGATGTCGTGGCCGACCGCGCCTTCGGCGATTTCGCGAAGCGCCAGCACCGTCGCCTTGTCGTTTTCCCAGTCCAGGCTGGACGGGGCGCCATTCGCCAGCTGGCGGGCGCGCCGCGCCGCGATCAGCACGAGGTCGAACAGGTTGTCGACATTCTGCATACAGTCTTCGACGGTGATCCGGGCCATGGCACTCTCTGCGAGGAAGAAGGGCGTCCCGCTCATCCGGGACGAGCGAATCATGGTACCAGCGCGGCGACCATCGACGCCAGCTCCGGCCGGCTGGCACGGCTGGCTTCGCCGTGCCCGCGGACGATGTCCGACAGCGCCTGGAGTGCGGTGCCGAAATCGTCGTTGACCACCACGAACTGGAACTCGCTCCAGTGGGACATGTCCGAGGCTGCATCGGCCAGCCGGCGGCGGATCACTGCCTCGCTGTCCGTGCCACGGCCGCGCAGCCGCCGTTCCAGTTCGGCACGGGATGGGGGCAGGATGAAGATCCCGACCGACTCCGGCATCGCCGCGCGCACCTGGCGCGCGCCCTGCCAGTCGATCTCCAGGACCACGCCGTTGCCGGCTGCGAGCAAGGACTTCACCTGCTGGCGCGAGGTGCCGTAGTGGTTGTCGAACACCTGCGCGTGCTCGAGGAAGGCCCCATCGTCGCGCATCTCCCGGAAACGCTCAGCTGTGACAAAGAAATAGTGTTGGCCGTGCTGCTCGCCGGGCCGCTGCCTGCGGGTGGTGTAGGAAATCGAGAAACGCAGCGCCGGCTCACGCTCCATCAGGGCCCGGACCAGGCTGGTCTTGCCGGCCCCCGAGGGGGCCGAGATCACGAACAGGCGGTTCTGCGCAGTCAAGCCGGGCTCACTCGATGTTCTGGACCTGCTCGCGCATCTGCTCGATCAGCACCTTGAGCTCTACAGCGATCCGGGTGGTTTCCGCGTCGACCGACTTCGATCCCAGGGTGTTGGCCTCACGATTGAACTCTTGCATCAAAAAGTCCAGGCGGCGCCCGTTGGCGTCGCTGTCCGCGGCCCCGACGATGCGTTGCACCTCGACGATATGGCTCGCAAGCCGATCGAGTTCCTCGTCCACGTCCATCTTGCCGAGCTGTATTGCCAGCTCCTGCTCGAGGCGGTTTGGATCGGCCTCCAGGTCCAGCCCGGCGAGCCGTTCCAGCAGCCTTGCCCTGAGCCCTGCGCGGATCGCCGGCAGGCGCTCCCGCACCTGGCCCGTCTGCACGGCCACAGCCGCGCAGCGCTCCGCCAGCGCAACCGCCAGTCGCTCGCCTTCCCGGGTGCGCGCCGCCTCCAGTTCGTCGAG
>CAZOSZ010000198.1:0-4699 GCA_964582505.1 uncultured Ectothiorhodospiraceae bacterium | reverse complement strand
GATGAACGGCGAGCGCGTCGCTGCCGGACAATACGTGCTCAGCACCAGCAACCGCAACTTCCAGGGCCGCCAGGGCCAGGGGGCACGCACGTTGCTGGCCAGTCCGGCGACCGCAGCCGCCTCGGCGCTCGCCGGGGCGGTGGCCGACCCGCGGCCGTTACTGGCCGCCGAGAGGCGCATTGCATGATCGAGCCCCTCTCCCTGTTGCGCTCACGCACCGCGGTGTTGCCGGTCGAAAACGTCGACACCGACCAGATCATACCGGCACGCTTTCTCACCACCACCCAGCGCAGTGGCCTGGGCCGGCACCTGTTCGCCGACTGGCGGCGCGACGCCGACAACCAGCCGCGCGCCGACTTCGTGCTGAACCGGCCCGAAGCGGCCGGTGCGCAGATCCTGGTGGCCGGCCACAATTTCGGTTGCGGCTCCTCGCGCGAGCATGCGCCGTGGGCTCTGCTCGACTACGGCTTTCGCGCGGTGGTCAGCAGCGGGATCGCTGACATTTTCAGGAGCAATGCGCTGCGCAACGGCCTGCTGCCGGTAGTGCTGGATGCAAAGCCGCATGCCTGGCTGCTCGCGCACCCCGGCGCGGAGATCGAAATCGACCTGCAAGCCTGCGCACTGCGATTGCCCGACGGTGACAGCGCGGCCTTCGAGGTCGAGCCCTTCGCGCGCCACTGTATGTTGCATGGTGTTGACCCGCTGGGCTGGCTGCTCGGCCAGGCCGGGGCGATTGCACGTTTCGAGGAGGCCCGTGAATGCGCGCCGTGATCGCCCTGCTGCCGGGCGACGGCATCGGGCCGGAGGTAACTGCGGCCGCGCGCAAGGTGCTGGTGGCGGTCGCCGCGATCTTCGGCCATCGATTCGAGTTTCGCCAGGCGGCCGTCGGCGGGATCGCCATCGACACCCGCGGGACGCCGCTGCCGGCGGAGACACTGCAGGTGTGCCGCGGTGCGGACGGCGTGCTGCTCGGCGCTGTCGGCGGGCCGCAGTGGTCGGATCCTGCAGCACCGCTGCGCCCCGAGCAGGGGCTGCTCGAGTTGCGCCGCGCGATGGGGGTGTTCGCCAACCTGAGGCCGGTCAGCACGCATCCGGCGTTGGCGGCTGTCTCGCCGTTGAAGGAGAGCCTGCTCCCGGGCGTGGACATCCTGTTCGTGCGCGAGCTGACCGGAGGCATCTATTTCGGCGACAAGCATCGCGACGCGGAGTCCGCCTCGGACCTGTGTCGCTACACGCGCGTCGAGATCGAGCGGGTGCTGCGCCTGGCTTTCCGGCTGGCGTGCGCTCGGCGCGGACGGGTGACTTCGGTGGACAAGGCCAATGTGCTGGAGACCTCGCGGCTGTGGCGCGAGACAGCCACGCGGATCGCGCGCGAGGAATTTCCGCAGCTCGAGCTCGAGCATGCCCTGGTGGATGCCGCGGCCATGCAGCTCATCCAACAGCCGCGGCGCTTCGACGTGGTGGTGACCGAGAACATGTTCGGCGACATCCTCACCGACGAGGCGTCGGTGATCACCGGCTCGATCGGCATGTTGCCTTCGGCCTCGCTGCCGGACGACGGTCCGGGGCTGTACGAGCCGATCCACGGTTCGGCGCCGGACCTCGCCGGCCGGGGGGTCGCCAACCCTTGCGGGGCGATCCTGAGCGCGGCGCTGCTGCTGAAGCATTCGCTCGGCCTGGAGGCCGAGGCGCGGGCCGTCGAGGCCGCCGTGTGGAAGACTCTCGAGCGCGGCGTCGGCACGGCCGACGTGGTGGGAAGCGCGCGCGGCGCGGCCACGGCCGACGTGGCCGAAGCGATCGCCGCGACGCTGTTGCATGATTCGGCCGGGCGGGCAATCGCCTGAGCCGCGAGTTGATAGAGGTCAGAGCACTCATCGAGACCGGCGGAGGGACAGGCCCTTTGATGCCGGGGCAACCTGCGGAGCCAAGCGCTCCGTAACGGTGCCAATTCCTGCGGAGAACGGCGCACAACCAGGCGGCCGTTCGCCGGGAGATGAGTTGCCGGGCAGTTCCGCCGAGCCAGGCGGATTGGTGGGCCCGGTGACATCCCCCGACGTCCTCCGCAGGGATTCCGATGGGCGGAAACCGCTCCCCCCGGGGAGCACTGCGGAGGAGAGACGATGAAGACACCCGCCCCGGCCACTCGGGCCGTACGCACCGGACTGGGCCGCGATGCCGAGCATGGCGCCGTCGTGCCGCCGATCCACCTGAGCTCGAACTTCTGTTTCGAGGGCTACGGCCGCAAGCGCATGTACGACTACACGCGCTCGGGCAATCCGACCCGTGACCTGCTGGGCGAGGCGATCGCCTCGCTCGAGGGCGGCGTCGGCGCGGTGGTGACCAGCTCCGGCATGGCGGCGATCACCCTGATCTGTCACCTGCTGGGACGCGACGAGCTGTTGATCGCGCCGCACGACTGTTACGGTGGCACGCATCGGCTGTTGTCGTCGCTGGCGGCGCGCGGCCACTTCCGGGTCGAGTTCGTCGACCAGACCGACCCGCAGGCCTTGGCCGAGGCTTTGGCCGCCCGGCCGCGGATGGTGCTGGTGGAGACGCCAAGCAACCCGCTGCTCAGGATTACCGACCTCGCTGCGGTCGCCGGCTTGTGTCGCGAATCCGGCACATTGCTGGTGGCCGACAACACCTTCCTGTCGCCCGGCTGGCAGACGCCGATTGCGCTCGGCGCCGATGTGGTGCTGCATTCCACCACCAAGTACCTGAACGGCCACAGTGACGTGGTCGGCGGCGCGGTGGTCGCCAGCACCGCCGAGTTGCGCGAGGAGCTCGACTGGTGGGCCAACTGCCTGGGACTTGGCGGAGCGCCCTTCGACAGCTACCTGACGCTGCGCGGCATCCGCACGCTGCCTGCGCGGCTGCGTGCCCACGGGGAAAATGCCGCGGCGGTGGCGGAGCTGCTGGCCGGCCACCCGGCCGTCGAGCGCGTCTATTTTCCGGGGCTGCCGGAGCATCCGGGCCACGCGATTGCCGCGCGCCAGCAAAGCGGCTTCGGCGCGATGATCAGCTTCGAGCTGGCCGGAGGCGAGCCCGCCGTGGTGGCCTTCCTGGAAGGGCTCCAGCACTTCTTCCTCGCCGAGTCGCTGGGCGGGGTGGAGAGCCTGGTGGCGCACCCTGCGTCGATGACCCATGCGGCGATGGACCCGGAGGCACGTCACCGCGCGGGCATCGGCGACAGCCTGCTGCGGTTGTCGGTGGGCATCGAAGACCCCGCCGACCTGTGCGCCGACCTGGCGGCCGGCCTGGCGCGTGCGGCGCGGACCCTGGATCGGCCGGTGGCCCTGGCGGCCGGCTACCGCGTGCCGTAGGAGCGGCTTCAGCCGCGACCCCGGCTCCAGCCGCGACCCCGGCTCCAGCCGCGACCCGAATCGCGGCTGAAGCCGCTCCTACAAGGCTTCACATGCTGCGACGCAACCGTCATGCTCTGGGCAGCCATGAACGCAGACTCCAGCCAGGCGGCAGAACGCATCACCCGGGCACGCCGGGTGGTCGTCAAGATCGGCTCGGCGCTGCTGGTCGACCGCGCCACCGGGCGGCTCGATGGCCCGTGGTTCGAGGACCTGGTGTCGGACCTGGCCCGGCTTCACAGGCGCGGCCAGGAAGTGCTGGTGGTGTCCTCCGGGGCGATCGCGCTGGGGCGCCGGTATCTCGGATTGCGCAGCGGAACATTGCGGCTTGAAGAGAGCCAGGCAGCCGCCGCCGCCGGGCAGGTCCGCCTGGCTCACGCCTGGCAGGAGGCGCTCGGGCGACACGAGATTCCGGTCGCGCAGGTGCTGCTGACCCTCGGCGACACCGAGCAGCGGCGGCGCTACCTGAACGCGCGCGGCACGCTGGAGACGCTGCTCGGGCTGGGTGCCGTGCCCGTGATCAACGAGAATGACACGGTGGCGACCGAGGAAATCCGTTATGGTGACAACGACCGGCTTGCCGCCCGGGTCGCGCAGATGGTCAGCGCCGATTGCCTGCTGCTGCTGTCTGATACCGACGGCCTGTACACCGCGGACCCTGCGCGGGACCCGGACGCCAAACTGGTCCCCGAGGTACGGGCGGTCAGCCCACAGATCGAATCGATGGCCGGGGGCGTGGCCACCGAGTTCGGCTCCGGCGGCATGATCACCAAGCTCGCGGCCGGCCGCATCGCACTGGCGGCCGGGTGCCACATGGCAATCGCTTCCGGCCACGTGCGGCACCCGCTGCGTGCGCTGGAGGAGGGCGCCCGCTGCACCTGGTTCATCGCCGCGCAAAGTCCGGCGCGGGTGCGCAAGCAGTGGATCGCCGGGACCCTGCAGCCGCGCGGCGAGTTGGTGGTGGACGACGGGGCGGCCGAGGCGCTCGCCGCCGGCAAGAGCCTGCTGCCGGCCGGAGTGCTCAGCGTCAGTGGCGAATTCGATCGCGGTGACGCGGTGCTGATCCGCGACGCGCGCGGCCTCAAGCTGGCCCACGGGCTGTCGGCCTATACGTCCTCGGAAGCGGCCATGATCATCGGCTTGCGCAGCGCTCAGGTCCTGGCGGTGCTCGGCTACCGCGGCCGGGAGGAACTGGTGCACCGCAATGATCTCGCGATGGTGACTCGGCATGGTTGACCTGATGGCAGAGGAGCGCGAGCAGGATGTCGAGCGCATCCTGGCGGCAATCGGCCGCCGCGCGCGTGTCGCCGCAGGGGCGCTGGCGCGCGCCGACGCCG
>CAZOSZ010000197.1:0-4723 GCA_964582505.1 uncultured Ectothiorhodospiraceae bacterium | reverse complement strand
CCCAGCCAGAGCACGCCGGCGATCAGCATGGCACCACCGCTGACGCTGCTCCAGCGCTGTTGCCGGCCGGCGCGCAGCTCCTTGCGCAGCGGCTCGAGGCCCGGCTGGCGGACCTCCACCTGCAAGCGGCCCTCCGCGGCGCGCTGCAGGAGGCCGTGAATCACCTGCGGGAACTCCTGCAGCGTCTCGCCGACCTCGGGCAGCTGCTCGCGCAGCCGCTCGACGATGGCGCGGCCGCTGATGCGCTCGCGCATCCACTCTTCGAGAATCGGCTGTGCGGTCTCCCAGAGATCCAGCTCGGGATACAGCTCCCGACCCAGGCCCTCGACGTTGAGCAGCGTCTTCTGCAGCAAGATGAGCTGCGGTTGCACTTCCATGTTGAAGCGCCGCGCCACGGTGAACAGCCGCACCAGGAACTGTCCGAATGAGATGTCCTTCAGCGGCCGGTTGAAGATCGGCTCGCAGACCGTGCGAAAGGCCGACTCGACCTCGTCGAGCCGCGTCCCGGGCGCCACCCAGCCGGACTCGACGTGCAGCCGCGCGACCCTCTGGTAGTCACGATTGAAGAAGGCCAGGAAATTCTCCGCCAGGTATTGCTGATCGCGGGGGCTGAGGGTGCCGACGATGCCGAAGTCCACCGCGATGTATTGCGGCCGCTCCGGGTCGGTGGCGTTCACGAAGATGTTGCCCGGGTGCATGTCGGCATGGAAGAAGTTGTGCCGGAACACCTGGGTGAAGAAGATCTCCACGCCGCTGGCGGCCAGGCGGCGCATGTTCACGCCGGCCTCGCGCAGTTGGGCGGTCTCGCCGATGTTGATGCCGCGGATCCGCTCCATCACCAGCACGCCGGGTCGGCACCAGTCCCAGTAGACCTCCGGCACGTACAGCAGCGGTGAGCCTTCGAAATTGCGCCTGAGCTGCGCCGCGTTGGCAGCCTCGCGCATCAGGTCCAGTTCGTCCATCAGCGTGGTGTCGAATTCGCGCACCACCTCGCGTGGCCGCAGGCGGCGCGTCTCGGCCCAGTAGCGCTCGGCGAGCCCCGCCAGGGCATGCAGCACGTCGACGTCGCGGCGGATCTGTGCGCGCACGCCCGGCCGCAGCACCTTGATAATGGCCTCGCGGCCGTCAGGCAGCACCGCCGCGTGCACCTGCGCGATCGATGCGGCGGCCAGCGGCTGCTCATCCAGCCGCGCGAACAGCTCCTCGATCGGCCGGCGGTAGGCTGCGGCAAGCTGCCGGCGGGTTTCCTCCGCCGGGAAAGGCGGCACGCGGTCCTGCAACCTGGCCAGCTCGCCGGCGATCTCGCCTGGCAGCAGGTCGCGGCGCGTCGACAGCGCCTGGCCGAACTTGACGAAAATCGGGCCCAGCTCGATCAGCGCCTCGCGCACCCGCACGCCGACCGGCTGCTGTCGCGCCGCCAGGCGCATGCCAAGGCCCGGGACCCGTCTCAGCCAGGCCAGCGGCCGGAACAGGTGAGTGGCGCTGACCAGCTCGTCCAGCCCGTGCTTCAGCAGGACGCGCTGGATGTGCAGCATGCGCAGCAGCTGGCGTGGATGGATCATCGCTGCTGCTCCAGACGTCGCAATCGCGCCTCCAGCCGGTCCACGGCACCGGCCAGTTCGTCCACCGCGTCCAGGTAGGCCTCGAGTTCCGGCCGGCTCGGCAGCTCGCGGCTTTCCTCCTGCAGGTACTCGGCGAAACTGTGTGACAGGCGGTCGGCGGCATCGAGTCCCCAGCCGGCCAGGCCGCGCGCCAGGCTGCCAAGCTGGTGTGCCGCCAAATCGCCGACCAGGCGCGCCAATACCTCCTCGAAGTCCGGCGCCGCCAGGGCGAGCAGCTCGCGAAAGTCGCGCGCAATCAGCGGGTCGCCACTGATGCTTACTGCCTTCGAGCGCAACAGGCCCTCGTCGCCACTGGCCGCAAGCCGCGCCAGGGAAATCGGTGTGCCGCTGAGCCGGGCGTCGGCCTCGGCTTCGGCGGCCAGCTTCAGCGTGTCACCGGCAGACCGAAGCGTGAACCCGATGCCCAGCCCCTCGAGCTCGATGCGAAAACTCGAGCCCTGCAGCTCGCGGCAGCGGCGCGCCGCGTCACTCGAGTCGCGAATGCCGCGATTCAGCAGCGCTTCCAGCGGCCGCAACAACGGCGGCGGCTCAGTACTTCCAGCCACGGTGCAGGGCGACGATACCGCCGGTGAGGTTGTGATAGCGGCAACCCTCGAAGCCGGCCGCTTCCATCATGTGCTTGAGCGTCTGCTGGTCCGGATGCATGCGGATGGACTCGGCCAGGTAGCGGTAGCTGTCGGCATCGCCGACGACCATCCGGCCGATCGCCGGCAGCACGCGAAACGAGTAAAGGTCGTAGACCGGTGCCAGCGCCGAGGCCGGCCTGGAGAACTCCAGCACCAGCAGCTGCCCGCCGGGCCTGAGCACGCGGAACATGGCCGCCAGCGCCTGGTCCTTACGGGTCACGTTTCTCAGTCCAAAGGCGATGGTCACCACGTCGAAACTGTTGTCATCGAACGGCAGGTGCTCGGCATCCGCCAGGCAGTATTCGACGCCGTTTCCGGCAAGCCCGCGATCGAGCATCCGGTCGCGGCCGATTCGCAACATCGCCTCGTTGATATCCGACAGCAGCACGCGGCCGCCGGGCAGCACGCGCGGTAGCATCAATGCCGTCAGATCACCGGTGCCGCCGGCCAGATCGAGCACCCGATGACCCGGGCGCAACGCGGCCTTCTCGACGGTGAAGAGCTTCCAGCCGCGGTGCGCGCCCAGCGACATCAGGTCGTTCATCAGGTCGTAGCGGCCTGCGACCGAGTCGAACACGCCGCGGACTTTCTTCGCCTTGTCCTCGACCGGCACCTCGGCGAAGCCGAAGTGGGTCGTCTGCCGATCGCCTGTCATTCCGTCGTCGCCTCTTTGCGCCGGTAGCCGACCTCGGCCAGGCGGCCGAGGTAGGTGGCCCAGTTCTCCTCGTAGTTCGTTCCCAGCCAGTGCAGGTAGGACCAGGAAAACAGGCCCGAATCGTGGCCGTCGTCGAACACCAGCTTGACGGCATAGTGGCCCACCGGCTCGATGGCGCGGATGTTGACCTTCTCCTTGCCGACCAGCAGCACAGCCTGGTCGGGCCCGTGCCCCTGGACTTCCGCCGAGGGCGAGAACACCCGCAGGTACTCGCAGGGCAGCCGGAACGAGGCGCCGTCGTGCCAGCCGACCTCGAGCACGCGGGACTTGCGGTGCAGGCGAATTTCCGACGGTGTGGCGACTTCGGCGCTCATGGCGCCCTTCTCCGGTGAGCGGGCTTGCCATTGTACCCGGCCGCCGGCCTCGGCTGCTGCCCGTATCGATCCTGAGCTGACCGACGGCCCGTTAGGAGCGGCTTCAGCCGCGATCCCGCAGAGAACTCCACCCGGCCAGGTCGCCGGCCCGGAGGGAACAGACCGGTCGCGGCTGAAGCCGCTCCTACGACCGGGATTGCCGGGTCGGTGACCCGGAGGGAACAGACCGGTCGCGGCTGAAGCCGCTCCTACCCGGCCGGCTACAGGATGTAGCGGGACAGGTCCTCATCGTCGGCCAGCTTTCCGAGCGCCTGCTGCACGTAAGGCGCATCGATCACCAGTTCGGTGCCGGCCTTGTCGGCCGCCTCGAAAGAGATCGTGTCCAGCAGCCTCTCGAGCACGGTATGCAGTCGGCGCGCGCCGATGTTCTCCGCCCGCTCGTTTACCTGGTCGGCGATCTCTGCGATCCGCCGGATGCCGTCCCCGGCAAACGACAACTGCACGCCCTCCGTGGCCAGCATCGCCTGGTACTGGGTGGTGAGCGAGTGATCCGGTTCGGTCAGGATGCGCACGAAGTCCTCGGTGCGCAGCGCGTCCAGCTCGACCCGGATCGGCAGCCGGCCCTGCAATTCGGGAATGAGGTCCGAGGGCTTCGACAGATGAAAGGCCCCCGAGGCGATGAACAGGATGTGGTCGGTGCGCACCATGCCGTAGCGGGTGCTGACCGTGCAGCCTTCCACCAGCGGCAGCAGATCGCGCTGTACCCCTTCGCGCGAGACGTCGGCCCCCGAGCTCAGCGCGCCCTCGCGACGAGTGACCTTGTCGATCTCGTCGATGAACACGATGCCGTTCTGCTCGACGTTGGTGATCGCCTTCAGCTTGATCTCCTCGTCGTTGACCATCTTGCCGGCCTCGTCGTCGACCAGCAGCTTGAGCGCGTCGCGCACCTTCAGCTTGCGCCGCCGGCGGTTGCGCCCGCCAAGGTTGCTGAACAGGCCCTGCAGCTGGCTGGCCATTTCCTCCATGCCCGGCGGCACCATGATGTTGACGTTGGCCGAGCCGCTGACCTCGATCTCGATCTCCTTGTCGTCCAGGCGGCCCTCGCGCAGCATCTTGCGGAACTTCTGCCGGGTGTCGGCGCCGCGCGCAGCCTCGGTGCCGGCCTCGCCCTCGCCCGCCTCCCAGCCGGATTTCGTCCCCGGCAGCAGCGCATCGAGGACGCGCTCCTCGGCGGCATCCTCGGCCCGGTGGCGCACCCGCTCCATCTCGTGCTCGCGGGTCATCTTGACCGCCGCATCGGCCAGGTCGCGGATGATGCTGTCCACCTCGCGGCCGACGTAGCCGACCTCCGTGAACTTGGTCGCCTCCACCTTGATGAACGGCGCGCGCGCCAGCCGCGCCAGGCGGCGCGCAATCTCGGTCTTGCCGACCCCGGTCGGGCCGATC
>CAZOSZ010000196.1:0-4745 GCA_964582505.1 uncultured Ectothiorhodospiraceae bacterium | reverse complement strand
GTCGCGGCTGAAGCCGCTCCTACCGGATCGGCAGGATCAGGTTGGCGTTGCCGCGGCGGATGTTGAGCAGGATCGACTGGCCCTGCGCCGCCTGCTGGAACTCCTCCAGGTTGGCGACCTTGCGGCGGTTCACGCCGATGATCACGTCACCGGGCCTGAGCCCACGTTGCGCCGCCGGGCTGCCGGGCGCCACATTGGCGACCAGCACGCCCGCCTCGCCCTCGTAACGAGGCGAGTTCGGGCCGAGCGTCTCGAGTTCCGCGCCCTCCAGGCCGGGATGGATTTCCTCGGCCGGGAGCTGCGCCATGCTGGCCTGCTCGCTGAGCTGCGCGCGAATGCGGCGGGTCTTGCCGTCGCGCAGCACCTCGAGCTCGACCGATTCGCCGCTGCGCTTCATGCCGATGGCGTTGCGCAGCTCCTGGGCGTTCCTCACGGTCTTGCCATCCACCTTGCGGATGATGTCGCCGGCCTTGACGCCGGCCTTCTCCGCGGCCGAATCGGACATCACCTGCGAAACCAGCGCGCCATCGGTTTCTTCGACGCCGTAGGCCTCGGCGATGTCCGGTGTGATGTTGTAGATGTTCACGCCGAGCAGGCCGCGCCGCACCTCGCCGAACTCCAGCAGCTGTTCCATTACGGTGTGCGCCATGTTCGACGGTATGGCGAAGCCGATGCCGATGTTGCCGCCGGAGCGCGACAGGATCGCCGAGTTCACGCCGACCAGTTCGCCGCGCAGGTTGACCAGCGCGCCGCCGGAGTTGCCGGGGTTGATCGAGGCATCGGTCTGGATGAAATCCTCGTAGCCATTCGGATTGATGCCGGCGCGGCCCAGCGCGCTGACGATGCCGGAGGTCACCGTGTGACCGAGCCCGAAGGGATTGCCGATCGCCACCACGAAGTCGCCCACCTCGATGAGCGCGGAATCAGCCATCGGCAGCTCGGTGAGCCTTTGCGCCGGGATCCTCAGCAGTGCGATGTCCGACGCGGGATCGGCGCCCACCACCTCGGCCTTGAACTCGCGATTGTCCTGCAGGGTGATGGTGATCTCCTCGGCGCCTTCGATCACATGGGCATTGGTCAGCACCAGGCCCTCCCGGGCATCGACGATCACCCCGGAGCCGGCGCTTTGTGTCTGGCGCCGCTGGCGCGGCTGGTCCGGCACATCGAAGAAGCGCCGGAAGAAGGGGTCTTCGAGGAAGGGGTTGGACAGCCGCACCTCGACGCTGCCGCGCACCGCGATGTTGACCACTGCGGGCGAGGCCTGCTTGACCATCGGCGCCAATGAGGGCAGCGGCGTGCCATCCACCATCGCGGGCAGCTGCGCGTGCAGCGGGGCCGCGACCACGAGGGCAAGCAGGGCTGCGAGCGCGGCGACGGGAGTTGCTTTCATCGAAATCTCTCTCTTGCCGTGTTCGGCCGGGCGGAAACCGGGCCTCGTTGTCGGGACGTACGGGCAGGGCGGGCGGCCCCGGGGCCGCCCGCCGTCATGGCCCAGATGCTGCTGCGGCCCGGATGGTCGCGGCAGCTGCGACCGGGGCGCCGCTCAGTTGACGTCGACGCTGATCCGGCGCGGCATCACCCTGGCATGCTTGGGGATGATAACCTCCAACACGCCGTTGTGGCTCTTGGCCGTAATGCCTTCGGCGTTCGCGGTGTCGGGCAGTGTGAAGCGGCGGAAGAATCGCCCGCTGACGCGTTCGACACGACGATAGCCGTTAGCCTCAGACTGGCGCTGCTCCTCGCGAGTTCCGCTCAGGGTCAGGACGCCATTCTCCATGGTGACCTCGATGTCCTCGGGCTTCACGCCGGGAATGTCGGCGTGCAGCACGAAACGGTCGTCCTCCTCCTGGATGTCGACCGGAGGCGTCCAGTTGGCGACGCTGCCGGTGGTTTCATCCATGCCGAGGCGGTGCTCGAAAAGCCGGTCGAGGTCCTCTTGCAGGGTGCGCATCAGCCCCCAGGGCTGGTAACGGATCAGGCTCATGGTCTACCTCCGGACTGGATTGCAATGCAGATGGGATTCATGGGGCGTGAATATGGGCAGCCGACGTGATTTCAAGAGCCTGAACGGCCGGTCCGTGGCGATTGTCAAGAGGTTTCCAACCACAAGATATTGTGTTGCGATGCGGCAGGAGAATTTTTCGAATCGGCTGGGGACTATCCATAGAAAATTTCTATAAATGCTTCACAAAGAACTGATATTGCATAATTTTACCTAAGTCAATTGCCGCAGAGGTTTTGCTTGACAGGCCCCTGGGCGATCCGTAACGTAACCGTCCCGTAACACAAGATATTGTGTTCGGTCGCCGGAATCTCTGCGCCGGCGGATGACCAAGCCAACAAAGCAGTGCCGGATGCCGGTTGAGGGGACGCTCGGCGTTCAGGACGAAGGGACATCCTTGGGGGACGAGCCATAATGAAGACAGCGTTGCAAGAACAGGCCAATCCAGTGGAGTCGGTCAACGACATCCCGTTCCAGCCGGCGTCGCTGGATATCTGGGAGAAGAAGTACCGGCTCGTCGCCAAGGACGGGACGGTGCTGGACCAGACCATGGACGACACCTACAAGCGGGTCGCCCGTGCGCTGGCCGATGTCGAACCCGAGGACCGCCGCGAGCGCTGGTACGAGCGCTTCCTGTGGGCCCTGAGAAACGGCGCGATTCCGGCCGGACGCATCGTCTCGAACGCCGGCGCGCTGGCGCACAAGCCCGCCACCTCGACCATCAACTGCACCGTGTCCGGCACCATCCGCGATTCGATGGACGACATCCTGCAGAAAGTCCACGAGGCCGGCCTGACGCTCAAGGCCGGTTGCGGCATCGGCTACGAGTTCTCCACCTTGCGGCCGCGCGGCGCCTATGTATCGGGCGCCGGCGCCCACACTTCCGGGCCGCTGTCGTTCATGGACATCTACGACAAGATGTGTTTCACGGTGTCGTCCGCCGGCGGCCGTCGCGGCGCGCAGATGGGCACCTTCGACATCGGCCACCCGGATGCAATGGAGTTCATCCGCGCCAAGCGCGAGAGCGGCCGGCTGCGGCAGTTCAACCTGTCGCTGCTGGTCTCCGACGAGTTCATGCAGGCGGTGCGTGCCAACCAGCCGTGGCGGCTGGCGTTCCCGATCAGTCTCAGGGAGCTGAAAGACGAGGGCCTGGAGCTCGACGATCCGGAGAAAGTGGTGTGGCGGGAATGGCCGTGCAATGGCGACTACGTCCGCAACGAGGATGGCCTGGTGGCCTGCAAGGTCTACAAGACCGTGCCGGCGCAGCGCATGTGGGACGTCATCATGAGTTCCACCTACGATTTCGCCGAGCCGGGCTTCGTGCTGATCGACCGCGTCAACGAGCTGAACAACAACTGGTGGTGCGAGAACATCCGCGCGACCAATCCTTGCGTCACTGCCGACACCTGGGTGCAGACCGCGGACGGCCCGCGCCGGGTCGCCGACCTGCTCGGCCGCCCGTTTCAGGTCCGGGTGGATGGCGCCGACCATGCCACGGGCGCGGAGGGATTCTTCAGGACCGCAAGCAAGGACGTCGTCCGCCTGCAGACCGTCGAAGGTCACGCCTTGCGGCTGACCGCCGACCATCGTGTGCGCCGCATCACCCGCCAGACCCGCTGGTCGGTCGAGAGCGAGTGGTGCGAGGCCGGCAAGCTGGCGGCCGGCGACCGGGTGCTGCTCCACAACCACCGCGACGCTGGCGAGTGGCCCGGCGCGCACAGCTACGAGGAAGGCTTCCTGCTCGGCCTGCTGGTCGGCGACGGCACGCTCAAGCAGGATGCCGCCGTGCTGTCGGTGTGGCCCGCGGCAGCCGCCGCGAACGCAAGCGGCGCTGCCCCGGTCGGATTGATGGATGAGGCCCTGCGTTGCGCGCGCAGTCTGCCGCATCGTGCCGACTTTGCCGGCTGGACTGAGATCGAGGGCCGCGGAGAGCATCGCCTCAAGCTTGCCGCGCTGCGCGATCTCGCATTCGAGCTGGGCATGCATCCCGGCGACAAGGCCGTGACGCCGGCGATGGAGAGAACGTCCAGTGACTTCCACTGCGGCTTCCTGCGCGGCCTGTTCGATGCCGACGGCTCGGTGCAGGGCAGCCAGGAAAAAGGCGTCAGCGTCCGCCTGGCCCAGTCCGACCTGGCCAGGCTCGAAGCCGCCCAGCGCATGCTGCTGCGCATCGGCATCGCCTCGCGCCTGTACCGCGACCGTCGTCCCGCCGGGACCGCGTTGCTGCCGGACGGCCGGGGCGGTCAGCGCGCCTATCCGACCCTTGCCCAGCACGAGCTGGTGATCAGCGGCGACAACCTCGCGGTGTACGCAGATCGCATCGGCTTCTCCGACGCGGCCAAGGCCAATCGCCTCAAGGCGTTGCTTTCGGGCTACCGCCGCCGGCTCAACCGCGAGCGCTTCACGGCCACCGTCGAGGCCGTGCTTGCCGATGGTGTCGAGGACGTGTTCGACGTCCGGGTGCCGGGCATTAACACCTTCGATGGCAACGGCCTGCACGCGCACAATTGCGGTGAACAGCCGCTGCCGCCCTACGGTTCCTGCCTGCTCGGCTCGGTCAACCTGACGCGTTTCGTGGTCGATCCCTTCAAGCCGCAGGCACGCTTCGACTGGGAGCGCTTCCGCGAGGTGGTGCAGGTGTTCACCCGGATGCTCGACAACGTGGTCGAGATCAACGGCCTGCCGCTCGGCCCGCAGCGCGACGAGATCTACCGCAAGCGCCGCCACGGCATGGGCTTTCTCG
>CAZOSZ010000195.1:3224-4754 GCA_964582505.1 uncultured Ectothiorhodospiraceae bacterium | reverse complement strand
ACATGGCCAGCGTGTCGATGTGGACCGTCCAGAAGCCCTCGCCGACCTTCAGGTGTTCGAGGTGATGCGTGACGTATTCAGTGGGTGTCGATGCCATGAACGCTATCCACCAAAGCCCTGCCGGTCACGTCTCGTGAATACCAGTGCCAGCCAGTTCACGACCAGCGTAGCGACGAACGTGACCACGAGCGGAACAAACACGTGGCTCAAAAAAATGGCTGCGGCCGAGAACAGCACGACAGCCATCACCAGTTTGCCGACCTCCGCCCTGACGAAAGCCGCGAAGACGGCTTGCGGGCCCGCCTCGGCCGGAACCGAGAACACCCTCACCGCCATCCAGAGGCTCAGCACGATGCTGATTCCTCCTCCGACCAGCGCTCCGACCGCAGCCTCGCCGCCCGCCGTGAGCCCAAAAAGGACCATGGCGAGCACGGTTACGCCCGACTGACCGGCGATGATCTTTCCGGGTACCGAACCGACCCGATTACGCATGCCGAGTGACCTCGGCCCCAAAAGCCGCGGGATTATAGCCCCTTTTTGCAGTCGCAGCAATTTCCGGAAATCGGAAGAAGGCCCGCTACCGGATGTGGGCGAGAATCCCGTCGAGCTCGTCGAGGCTGTTGTAGCTGACGATCAGCTTGCCGCCGCCAGAGGCCCCGTGCTGGACGGCGACCTTTGCACCCAGCTTTTCCGCGATCTCCGCCTCGAGCCGCAGGACGTTCGGGTCGCGCCGGCCCGCGGGCGCCGGCTTGCGGGCGGGTGCCTGCAGCCGTTTCACCATGCGCTCCGTTTCTCGCACCGACAAGCCACGTGCAGCCACTTCCCGACCGGCGGCCGCTTGCGACTTCGGATCGGCCAGCCCGAGGAGCGCTCGCGCGTGGCCCATCTCGATGGCCCGCCGCTCCACCAGCGCCTTGACCTCGTCACACAGCTCGAGCAGCCGCAGCAGGTTGCTGACCGCGGCGCGCGAGCGGCCGACCGCCTCGGCGGCCTGCTGGTGGGTCATGTCGAACTCGTGGATCAGCCGGTCGAGCGCGCCGGCTTCCTCCAGCGGATTGAGGTTCTCGCGCTGGATGTTCTCGATCAGCGACATGGCGACGGCCGCCTCGTCTGGCACGTCGCGCACGATCACCGGCACCTCGTGCAGACCGGCGAGCTGGGCCGCCCGCCAGCGGCGCTCCCCGGCGATGATCTCGAAGCGCGCGCCATCGCCGCTGTCGCGCACCGGCCGGATCACGATCGGCTGCACCACTCCCTGGGCGCGGATCGAGTCGGCCAGATCCGCGAGGGTCTCCTGGCGGAAGTCCATGCGCGGCTGGTAGCGGCCGCGCTTCAGCAGCTCCACGCCCAGCTGGCGGAACTGCCCGTCAGTGCCGCCCTCGGGTTCCAGCAGCCGGGGGGCGGACGACAGCAGGGCGTCGAGGCCCCGTCCCAGCGAGCGTTTCTTCGCGGCCATGCGGCTTCGGTCTCCAGTGGATCGCTCGTCAGTGTAGCGCAAGGCCCTTTCGTAGGAGCGGCTTCAGCCGCGAC
>CAZOSZ010000195.1:0-3124 GCA_964582505.1 uncultured Ectothiorhodospiraceae bacterium | reverse complement strand
GTCGCGGCTGAAGCCGCTCCTACGGCATTCGTCAAGCGACGTGCGGCGCTTCCTGGCGGCGGATCATCTCTCCGGCCAGCGCCAGGTAGGCGAGCGAGCCGCGGCTGGTCCTGTCGTGGAACAGCGCCGGCATGCCGAAGCTCGGCGCCTCGGCGAGCCGCACATTGCGCGGGATCACGGTGCGGAACACCTTGTCGCCGAAATGCAGGATCAGCTGCGAGGACACCTCGTTCGCCAGGTTGTTGCGCGGATCGAACATGGTGCGCAACAGGCCCTCGATCTCGAGCCCGGGATTGACCGCGTCGCGGATCTGTTCAATGGTGCGCACCAGCGCCGACAGGCCCTCCAGGGCGTAGTACTCGCACTGCATCGGGATCAGCACGCCGGTTGCCGCGGTCAGCGCGTTGACCGTCAGCATATTGATCGACGGCGGGCAGTCGATCAGCACGTAGTCATACTCCGCCGCCAGCGGCTTCAGGGCGGTGCGCAGCCGCGTTTCCCGGCCGAACTCGCTGATCAGCCGCACCTCGGCGGTGGTCAGGTCCTCGTTGGCCGGGATCAGGTCGAAGCCGCCCGGCTCGGTGTGCAGCACGGCATCGCGCGCCCTGGCCTCGCCCAGCAGCACCTCGCAGGAAGAGATCTCCAGCTCGCGCTTGTCGATGCCCGAACCCATGGTGGCGTTGCCCTGCGGATCGAGGTCCACCAGCAGCACGCGGCGCCGGGTTGCGGCCAGCGAGGCGGCCAGGTTGACTGCCGTGGTGGTTTTGCCGACCCCGCCCTTCTGGTTGGCGACCGCCAGGATCCTGCTCATCGGTGGTCGTCCCCGCGGACGAACTCCAGCAGGTGCCGGCGGGCATCCAGCCCCGGCACGGCCAGCCTGTGGACGGCCGTCAGCCGCCAGCCATCGGGCAGACTCTTGAGCTCGGCCTCGGGAAAGGCGCCTTTCATTGCCAGCATTCGCCCCCCGGCGCCTGCCAGGTGGCCGGCCAGCCGCAGGAAATCCCCGACAGCGGCAAATGCCCGGCTGATCACCACGGCAAAACCCTCCGCATCCCGGTACTCCTCGGCTCGCGCCTTGACCACTGCCACGTTGCCGAGCGCCAGTCTGCTCGCCGCGTGCTCGACGAAACGCGTCTTCTTGCCGGAAGCGTCCAGCAGTACGAACGCCTGCGCGGGCCGCGCCATCGCCAGCACCAGGCCGGGCAGACCGGCGCCGGTGCCGACGTCCAGCACCCGCTCCTCGCCCACGAAGGGCAGCAGTGCGAGGCTGTCCATCAGGTGACGGGTGACCATCTCCTCGGGCGTCCGCACTCCCGTCAGGTTATACGCTGCGTTCCACTTAAAGAGCAGCTCGAGGTACTCCCCCAGGCCACCGGCCAGCCCTGGAACGTCTCCGAGCCGCAGGGCCGCCAGTCCGTGGTCGATCTGCTGCAGGATGCGGGACTTGTCCACGCGACCCCCCGTCTCCGTGGGTGGGCAAGTATAAGGGGACCGTCGCCGGCTCCGCGAGGCGGAGCCGGCGACGGTCCCCCTTCTGCATGGCGGCTATTCGTCCGCGCCGGAGTCTTTTTGCTGCTCGGCCTTGTGCTTGCCGTGGGCCTTGTGCTTGCCCTGCTCGCGCTTGCCTGGATCGCCCGTGCCTGGGCTGCGCATCTTCGCGCGGTGCGCCCTTCGCTCCTCGGGCGTCATCTGCTCCCAGCGCGCGCGCATCTCCTCGCGGCGGGCCTGGCGCTCCTCGGGCGTCATCTGCGCCCACTCGCTGTATGCCCGCGATCCCTCGCCGCGCTGCTTGCGCAGCTCTTCGCGCTTTTGCGCCCGCTCTTCCTCGCTGAGCCCGGCCCAGTAGTCCTGAGCTTTCTGGCGCACCTGCTCGCGCTCCTCCGGGCTCATCTGGTCCCAGCGTGCGCGCACTTCCTCGCGCTCCTGCTCCGTCAGCCCGTGGTAGGGCGGTTCTGCCTGGACGATAGCGGACAATCCGAGCGAAACCAGCCCCGCGGCCGCGGTGGTGTACAGCAGTCCCTTGATCTTCATGGGCACCTCCGTGAGTCGGGCCGCCCGAGGCGCGCCCTCGTGAAGCCCTTCGACCGCCCCTGCGCCCGCGGGTTCAGGCTACGGTCGCCGGATCAGCTCCTCACCAGCAGGGCCATGAACTCGTCCATCGGCATGGCCTCCAGTTTCTGCTGGTCGGCGCACAGCGACCTCAGCACGTGAAACTGGCGCTCGCCGAGCTTCCCCTTGAGGCTCGACTCGAACTTGCGCACCAGCACCGGGATGCCCTCGGCACGGCGCTTGCGGTGGCCGATCGGGTACTCCACCTCGATGCGCTCGGTCGAGCTGCCGTCCTTGAACACCACCTGCACGGCATTGCCGATGTAGCGCTTGTCCGGGTCGTAGTAATCACGCGTGAAGCGCTCGTTCTCGCGCACCGTCATCTTCTCGCGCAGGGCGTCGACCCGCGGGTCGTGGGCCACCCCGTCCTCGTAGTCGGCAGCCACCAGCCGCCCGAAGATCAGCGGGATCGCGGTCATGTACTGGATGCAATGATCGCGGTCGGCCGGGTTGTCCAGCGGGCCGGTCTTGTCGATGATCCGCACGCCCGGCTCCTGGGTCTCGATCACCACTTCGCGGATCTCGTCGAGCCGGTCGCGCACTTTCGGGTGCAGTGCCATGGCCGCCTCGACCGCCGTCTGGGCGTGGAACTCCGCCGGGAACGAGATCTTGAACAGCACGTTCTCCATCACGTAACTGCCGTAGGGCTGCGGCAGCGACAGGGCCTTGCCGCCGAACAGCACGTCCTGGAAGCCCCAGCGCTTGGCGCTCAGCGCCGAGGGGTAGCCCATCTCCCCCGCGAGCGCGATCAGGGCGTGGCGCACGCCGCGGCTGGCCGCGTCGCCAGCGGCCCAGCTCTTGCGCGAGCCGGTGTTGGGCGCGTGCCGGTAGGTCCTGAGCGCGCCGCCGTCGATCCAGGCATTGGAAACCGCGTTGACGATCTGCTCGCGGCTGCCGCCGAGCATTTGCGTCGCCACCGCGGTCGAGGCGATGCGCACCAGCAGCACGTGGTCCAGGCCGACCCGGTTGAAGCTGTTCTCCAGCGCGATCACGCCCTGGATCTCGTGCGCCTTGA
>CAZOSZ010000194.1:0-4762 GCA_964582505.1 uncultured Ectothiorhodospiraceae bacterium | reverse complement strand
GGCGCGCGGCCCCAGGCCGCGAGCCGCGACGAGCTCAGGCTGCCCGCGCCGGAGCAGATCAGCAGGGTCGCGAGCACGGCCGCCGTGGAGTACACCGGCTGGCCCAGGTACAGCACCAGCTTCTGGATCAGCACGATCTCGAAGCTCATGTAGCCCAGGCCCAGCCCCGAGAAATACAGCAGCGTCCAGCGGCGGCGCGCGCCGCGCCAGCCGATCCGCACCAGCGGCAGCACGATCAGCGCAACGGCCACCAGCACGATCTGCACAAAGGTGACACCCGCCAGCATCGAGCCGAGTTCGAGGTACGGAAGCTGGCGCTCGCCGTGGGTTCGCCAAAGTTCCGGCAGGCTTCGCCAGGGCACGAAGCGGGAGAAAAACGGCCGGTCGTCCGTGGTCGGCGCGACATCGAAGGGGTAGCGGCCGTACAGCACCGCCGGGTCGCCTGCGAGCAGGGTGTCCAGGTCGCTGAAGTAGCTCCGGTCCGTGACGCGATTGAAGCGTTCGCGCTCGGCCGGGCGCAGCTCCTCGAGGATCAGCGGGTCGAAGCCCAGCGCTTCCGCGAAATCCCGCAGCCGGCCCCGCTCTTCCGGCGCGATCGCCGACTTGCTCAACAGAAAGGTGGCGGTGCCCCAGCTGCGCACTGCGGCGATGTGGGCCTGCCGCTCCATGATGCCGAGCTCGTCCAGCAGGCGGCGCCAGGTGGCGACCAGCCTGAGCGTGACCCGCGGCGGCTGATCGTGCCAGGCGGTGACCGCGATCATGCCGTCGTCCGCCAGGCCCGCCCAGATCGCATGGAAGGCCTCCAGGGTGAGGTCGTATCGCTCGCCGAGCGCATCCACGCCGGCGGTGCCGCCGAAGGCACCCAGCACCGGCAGCACCACGAGATCGCGGGCGGCTTCGCCGCGGCGGGCGAGATAACTGCGCACGCTGTCCCCATGCACGCTCACCGCCGGGTCGAGGTACAGCGCATCGGTCCATTCCGGATGGCGGTGCTCAAGCAGCCGGTTGACCTGCAACTGCGGCTCCACGGCCGTGATCCGGGTTACGCCACGACTGAGCGCGTGCGACACGTCGTTGCCGGTCCGTGCACCGAGCACCAGCACCGAGGCGGGCTGGCGCAGGGCATAGGGCAGCGCGCGGGTGGTGTGGTCGAGGATGTGCGCCTCGCCCGCGGCGCCGCGGCCGAGCAGGGTGCCGAAGTACTCACCGTTGCTGTAGAGCACGTCGCGCAGCGGCGGCTCGTGGCGATACTGCAGGCTGAGCGAGGGGGCGAAGCGCTGCGCGGGGGCGCGGACCACCTCCAGCCGGCCGAAGGGACTCGAGGAGGAGTGCACCACACGTGCTTCGGGCAGTTGCAGCGCGGCGTGTAGCGCCTTGTACTCCGAGGGCGTGGGGATCGCGGGATGAACCAGGCTCCACAGCGCGACCGCCAGACCAACGAGGCAGCTCGCGACAAAAGCCCGGCCCGCATGTTGCCCGGGTCGGGTCAGCCAGGCGGCGATCACGAGCAGCAGCGCCAGCGCGCCCGCCAGGCGCTCCGCCGGCAGCAGCCAAAACAGCCCGATGATCAACAGCGCGCCCGCGCCCGAGCCGGCCATGTTGGCGAAATAGTGCGCGCCGATCTGGCCCACCTCCCGGTAGAACACCAGCGTGATGGCCAGCCCGCCGCAGAAGAACGGCAGGCAGTAGGCCAGGTAGGTGAACAGCAGCCGCCCCAGCTGACCGCGATCGAAGAACAGCAGGAAGGCGTCGAACTCGCCCACCAGGCCGGACAGCCAGGCGGTGGCGGCCATCGCCAGGCCCGAGGCCAGGTACAGCGCGGGCAGGGCCGTCGCGTAGCGGCGTGCGAGCGGCTCGCGGAACAGGGCCAGCACGGTGCCGGCCGCGCCGAAGCCCAGCAGCGCCATGGAGATCACCATGTAGGCGAAATGGTGCCACTGCGACACCGCCAGAAGCTGCATGATCACCAGCTGGAAGGCGATGATCGCCGCGGACGCGAGCCCGAGAGACCATGCCGTTCGGGCCGCGGCGGTGCTCATGGGCCGGAGCCTTACTGTGATTCCCGGGTAAACGGCACGAAGCGGACGGGCAGCAGGCTCTCGGTGCGGATGTCCTCGCCGTCGCGGGTGACCAGCATCAGCATCTGGGTCAGGAACGGCGAACCCACCGGGATCACCATGCGGCCGCCGTCGCGAAGTTGCGCGACCAGCGGCGCCGGGATGTGGTCGGACGCGGCCGTGACGATGATCGCGTCAAAGGGCGCGTGTTCCTCCCAGCCGTGGTAACCGTCCGCGCGCTTCACCTGCACGCGATCATAGCCGCCGCGCCGCAGATTGCTCTCGCCCCATTGCGCGAGCTCGGCAATGATCTCGACGGTGTAGACCTCGTCGAGAATCTCGGCGAGCACCGCCGCCTGGTAACCCGACCCGGTGCCGATTTCGAGCACCCGCATGCCCGGCTCGGGCCGGATCAGCTGCGTCATGTAGGCGACGATGTAAGGCTGTGAGATGGTCTGGCCGTAGCCGATCGGCACCGGGTTGTCGGCATAGGCTTGCCGTTGCCTGGCGGCCGGCACGAACAGGTGCCGGGGCACCGCGCGCATGGCGTCGAGGGTTGCCGGGTCGCGGATGCCACGCGCCGCGATATGGCGGTCGACCATGCGCTCGCGCTGCCGCGCAAAGGGGTCGTCGGCCGCCTCGGGGCGGGCGCCCGCCAGAAGTGATCCCGCCAGCATCAGCAGCAGCAGCCGCCGCAGTCGCCCTGCCGGTCGCCGCAGTAAGCCGTTCATGGGGTCAAGTATAGGAAATCGTGCGGCCTCACAGCCGCCGCAGCGACTCCCAGGTCAGCATCGCCAGCTTGCGCTCGGCGCCCCAGCGGTAGCCGCCGAGGGCGCCGTCGCCGCGCAGCACGCGGTGGCAGGGGATCAGCCAGGCGAGCGGGTTGTCGCCGACCGCCTTGCCGACGGCCCGCGCGCTGCCCGGCGCGTCGATGCGCTCGGCGAGCTCGCCATAACTGGTGAGTTCGGCCGGCGGCAGCTCGAGCAGGGCGCGCCAGACGCGCACCTGGAAGTTGGTGCCGCTGGCATGCAGCGGGAGTTGATCGGCATTCTCCGAGAACGCCGCCGCGATGGCCTTCCTGGCCGCGGCGGAATCCTCCACCAGGGTGGCGTCCGGCCAGCGATCGAGCAGCGCGGCACGGCCTTTCTTCGCCGAAGCGACGAAGCCGAGGTAGCACAGCCCGCGGGGGCTCAAGGCCGCGACGCACAGGCCGAAGGGGCTCGGACCGACACCCCAGCGCAATTCCAGGCCCTGGCCGCGGCGCCGGTGGTCGCCCGGCGTGACCGCCTCGAACTCGACGAACAGATCGTGCAGCCGTCCCGGGCCCGACAGGCCGGCGGCGAGGCTGGCGGCGAGCACGCCGGCGCCGGCGTCGAGTTCGGCCTTGGCCGCCGCGAGGTTCAGGGCACGCAGGTAGCGACCCGGGCTGATGCCGGCCCAGCGGCGGAACAGCCGGGAGAAGTGGTACGGGCTGAGCCCGGCGGCCCTGGCCATCTGCTGCAGCGTCGGCCGGTCGCGGAAGTGCTCGCCGATCCAGTCGATGGCCCGGGCGATGCGCGCATAGTCGGGATGGTCGAGCATGTGGGCAGACTAGCGCCGAACGGGTGGCTTCGCCCACCCGGATCTTGCGCGAATCAGTCGCCGGCCGGCGCCAGCAGGTCCTCGAGACGGCGGGTGAACTGCTCCTGCTTCCAGGCCGGCACGCGGTACAGCCAGGGTGCGAGCCGCTCGTTGATCGCCTGCATGCGCGTCCAGAGCGCGTCCAGATCCTGATCGGCCGGCGGGGACTCGGTCGCGATCCGGGCCGAAAAGGCCACCCAGGGTTCGTCGCCGCCGATCCAGCTGTGCGCCTCGATCACCAGTCCATCGCGAAGCCGAAATGCGGCCCGTGTCGGCGACTCTTCCGGCGCCCAGTCGACGGCGGGACGCACTTCGTCGAGGCGCAGGCCGCTCAAGGCCCGCGCCACTGCCTCGGCCGCGGTCGGACCCGAAATGCGGCGGTCTTCGGGCACGCCGACGACCTGGAATATGCCCAGCTCGTCGCGGTGGATCGCCAGCGTCTCACCGTCCGGCTGGACGATCGACAGGGCCTCGACCTCCTCGGGCGAGACGTCGAGGATCTCGCGCTCCAGCCAGTTGAGCGGCGCGCGTTCCGGTTGCAGGTCCTGGTCGACCAGCAGCGCGGTGGGCTCACCGATCCGCCGCACGTAGGTGCCGCGGACGCCGCGGGATTCGCGCTGGCCGATCAACAGCTCGGCAATGTCGTCGATCCCCTCCAGCCGCAGGCGCACGCCGGAGCCGGGGCGGCCGTCGAGTTCCTCGACGCCGAGCCGGTCATGCAGTTCGGGGTTCGAGGTCTTGGTCTCGACGACCCGTGCCTCGGCGAGCCTGACCACCAGGCGCCGGACCTGGCCGGCATCGACCGGATAGCCCGCGGCTGCGGGCGCGCGCCAGCCTGCGTCGTCGCGTTCGATGCGAAAGGCTTCGCTGCCGGCCGGTTCGAGCACCAGCGCGGAGACCTCGTTGAGCTGCCCGGCAAGCGCCGGCAGCAACATCGCGTCTGCTTCTCGCGGGCGCGGCTCGCGCTGTGACCACCAGGCGAGCAGCCCTGCCGCCACGGTCACGGCCAGCAGCCACAGCAGGGTGCGCGATCTCATGGCGTTGCCACGGCCCGCCGGCGGCGCCGGCCGCGCCACAGCGCGGCG
>CAZOSZ010000193.1:0-4795 GCA_964582505.1 uncultured Ectothiorhodospiraceae bacterium | reverse complement strand
AGCGGGCCAGGGTCTTTTCGAGCGCTGCGGCGCCGGGGCACAGCGCCTCGTGCGGCAGCGTGGCAAGCGGCTCGTGCACCGTCTTGTTGAGCGCGTGCATGTCCTCGCGGCCGGTCTGGACGAACAGCAGGCCTGTCAGCCATTCGCCGGCGCGGATGCGTTCGCGGATCCGCACGAATGCGGCGTCCCGGTCGGTCGGGTCGTAGGCGGTCTCGACCTTCCGCAGCGAGATGTGACTGCCGTCATGCAGTTCGACATCCATCGCGTCGCCTTCCTCGTAGCGCGCGCGGATCTCCTCGGCCGGCGGAATGAAGTCGGTGTGCACCGCCGGGTGGTAGAACTGCCGACTGAAGGCGTAGCTCTTGGTCGAGTCCTCGTGGTCGTTGAAAGTCACGCAGGGCGACAGCACGTCGATCAGCGCGAAGCCCTCGTGCGACAGCCCGGCCTTGATCAGCGGCACCAGCTGCGCCTTGTCGCCGGAGAAGCTGCGCGCCACGAAGGTCGCGCCGGCGGCCAGGGCGGTGAGCACCGGATCGATCGGCGGCTGCATGTTGATCTCGCCTTTCTTCGCCTTGCTGCCGATGTCCGCGGAAGCGGAAAACTGCCCCTTGGTCAGGCCGTACACGCCGTTGTTCTCGATGATGTACAGCATGCGTACGTTGCGGCGCATGGCGTGGAAGAACTGGCCGAGCCCGATCGACAGCGAGTCGCCGTCGCCGGACACGCCGAGGTAGTTCAGGTGACGGTTGGCAGCGGCCGCGCCGGTCGCCACCGAGGGCATGCGACCGTGCACGGTGTTGATGCCGTGCGCCTGGCTGACGAAGTAGGCCGGCGTCTTCGACGAGCAGCCGATGCCGGAGAGCTTTACCAGCCGGTGCGGCGGCAGTGCCATCTCCCAGCAGGCCTGCACCACTGCCGCGGTCACCGAGTCGTGACCGCAGCCGGCGCACAGCGTGGACAGCGCGCCCTCGTAATCGCGCCGGCTCAGGCCGAGCGCATTGGGCGTCAGGCCGGGATGCTCGACCTGGGGCTTCTTGATATAACTCATGCGGCGGCTCCCTTCTCGAGCCGCTCGCGCACCGCGGCGACCAGCGGAGCGGCGGCCATCGGCAGGCCGTCGTAATGCAGGATGGACTCCAGCCGGCGGCCGTCCACCGCGCATTCGTTGATCAACAACGTGCGCAGCTGGCCGTCGCGGTTCTGCTCGATCACGAAGATCCGCGGGTGCTCGTCGAGGAAGGCCTGCACCTCGTCGCCGAAGGGGAAGGCGCGGATCCGCAGATAGTCGCTGTGCACGCCCTCGGCATGCAGCCTGTCGCGCGCCTCGCTGACCGCATCATCGCAGCTGCCCACCGAGATGATGCCCAGTGCAGCCTTGCGGCCGGAGCGCTGCAGCACCGCCGCCGGCATGAGTTTCGCCGCGGTGGCGAACTTGCGCTTCAGCCGGTCCATCAGGCGCAGGTACTCGCCGGAGTCTTCGGTGTAGCTGGCCGTCTCGCTGTGGCCCGAGCCGCGCGTGAAGTAGGCACCCTTGGGGTGCACGCCCGGCAGGCTGCGCCAGGGAATGCCATCGCCGTCGGAGTCGGCGTAGCGGCGGAACTTCTCGATGCGCTCGAGTTCGGCCGCGCCGAGCACCTTGCCCCGGTCGGGCACGTAGCTGTCGTCCCAGGCCGGGGCGCGGCACATCCAGTCGTTCATGCCGATGTCGAGATCGGTGAGCACGAACACCGGCGTCTGCAGCCGCTCGGCGAGATCGAAAGCCTGCACCGCCATCTCGAAGCTCTCGGTCGGGTCGGCCGGGAACAGCACCGGGTGGCGCGTGTCGCCATGTGAGGCATAGGCCGCCAGCAGGATGTCGCCCTGCTGGGTGCGGGTCGGCAGGCCGGTGGAGGGGCCGACCCGCTGCACATCGAAGATCACCGAGGGAATCTCGCCGAAATAGCCGTAGCCGATGATTTCCGACATCAGCGAGATGCCGGGACCGCTGGTCGGCGTGAAGGCCCGTGCCCCGGCCCAGCTCGCGCCCAGCACCATGCCGACGGCAGCCATCTCGTCTTCGGCCTGGATCACGCAGTAGCGCCGCTCGAGGCTCTCCGGGTCGGCACGAAAGCGCGCGCAGAAGGAGCGGAAGGCGTCCATCAGCGAGGTCGACGGGGTGATCGGGTACCAGGCGCCCACGGTGGCGCCGGCGTACACGCAGCCGAGCGCCGCGGTGGTATTGCCGTCCATCATCACCATGCCGTCGGTCGCCTGCATCGGCTCGGCATGCATCGGCAGCGGACATTCGAAGTGTGCCTTGGCATAGTCCCAGCCGAGGCGGATGGCCTTCATGTTGGCCTCCACCAGGCCCGGCTTCTTGCCGAAAATGTCCTGTGCGAGTTTTTCGATCACCGCCATGTCGATGTCCAGCAGCGCCGCCAGCGTGCCGACGTAGACGATGTTCTTCATCAGGATCCGGGTGCGCACGCCGTCGAAGGTCTCGTTGCAGAGCTGCGCAAACGGCGCGCCCAGCACCGTGACGTCCTCGCGCGCCAGCACGTGGCTGCGCGGCCAGGTGGAATCGTACAGCAGGTACCCGCCGGGGCTGACCTCGGCAAGGTCCTGGGCATAGGTCTGGGCGTTCATCGCCACCATCAGGTCGACCCGTCCGGAGCGCGCGCGGTAACCCTCGCGGCTGACGCGGATCTCGTACCAGGTGGGCAGGCCCTGGATGTTCGACGGGAAATAGTTCTTGCCGGCGACCGGGATGCCCATCCTGAAGAAGCTCTTCATCAACAGCCCGTTGGCGCTGGCCGAACCGGTGCCGTTGACGTTGGCGAGCTTGAGCGTGAAATCGTTCACGCGCTCCGGCGTTTTCTGTCCGGCCATCCCGGCTCCTCGTCGATCGCGTAGGGAATCAGCACGCGGCTTTTCTGCATGTCCCAGGCCGCGGTCGGGCAGCGCTCGGCGCACAGCCCGCAGTGCACACAGAGGTTTTCGTCTTTGACCATCAGCCGGCCGGTGTGTTTCAGCGGGCCCGAGACGAAGAACGGCTGGTCCGGGTTGCCGGCCGGCAACTTGACGCCGTCTCTGAGCGTTTGCTCGTCGGCGTCCGGCAGGATCGCCAGGCAGTCCACCGGGCAGATGTCGATACAGGCGTCGCACTCGATGCACAGCTTGTCGGTGAACACCGTCTGCACGTCGCAGTTCAGGCAGCGCTCCACTTCCCGGGCGGCCTCCTCGGCCGTGAAGCCGAGCTCGACCTCGACGTCGAGCCGCCGGAAACGCTCGGTCAGCGACACGTGCGGCACCAGCCGGCGCTCGCGCGGGTCGAAGTCGTTGGCGTAGGCCCACTCGTGCAGGCCCATCTTGCGCGGCTCCATCTTCAGCTGCCTCGGCCGGCGGCTGTCGATTCCGCGGCCCTCGCAGTGCAGGTGGATCGAGATCGCCGCCTGGTGACCGTGCTCCACGGCCCAGATGATGTTCTTCGGACCGAAGGCGGCATCGCCGCCGAAGAACACGCCCGGGCGGGTCGACTGGTGGCTGCGCTCGTCGATCACCGGCACTTCCCACTTGTCGAACTCGATACCGAGATCCCGCTCGATCCAGGGGAAGGCATTCTCCTGGCCGATCGCCAGCACTACGTCGTCGGCTGGAAAGAGCTTCTCGCCGGTGACCCGCTGGCCGGTGATCTGGCCTTGTTCGTCCAGCTGGTACTCCATCAGTTCGAACAACATGCCGGCGAGCTTGCCGTTCTCCAGCACGAAGGCCTTGGGCGCGTGGTTGACCACGATCTCGACGTTTTCCGCCTCGGCGTCCTCGAGCTCCCACTCGGAGGCCTTGAAGAAGCCGCGCGGCTTGCGCGCCATCACCTTGACGTCCTCGGCACCCAGTCTGAGCGAGCTCCGGCAGCAGTCCATCGCGGTGTTGCCGACGCCGATGATCAGCACCCGCCTGCCGATCCGGTTGACGTGGCCGAAGGCCACCGACTCCAGCCAGTCGATGCCGATGTGGATGTTGGCCGCCGCCTCGTCGCGACCGGGCAGCTTCAGGTTCTTGCCGCGCGGCGCGCCGCTGCCGACGAACACCGCGTCCCAGCCTTCTTCGAGCAGGGCCTTCATGCTGCCGATGCGGTGACCGAGCCTGATCTCGGCGCCCATGTTTGCAATGATGCCGATCTCCTCGTCGAGCACCTCGGCCGGCAGGCGGAACGAGGGGATGTTGGAGCGCATCAGGCCGCCGGGCTTGTTCAGCGCCTCGAAGAGGGTGACCTCATAGCCGAGCGGCAGGAGATCGTTTGCGACCGTCAGCGAGGCCGGGCCGGCACCGATGCAGGCGATCTTCCGGCCGTTCTTCCTGGCCGGGATTTCCGGCAGGCGGTCGGCGATCTCGCCCTTGTGGTCGGCGGCGACGCGCTTCAGGCGACAGATCGCCACGGGCTTGGCTTCCACCCGGCCGCGGCGGCACGCGGGTTCGCAGGGGCGATCGCAGACCCGCCCGAGGATGCCCGGGAAGACATTCGACTCCCGGTTGACCATGTAGGCGTCGGTGTAGCGGCCCTGGGCGATCAGCCGGATGTACTCCGGCACGTCGGTGTGGGCCGGGCAGGCCCATTGGCAGTCGACGACCCGGTGAAACCAGTCCGGGTGCTGGGTGTCGGTGGGCTTCAAGTGCCGTATCGCCGCGCCGCAGCAAAAGCGCTTGCGGCCTGCTCCTCCGTTGCGGCCGTGACGTACGTGGCCGTCAAGGATGCAGCATAACCGCGCGGGCGTAGAAGGCAATATCGGGGTCAGAGACGCATTTCCGGCCGGACCGG
>CAZOSZ010000192.1:0-4860 GCA_964582505.1 uncultured Ectothiorhodospiraceae bacterium | reverse complement strand
GCTCGCCGCGCTCGAGGCGCTCGGCGAGGCCGTCGGCCTGCCGCGCGTGGCCGCCGGTGACGTCCACATGCATGTCCGCGAACGCCGCCCCCTGCAGGACCTGCTGACCGCGATCCGGCTGAACACGCCGTTGCATGCGCTCGGGCGGCAACTGTTCCCGAATGGCGAGCGACACCTGCGCAGCCGCGAGCGACTTGCCAGGCTCTATTCCGCCCAACTCATGGAAGCAGCCGTAGCGATCACGCAACGTTGCGGCTTCGCGCTCGCGCAACTCGACTGGCGCTACCCGGCGGAACTGGTGCCGGCCGGCGAGACTGCGTCATCGTGGCTGGCGAAGTTGACGCACGAGGGCATGATGCGGCGCTGGCCGGACGGTGCGCCCACGGAAGTCGAGCGGACCGTCCGGCGAGAGCTCGCACTGATCTCCGAGCTTGGCTACGAGGCCTATTTCCTCACTGTCCACGACCTGGTCGAGTATGCGCGCGGTCGCGGCATCCTCTGCCAGGGCCGCGGCTCGGCCGCCAACTCCGCGGTCTGCTTCTGCCTCGGCATCACCGAGGTGGACCCGGCACGCATGGCGGTGCTGTTCGAGCGCTTCATCTCCAAGGAGCGCAACGAGCCACCGGACATTGACGTGGACTTCGAGCACGAGCGTCGTGAGGAGGTCATCCAGTATCTCTACGCCAAGTACGGCCGGCAGCGCGCCGCGCTGGCCGCGACAGTGATCCGCTATCGCCCGCGCAGCGCGGTCCGCGACGCCGGCAAGGCCTTCGGACTGGCGCCGCTGCAGGTGGACACGCTTGCCAAGTCGATGCAGTGGTGGGACGGCAAGTCGGCGATTTCGCCGGAGCGGTTCCGCGACGTCGGTTTCGACCCGGACAATCCGCTGATCGCGCGGCTGCTCAAGCTGGCCGGCCAGCTGGTCGGTTTTCCGCGGCACCTGTCGCAACACGTCGGCGGCTTCGTGATCGCCGACGCCTGCCTCGAGGAACTGGTGCCGGTAGAGAACGCCGCGATGCCGGAGCGCACGGTCATCCAGTGGGACAAGGACGACCTGGATGCGGTCGGGATGATCAAGGTCGACGTGCTCGGCCTCGGGATGCTGAGCGCGATCCGGCGCGGCTTCGAGTTGCTCGAGCGTTTCCGCGGGCGGCGCTGGACGCTGGCGACGGTGCCGGCCGAGGATCCGGCGGTCTACGAGATGATCTCGGCGGCCGACACCATGGGCGTATTCCAGATCGAATCGCGCGCCCAGATGGCGATGCTGCCGCGGTTGAGACCGCGCTGTTTCTACGACCTGGTGATCGAGGTCGCCATCATCCGGCCCGGACCGATCCAGGGCGACATGGTGCATCCCTACCTGCGGCGTCGCAGCGGCCAGGAGCCGGTCAGTTATCCGAACCAGGAGGTGCGCCGGGTGCTGGAGCGCACGCTCGGCGTGCCGATCTTCCAGGAGCAGGTCATGCAGCTGGCGGTCGTGGCCGCCGGTTTCAGCGCCGGCGAGGCCGATCAGCTGCGCCGCGCGATGGCGGCCTGGCGCCGCAAGGGCGGGCTGGGGCCCTTCGAGCAGCGGCTGATCGACGGCATGCGGGCGCGCGGCTATGCGGAGGCTTTCGCGCGGCAGATCTTCAACCAGATCCTCGGCTTCGGCGAGTACGGCTTTCCCGAGTCGCATTCCGCGAGCTTCGCGCTGCTGGTCTATGTCTCGGCCTGGCTGAAGCGGCACGAGCCGGCCGTGTTCCTCTGCGCGCTGTTGAACAGCCAGCCGATGGGCTTCTACGCGCCCTCGCAGCTGGTCCAGGATGCATGCCGTCACGGCGTCGAGGTGCGCGCGGTAGACGTCACGGCCAGTGACTTGGACTGCACGCTGGAACGGCGTGCAGACGGTGAACCGGCGGTGCGGCTCGGGCTGCGGCTGGTTGCCGGGTTGTCCGCGGCGGGCGGCGGGCAGCTGGTGGCCGCGCGACAGGTGCGCGCCTTTGACAACGTCACCGACCTGGCGCGACGCGCGATGCTGGATCGTGGCGACCTGTCGGCATTGGCCCGCGCCGGCACACTCGCCACGCTGGCCGGCCACCGGCATCGTGCCAGCTGGGCCGTGGCGGGCGTCGAACCGGCGCTGCCGCTGCTCGAGGATGCGCCGATCCGCGAGGGACTGCCGCTGCTGCGAGCGCCCGGCGAGGGACGCGAGATCGTGGCCGACTACCGCAGCACGGGCCTGACACTCGGCCGCCACCCGGTGGCGCTGCTGCGGCAGCGGCTGGCCGACGACGGCGTGGTCAGCGCCGCCGAGCTGAACGCCGCGCCGCACGGAGCGCGCGCCGCATGCACCGGGATCGTGATCAACCGGCAGCGGCCCGGCAGCGCCAGAGGGGTAGTGTTCGTGACCCTGGAGGACGAGACGGGGCAGGCCAACATCGTGGTCTGGCAGGCGGTCGCCGAGACCTGGCGGCGACCGCTGCTGGGCGCGCGGCTGCTCGAGGTCGCCGGCCGGATCCAGCGCGAGGGGCCGGTCGTCCACCTGGTTGCGGAACGGCTGCACGACCGCAGCGCGCTGCTCGGCGTGCTCGAAGTCCGCTCACGGGACTTTCACTAGGCGTCCCACTCCCGCTGAATAATCTTATGAAGGCTTTTAAAACTAAGTTGTTAACGCCTTTTCTTCAAGAGGATTCGAGGGCGTGGCGTGTGGTCAGCGTCAGTCGAAATCGAAACTGTCGAGGTCGGCCAGTTCCTTGGCGGCGCGCTTCATCTCCATGTACTCCTCGACGCGGCGCCGCGCGCTGTCGCTCGGCCGACGTGCTGCAACCCCGGAGGGAAGATCCTCAAGGAGACCCTCGAACTCCTCTTCTTCCATCTCGCCCTCGCCCTCACCGAAGGATTCTTCGATGTCGTCGTCGCTGGTGTCTTTCGTGTCCGGTTCGCTCATGGGTTCAGATCAAGCACGCCATGTCACGCCCCCCGGGGGAGTCCCGGGGCGCGACATATACCGCGACCCGTCGGCGCTGGCAATAGGTGAAATGATCAGGACACCAGCTGGTTGAGCTGGAAGATGGGCAGCAGGATTGCCATGACAATCAGAAACACCACCAGTCCCATCGCCACGATCAGCGCCGGTTCGAGCAAGGAGAGCAGGGCGCCCACCAGGCTGTCCACTTCGCGCTCCTGGTTGGTGGCGGCCCGCTCCAGCATGGTCTCGAGCTCGCCGCTGGCCTCGCCGCTCGAGATCAGGTGCATGGTCATGGGCGGGAACAGCCGGCTGGCGGCCAGCGAGCGGCCCAGCGGTGCCCCCTCGCGAACCCGCACGGCGGCTTCCTCGACCGCTTCCTTCATCGGCAGGTTGGTGACCACGTCGCCGGCGATCCTCAACGCCTCGAGCACCGGAACCCCGCTGCCCGCGAGGATACTGAGGGTGCGCGTGAAGCGGGCCGTGTTGACGCCGCGGTATAGGCGTCCGATCACCGGCACGCGCAGCAGGAATCGATGCCAGCGGCGCCGGAACGGGAGCTGGCGGAGCAGTCGCGAGAAAACGAATACGCCGACCGCCAGCAACGCCGCGACCCAGATGCCGTAATGGCGCATGAAGTCGCTGCTGGCGATCAAGGCCCGTGTCAGCATCGGCAGCGCCTGGCCGGTGTTCTCGAACACGCCCACCACCTTGGGCACCACATAGACCAGCAGGCCGCTGACGATGAGCAGAGCGAGCAGCGTCAGGATGATCGGGTAGATCAGCGCGTGCGAGACGCGCTGGCGCAATTGCTGGCGGCTTTCGGTGTAGTCCGCCAGCTGCTCCAGCACGGGATCGAGGTGCCCGGACTGTTCGCCGGCAGCCACGGTTGCGCGGTAGATCTCGGGAAACGCCTGCGGAAAATCGGCGAGGCCGGAGGCCAGGGAATGGCCCTCCATGACCCTCGAACGCACGCCCAGCAGGATCGATTTCAGCCGCGGCTTCTCGCTCTGCTGGCCGACCGCCAGCAGTGTCTCTTCAAGCGGCATGCCGGAACGCAGCAGGGTGGCGAGCTGGCGCGTGACCAATGCCAGGTCGGCGGCGCTGATGCCGCGCCGGATGCTGAAGCCGCCGGCGCGCCGTTCGCGCTCCACGACCTCGTTGACGGTCATCGGCAGCATGCCGCGCTCGCGCAACAGCTGGCGAACGTGGCGGGCGGTATCGCCCTCGAGCACGCCCTTGCGTTGGCGCCCGCCCCGGTCTACGGCGGTGTATTCGAAAGCGCCCATGACTCAGGTGAAAGGTCGACCGTCAGTCGTCACGGGTCACGCGCACGACTTCCTCGAGCGTCGTGACCCCTTCCAGGACCTTGCGGACGCCATCATCGCGGATGCCCGGGCTGAGTGTGCGCGCATAGCGCTCCAGCGCCTGCTCGCTCTCGCCCTGGTGGATCATGGCCTGCATATGCTCATCCACCGGGATCAGCTCGTAGATGCCCGTGCGGCCGCGGTAGCCGCTGCCGTTGCAGGCCGGGCAGCCCACCGTGCGGTACAGCCGCTTGCCGCTGTCGGCGCCGATCCCGAGGATGCGGGTCTCGGTCTCGCTCGGCGGCGCAGCTTGCCGGCAGTCCGGGCACAGCATCCGGACCAGCCGCTGGGCCATGACGCCCAACAGGCTCGAGGCCAGCAGGAAAGGCTCCACGCCCATGTCACGCAGGCGCGCCACCGCCCCGACCGCAGTGTTGGTGTGCAAGGTGGACAGCACCAGGTGTCCGGTGAGACTCGCCTGTACCGCGATCTCGGCGGTTTCCAGGTCGCGGATCTCGCCGACCATCACCACGTCGGGGTCCTGCCGCAGGATCGCGCGCAGGCCGCGGGCGAAGGTCATGCCGACCTTGGTGTTGACCTGGGTCTGGC
>CAZOSZ010000191.1:0-4888 GCA_964582505.1 uncultured Ectothiorhodospiraceae bacterium | reverse complement strand
GCCCTTGAAATTGAAGCGCCCGACATAGGCGCGCGACGGGGTCTCGTAGTTGCCCACGCGGATGATGTCCTGGCCGTCGGAAATCTCCTCCCACACCGTCTTGCCGGCATCGAGCGCGTCGCGGCTCTGATCCACGCAGGCGAGCTGCACGGTCTCGCCACGGCGCAGCGTGCCGGCGTCCGGCTGCTCGGTGCCGACGATCATCCGGCACAGCGTGGTCTTGCCGGCGCCGTTGGGGCCGATCACGCCGACGATCGCGCCCCTGGGGATCTCGAATGACAGCCCGTCGAACAGCAGCCGGTCGCCGAAGCCCTTGCGCAGGCCCTTCGCCTCGATCACCAGCTCGCCGAGCCGCGGGCCCGGGGGAATGTAGATCTCGTTGGTCTCGTTGCGCTGCTGGTAATCGCGCGAGGAGAGTTCCTCGAAGCGCGCAAGCCGGGCCTTGCTCTTGGCCTGGCGGCCCTTCGGGTTGGTCCGCACCCACTCGAGCTCCTGTTTCATCGCCTTGATGCGCGCGGCCTCGGTCCTCGCTTCCTGCTCGAGGCGCAGCTCCTTCTGCTCCAGCCAGGACGAATAGTTGCCTTTCCAGGGAATGCCGTGGCCGCGGTCAAGCTCGAGGATCCAGCCGGCGACATTGTCGAGGAAGTAGCGATCGTGGGTCACGGCGATCACCGTGCCCGAGTAGTCGTGCAGGAAATGCTCCAGCCAGGCCACCGACTCGGCATCCAGATGGTTGGTCGGCTCGTCGAGCAGCAGCATGTCGGGGCGCGACAGCAGCAGCCGGCACAGCGCCACGCGGCGACGCTCGCCGCCGGAGAGTCTGCTGACGTCGGCCTCCCACGGCGGCAGGCGCAATGCGTCCGCCGCGATCTCCATGGTGCGCCCGGCCTCGTGGCCGCCGGTGGCCTGCAGCAGGTTTTCGAGCTCGGCCTGTTCCTTCGCCAGCGCATCGAAATCGGCGTCCGGCTCCGCGTAAGCCGCATAGATCTCATCGAGGCGCGCCTGTGCGCCTTTGACGTCGCCGAGCGCCTCCTCGACGTTGCCGCGCACGTCCTTGGCCGGGTCGAGGCGCGGTTCCTGCTCCAAATAACCGATGCGGATGCCCGGCTGCGGCCGGGCCTCGCCCTCGATCTCGGCATCGAGCCCCGCCATGATCCGAAGCAGCGTGGACTTGCCGGAGCCATTCAGGCCGAGCACGCCGATCTTGGCGCCGGGGAAGAACGACAGCGAGATGTCGCGCAGGATGTACCGCTTCGGCGGCACGACCTTCGCGACGCGGTTCATCGTGTAGATGTACTGCGCCATGGGCCTGTTTCGGGAATCCGGGGTCTGGGGCGCGGCATTATGCGTCAGACGGGCGCGCCTGTCGAAACACCGGGCGCTGGTTTATGCTCGATCGGCCGCCAACCGCCGGGGTGTTGCCTTGTTCCGCAGGCGCAGGAAACAGAACGAAGTCCGGGTGCTTGCCGGAGAATCCATCGCCGACTACGGCTTCGGTGACGGCCACCCGTTCGGCCGGGACCGCCACGACGTATTCCTGCGCAGTCTGCACGAGCGTGATCTCGAGGGGCGGATCCGGATTGACGATCCGGAGCGCGCCGCCAGCCGCGCCGAACTCGAGTTGTTTCACACGCCGCGGCACGTGCGCTTCATCGAGCGCATGTCGGTGGAGGGCATTGGCTTCCTCGACCACGGCGACACGCCGGCGTTCCCCGGCGTCTACCACACCGCGGCCAACGTGGTCGGCGCTACGCTGCAGGCCGGAGAGCTGCTGGCCACCGGCGAGGCGCGACGCGTATTCGTGCCGATCGCCGGCTTGCACCATGCGGCCCGCGACAAGGCCTCGGGATTCTGCGTGTTCAACGACATCGGCGTTCTGGTGGAGAACCTGCGTCGCCGCCATGGCATCCGGCGGATCGCTTACGTGGACATCGACGCGCACCACGGCGACGGAGTCTTCTATGGCTTCGCCTCCGATCCGGACCTGGTGTTCGCGGACATCCATGAGGACGGGCGCTTCCTGTTCCCGGGAACCGGCGCCCGCGAGGAGACCGGCATCGGGCCGGGCGAGGGCTGCAAGCTGAACATCCCTGTTCCGCCCGGTTCCGAGGACGAGGAGTTCATGGTGGCGTGGGCGGAGTGCGAAGCCTTCCTGGACGACGCCAGGCCCGAGTTCTTCATCCTGGTGGCGGGCGCCGACAGCCTGGCCGGCGACCCGTTGACCCACCTGCAGTTCAGCGAGAACGCCCACGGTACCGCGGCGCGCGCGGTCTGCCGGCTGGCCGAGACCCATGCCGGCGGCCGGGTGCTGGGCCTGGGCGGCGGCGGCTACAACCGCAACAACGTGGCCGCGGCCTGGAGCCGCGTGGTCGCCGAGTTTGTCGACAGCCTGTAGGAGCGGCTGTAGGAGCGGCTTCAGCCGCGACACGGCAATTGCGTCGCGGCTGAAGCCGCTCCTACGGGCCTGCGCTAGAATGCCTGTTTCGCCCCATGGTTCCGGAGTGACCTACCGATGTTCAGCCCCGAGATGAAGATTGCAGGCTTCGACGACGAGCTTTTCGAGGCCCTGCAGGCCGAGCGTCGCCGCCAGGAAGAGCATGTCGAGCTGATCGCCTCGGAGAACTACGCCAGCCCGCGGGTGCTCGAGGCGCAGGGCACGGTGCTCACCAACAAGTACGCGGAGGGCTACCCCGGGCGCCGCTATTACGGCGGCTGCGAGTTCGTCGACCGCGCCGAGGAACTGGCGATGGAACGCGCCCGCGAGCTGTTCGGCGCCGACTACGTCAACGTGCAACCCCATTCGGGCACCCAGGCCAACGTCGCCGCCTTCATGGCCATGCTGGAACCCGGCGACACCCTGCTCGGCATGAGCCTGGCACACGGCGGCCACCTGACCCACGGCGCCAAGGTGAATTTCTCCGGCCGCGTCTACCACGCCGTGCAGTACGGTCTCGACGCCGGCAGCGGCGAGATCGACTACGCCCAGGTCGAGGCGCTCGCCCGGGAGCACAAGCCGAAGCTGATCATCGCCGGATTCTCGGCCTATTCGCGGGTGGTGGACTGGGCTCGCTTCCGCGCCATTGCCGATGGCGTCGGCGCCTGGCTGATGGCGGACATGGCGCACGTCGCCGGGCTGGTCGCGGCGGACGTCTACCCCAGCCCGGTGCCGCATGCCGACGTGGTCACCTCGACCACCCACAAGACCCTGCGCGGGCCGCGCGGCGGCATCATCCTTGCGAGGCGCAACGAGGCCTTGGCAAAGAAGCTCAACTCGCTGGTCTTCCCCGGCACGCAGGGCGGGCCGCTGATGCATGTGATCGCCGCCAAGGCCGTGGCCTTCAAGGAAGCCCTGCAGCCGGAGTTCAAGCTCTACCAGCAGCAGGTGGTCGTCAATGCCCGGGCGATGGCCGGCACGCTGATCGAGCGCGGCTACCGGATCGTGTCCGGCGGCACCGACAATCACCTGTTCCTCGTCGATTTGATCGACAAGGACATCACCGGCAAGGATGCGGATGCCGCACTCGGCCGGGCCAATATCACGGTCAACAAGAACACCGTGCCGAACGATCCGCGTTCGCCGTTTGTCACCAGCGGGCTGCGGATGGGCACGCCCGCCGTAACCACGCGTGGCTTCGGCGAGCCCGAGTGCCGCACGCTGGCGGGCTGGATCGCGGACGTCCTCGATGACATCGAGGACGAGGATATGGTGTACCAGGTCCGCAGCCAGGCGCTGGAACTCTGCGCCCGCTTCCCGGTGTACGGCTGACGGGGGACCCTCCCCAGGCGTCCGGCCATGTACTGTCCTTTCTGCCGCCACGAGGAGACCAAGGTGATCGACTCGCGGCTGGCCGGCAATGGCCTGCAGGTGCGCCGCCGTCGCGAATGCCTGGCCTGCGCGGAGCGATTCACCACTTTCGAGACCGCCGAGCTGGTCCTGCCGCGGCTGGTCAAGCGCGACGACCGGCGCGAGCCCTTCGACGAAAGCAAGCTGCGCGCCGGCGTGATGCGCGCGCTGGAAAAGCGTCCGGTATCGGCCGAGGCGGTGGAGGAGGCGATCTCCAGGATCCTGCAGCGGCTGCTGACGGCCGGCGAGCGCGAGGTGCCGTCCAGCCAGGTCGGCCAGCTGGTGATGGAGGAGCTGCGCCAGCTCGACGAGGTCGCCTACGTGCGCTTCGCCTCGGTCTACCGGTCCTTCCAGGATGTCGAGGAGTTCCGCAAGGAGATCGAGCGGCTGCGCGACGAGGCGCCGGCCGGTAACCGCGAGCAGATGTCGCTGCTGCCGCGCGAGGCGAAATGACCGGGACAGGCGACCCGGCGGCCACCGAGCGGCGCTGGATGGCGCGCGCCCTGGAATTGGCGCGCCAGGGGCTCTACAGCGCCGCGCCCAACCCGCGCGTCGGCTGCGTGCTGGTGAACGGCACGCAAGTGGTCGGCGAGGGCTTTCACGCCCGCACCGGAGGTCCGCACGCCGAGGCCGCGGCACTTGCCGAGGCAGGTACGAGGGCGCGCGGCGCGACCGCCTTTTTGAACCTGGAGCCTTGCAGCCACCACGGCAGGACGCCACCCTGCGCCGAGGCGCTGGTGGCCGCCGGGGTGAGCCGAGTGGTGGCGGCGATCGAGGACCCGAACCCGAAGGTCGCAGGCCGCGGCTTTGCGATCCTGCAAGCGGGCGGCGTGGCCGTCGAGGTCGGGCTGCTGGCCGACCCGGCCCGCGAACTCAACGCGGGATTCATCGGCCGCATGAGCCGGGGACGTCCGCGGGTGACCGTCAAGCTCGGCGCGAGCCTCGATGGCCGCACCGCGCTCGCCTCGGGCGAGAGCCGCTGGATCACCGGTCCGGCGGCGCGCGAGGACGTGCAGCGGCTGCGGGGCGAGAGCTGCGTGGTCG
>CAZOSZ010000190.1:0-4931 GCA_964582505.1 uncultured Ectothiorhodospiraceae bacterium | reverse complement strand
GGCCGGCTCCGCGCGCGCCTGCGCCGCCGGCCTGGCCGCCCTGCGTGGCGGCTCGCCTGCGGCCCTGGGTGCCTCTGGCCGGATCGCCGAGGGCGCCGCAAAACGGAAGGCCAGCATGCGCAACAGCACCATCTCGCAACCCGCGCGCGGCGACGGCGCCAGCGGCAGGTCGCGACGTCCGGCCACCGCCATCTGGTACCAGAGCTGCAGGTCTTCCGGCGCTGCCAAACTGGAGATCGGCCTGGCTCGCGACGTCAGGCCGTCCTCGTCATCATCAAGGTCAGGCGCGGCCTGCAGCACGGCGGCGCGCTGCACCAACGCGGCCAGCGTTCCGAGCACGTCGTCGTAATTCGGCACACGCTCATCGAGTGCCGCCATTTCCGCCAGGATCCGCGGCCCGTCGCCGGCCACCACGGCCTCCAGAAGACGCACCGCGTGCTCGCGGTCGACCGTGCCGAGCATGGCCGCCACCCCCTGCTCAGTCAGCCGCCCGCCGCCGTGCGAGGCGGCCTGGTCGAGCAGGCTCAAGGCATCGCGCACGCTGCCGTCAGCCGCGCGCGCCAGCAGGTCAAGGGCCGGCGGCTCGAACTCCAGCTTTTCGCTTTGCGCGATGCTGCGCAGGCGTTCGCGAATCAGGCCAAGCGGCAGGCGTTTCAGGTTGAACTGCAGGCAGCGTGACAACACTGTTGCCGGCAGGTTTTGCGGATCGGTGGTCGCGAGGAGGAACTTGACGTGCGGCGGTGGCTCCTCGAGCGTCTTTAGCAGCGCATTGAAGGAGTGCCGCGACAGCATGTGCACTTCGTCGATCAGGTAGACCTTGTAGCGGCCGCGTGCCGGTGTGTACTGCACGTTGTCCAGCAGGTCGCGGGTGTCCTCGATCTTGGTGCGCGACGCGGCGTCCACCTCGATCAGGTCGATGAAACGCCCGGCGTCGATGTCGGTGCAGGCAGAACACTCGCCGCAGGGTGTCGAAGACACCCCGAGCTCGCAGTTCAGCGCCTTGGCCAGAATCCGCGCGATGGTGGTCTTGCCGACCCCGCGGGTGCCGGTGAACAGGTAGGCATGGTGCAGTCGATCGTTGTCCAGGGCGTGCACCAGCGCCTGCAGGACATGTTCCTGGCCCACCAGCTCGGCGAACTGGCGTGGGCGCCACTTGCGGGCAAGCGCTTGATAACTCATGGGTCTGGCGTTCGGACCTGGATCATTCGGGGAAGCGCGCAAGTGTACCACCGCAGCCGGGCTGACTCGCCCCCAGGGCGGCTGGGCAGGCTGCGGCAAGTGCGGATTCCTTTTGTGACTAGGTGACGAAATAATCACTTATATCCTGACGAGGACACCCTGTGAACTGGCAGCGCTATCAACTCCATGCCGAAATCATCCAGGCTCTTGCCCACCCCATCCGGCTGGCGATCGCCGACTTGTTGCGTTCCGGCGAGGTGTGCGTGTGCGATATCGCCAATGCCGTCGGCGCCGAGCGTTCGAACGTCTCGCGCCACCTCGCGCTGATGTTGAGAAGCGGCATCCTGCGCACCCGCAAGGAGGGTCTCAAGGTGTATTACGCCTTGCGCACACCCTGCATCCTCGATTTCATGGCCTGTGCGACCCGCACGCTCGAGCACGACCTCAAGGAGCGCAGCCGCGCACTCGCGGAGGCCTGAGATGGACGCCCTGCGCGAGCCGCCGATCCTGCGCCGGGAATGGCGCCTGCTGTTCGCCGGCGCGCTGGCATTCATGCTGATCTTCGCCATGCCAGTCGGCTGGACGCGCTTCGACGGCGCAGTTCACGAGGCCCTGGCGCTGACCCGCTGGTATGCGCAGGAGCATTTCCTGCTGTGCCTGGTGCCGGCCTTCCTGATCGCCGGCGCCATCGCCACGTTTGTCAGCCAGACGGCCGTCATGAAATACCTCGGGCCCGCCGCCGCCAAACCGCTGGCTTATGGCATGGGCGCGGTCAGCGGCTCCATGCTGGCCGTCTGTTCCTGCACGGTGCTGCCGTTGTTCGGCAGTATCTGGCGGCGCGGCGCCGGGCTCGGCCCGGCGATCGCCTTTCTCTATGCCGGCCCGGCGATCAATGTCCTGGCCGTGGTGTTGACCGCCTCCGTGCTGGGCATCGAGCTCGGCATCGCCCGCGCCGTAGGCGCGATCGCCTTCAGCGTGTTGATCGGACTGGCGATGCATTACATCTACCGACGCGAGGAACTGGCACGCAGCAACCTGCCGCTCCGGCTTCCCTCCGATGACGATGGGCGTCCTCTGTGGCAAACGGCAGCGTGGTTCTTCACGCTGCTTTGCGTGCTGGTGTTCGCCAACCTCGGCAGGCCGGGTGAACCCGAGGGGTTCTGGCATGCAATCTGGGATGTAAAGTGGCTGCTGACCTCGCTCTCCGGCATCGTGCTCGGCCTGATGATGGTGCGCTGGTTCGGCGTCCGCGCGTGGAAGATCTCGCTGGTGGCCCTGGCAACCCTTGCAAGCTGGGTGATGTTGCACACTTGGCTGTTGCCCGCCTTCGGGCACGGGCTGCCGGGCTTCGAGGACGGGCTGCCCTGGGAAGCATTGCTGCCGTTTACAGTGGCCACGACCGGTCTGGCGGTCGCCTGTTCGACCGGCAACGCAACGGATCAAGGCCGCGAGTGGATCGAGCAGAGCTGGGGCTTTGCCAAGCAGATCACACCGCTATTGCTGGCCGGGGTGCTGGTCGCCGGGTTTCTGCTTGGCCGCCCCGGCGAACAGGGTCTGATTCCGGCGCACTGGGTGGCCGACTCGGTCGGCGGCAACTCGCTCTCTGCCAATTTTCTCGCCGCGCTCGCCGGAGCGCTGATGTATTTCGCCACGCTCACCGAGATCCCGATCCTGCAGGGGCTGATCGGCAACGGGATGGGCAAGGGGCCTGCGTTGGCGCTGCTGCTGGCAGGCCCGGCGGTCTCATTGCCGAACATGCTGGTGATCCGCGCGTTGCTGGGGACGCAGAAAACCCTGGTGTTCGTCGCCCTGGTGGTGGTGATGAGCACGCTCTGCGGCTTCCTGTATGGCCAGGGGTTCTGAGGCCTGGCTGGCGTTCGATTTGTTACATTAACTTGCATGGATATCTAGATGAAAACAATACAGATTCTTGGAAGCGGCTGTGCCAAGTGCCAGCAACTTGCCCGAAATGCCGAATCCGCAGCGAAGTCACTGGGGATCGACTACCGGATCGAGAAGATCTCCGACCTCAGGCGGATCTCGGAATTCGGCATCATGATGACGCCCGGCCTCGCGGTGGATGACGAGCTGAAGTCCTTCGGGCGGGTGCTGAGTCCGGACAAGATCCGGCCGCTGCTGGAGGCCTGAGAATCGGCCGGGTGGCGGCCCGCGCCAGCCACACCCCGGCGCCCGGCGTCGCCGCTACCGCTGCTCCCTTCCGGGCCTGACGGGGTTCACGGCTGACCGTCGCGAGGGCACCGGCGCGGACCGCCATAGACGGGCCCCGGGCCAGGCCCGGGACCGTTATGGTACCCGTTTAGTCGCCGCGCGTGGCGAGCACATGCTTGAGCCAGGCCTCGCGGGCGATGGCCGGAGCATGGGCCCGGCCGCTGGGGTGAACCATCGCGGCGGCCGCGTCTCGAAACCTTGACGGGCCGGCACTGTCCGATACCTTGGCGGCCTTGAATTCTTTGGGCGCGACGCGCCAGCCGTTGCCGTACGTTCAGCTTTGCAGTGCTAGGCTGGGACTGTGGCGAAAACCGGGAGCGAGCGATGAGAGCCCAAGCAACACGCGCAATGCTGGTGCCGAGCCTGCTGGCGATCGCGATCGCGCTGGCGGCGGCGCCGGCTTTCGCCCAGGAATACGAGTACGTCGTCGAGCCGGTCGAGGCCATGCCTGTCGGGGAGGCAGCCTTCAGCCAGGAGCAGCTCGACCAGATGCTGGCACCGGTGGCCTTGTACCCCGATGCCCTGCTGTCACAGATCCTGGTCGCCGCGACCTACCCGCTGGAGATCGTCGAGGCGGCCCGTTGGTCGCGTGCCAATCCGCAGCTGGAAGGCGAGGAGGCGGTCGAGGCGGTGGCCGGCATGAACTGGGATCCGAGCGTCAAGGCGCTGGTGGCATTCCCCGAGATCCTGCAGCGGATGGACGAGGATCTCGAGTGGACCCGCAGCCTCGGGGACGCAATGCTGAGCCAGGAATCACAGGTCATGGACTCAGTGCAGTTCCTGCGCGCCCGCGCGGACGCGGCCGGACACCTCGCCGACAACGAGTACACGCGAGTGATCCGCGAAGAAAGAACCATCATCATCGAGCCGGCCCGCCCGCACATCGTGCACGTGCCCTATTACGACCCGTGGGTGGTCTACGGGTCGTGGTGGTGGCCGGCCTATCCGCCAGTGGTCTGGGCGCTGCCGAGCTACTATTACTACGGTTACCCCGGCTTCTGGTTTGGCCACGGAGTGCGGCTGTCCGCCGGCTTTTTCTACACCAACTTCTACTGGCCGTCCCGCAGCCTGGTCGTGGTGCATGCGCCGCTGTACTACCGGGTGCCGTACTATCGCGCGCACGCCCGTCATTACGTGCCCGGGCAGAAATGGCGTCATAACCCGGTGCATCGCCGCGGCGTCGCCTACCGGCACGACGACGTGCGCCAGCGCTTTGGTGATTTCAGGCATTCGAGCCCGACACGTTGGCGCGACGACACGCGAATCGCACGCAGCGGTGGCGGTGAGCGTCGCTGGGACGGCGACCGTCAGCGCAGTGAGTCGTGGCGCGAGGGTGACCGCCAGCGCAATGAATCGTGGCGCGACGGTGACCGCCAGCGCAGTGAATCGTGGCGCGACGGCAGCAGCCAGCGCGTCAATGGCAGGCACGACGGCGTCGCGACCCGGCAGCCGTCCGGCAGCGGCAATACGGCGGCGCAGCGGCCGCGCAGCGACGCGGCGACGGTCATGCAACGACTGCAGGG
>CAZOSZ010000189.1:0-4933 GCA_964582505.1 uncultured Ectothiorhodospiraceae bacterium | reverse complement strand
GGCGTGCTCTGGCTGGGACTGGCGCCCTCCCCCGTGGCGCTTGGCTGGGCGCTTGTCGGCGCCGGCGGCGCATTGCTGCTGCTCAGCCGGCCCGGCGGCTCCTCCTGAGGCAGTCCGCCAGGGCGCCAGCCACCGGCCCGACGTTGTGGCGATCGGCGGAACACGCACAGACGAGTTGGAGGCGCGCATGAGTCACAAGCGAATTCGACAGGTGATTTCCAGCCAGCCTGCGTCGGATGGCGCGGGCGTCAAGATCCGGCGCATCACCGGGCGCGGCAGCCATGACATGGATCCGTTTCTGATGCTGGACGAAATCCGCTCGGAGCGGCGCGACGAATTCGTCGCCGGCTTTCCGGCGCACCCGCATCGCGGCATCGAGACGCTGACGATCATGCTCGACGGCGGCTTCGAGCACCAGGACCACATGGGCCACCGCGCGGCCATCCGTGCGGGCGGCGCACAGTGGATGTCCGCCGGGCGCGGCGTCATCCATTCCGAGATGCCGCTGCCGGGCGAGGGCCGGATCCATGGCTTCCAGCTCTGGATCAACCTGCCGGCGGCCGACAAGCTGCGCGAGCCGGACTACGCACAGGCGGAGGCCAACGAGCTGCCGGTGCTCGAGCTGGAGCGGGGCCGGTTGCGCGTCATCGGCGGACGCTTTGATGATGCGGTATCGCCCATCGATCGGCTGGCCTGCGAGGCGGCGGTGCTGGATCTCCGCCTGGAATCGGGCGGCGAGTTTCGCTGGTCGCCACCGCCTGGCCACCGGGCCCTGCTAAGACCCTACGCGGGTCGCGTGAGCCTGGCCCAGGCTTCAGGCCCGGCTGTGATGATCGAGAACGGCCAGATGGCGGTGCTCGACGGCGAGGGCGATGTCCAGATCCGGGCCAACGGCGAAAACGCCGGCATGCTGCTGCTGTCCGGCAGGCCGCTGGACGAGCCGATCGTCCAGTACGGGCCCTTCGTGATGAACTCTGCCGAGGAGATCCGCCAGGCGGTTCTCGACTACCAGAGCGGCACGCTGGTCGCCCCGCCGAAATGACCGCATTGCGGCTGTAGGAGCGGCTTTAGCCGCGACAAACCTCTGATCGCGGCTGAAGCCGCTCCTGCAGGGGCCGTCGCTACGCGGCGTCGAGCCCGAGCACGGGCTCGTCGCCGACCACCTCGGCGGTCACCAGCGTCCCGACGGGCACGCGGATCCAGTCGCCAGGGCCCAGGAGGTGAACTTCACCGCCGATCACCAGCCTGAGCTGGCCGGAGAGCACCACGTCGATCCGTGCCTGGCAGGTGCAGTGCTCGCCGAATATCGTTCCCGGTGCCAGCAGGTGCACCGCCACCTGGTAGCCCTCGGCCTCGAGTTTCGCCCGCATCGCCAGCAGCGTGTTCACTTCAGCTCCCCCTCGCTGGGTTCGAGCATCGTGCACCTGCCCCACCGGCAAGCGCTGATACAAGCGTAGCCGGCCGCCGCCGGCGTTTCGATCCGCATCAGGGCGTCGCCAGCTTCAAACCGGCAATGCCTGCGATGATCAGCACGATGGACACCAGCCGCAACGCCTCGGTGGCTTCGCCGAGAAAGGCAATACCGTAGATCGCCGTACCCACGGCGCCGATTCCGGTCCACACGGCGTAACCGGTACCGAGCGGGATGCTGCGCAGCGCCTGCGCGAGCAACACGAAGCTCAGCACGCCGGCGACGATGAACACCAGGCCGGGGCCCAGGCGCGTGAGGCCTTCACTGTGCTTCAGCGCCACCGCCCAGACCACCTCGAGCAGGCCGGCCAGCCCCAGCCAGATCCACGCCATCAGCCGCACACTCTGTGCGGCGCCGACTCAGCACAAGTCGAGCGCATGACGCTTGAGGTCCTCCAGGCGGATGAACTGCAGGGCCATCTCGTGCGTGGCGCCGAGCACGACCGGCGGCGCACGGCCGGCATCGAGCGCCTCTTTCCAGCGGGAGGCGCACAGGCACCAGCGGTCACCCGGCTTCAGCCCCGGGAAGCCGATTTCCGGTCGCGGCGTCGTCAGGTCATTGCCGCGTGACTTGGAGAACTCCAGGAATTCGGCGCCGACCCGCACGCAGACCACGTGCCGGCCGACGTCGTGCGCCCCGGTATTGCAGCAGCCATCGCGAAAGAACCCCGTGAGGGGATCCATTCCGCAAGGTTGCAAAGGTTCGCCGAGCACGTTCCTGGCAGCGGGCATGGGCTGATTGTATGCAAGCCGCGCCTTGCTGTCGCGATGCTCACCCGGCCCGGGCGCGTAGCGCGGCGAGGAAGGCGGAAGGCGATTCTCCCCGCTCCAGCGCCTCGACCAGCGCCGAGCCGACGATCACCCCTGGCACGACTGCACCGAGGTCCGCCACCTGGGCCGCGCTGCGCACGCCGAAGCCGGCGCAGACCGGCACTGGCGAGACCGCCACCACCCGGCGGAGATAGTCCTTCAGGCCGGCGGCAGCGGACTTCGCGCCTCCCGTGATGCCGGTGACGTTCACCGCGTAAAGAAAGCCGCGGCTGGCGCGCGCGGCGGCCTCGATCCGCGACTGCGGCGTCACCGGGCTGACCAGGTGGATCAGCGCCAGCCCGCGGGCCGCGAGAGCTTCATCCAGCGGGCCGCTCTCCTCGAGCGGCAGGTCGGGAACGATGAAGCCGGCCACGCCGGCGGCGAGCGCCCGCTCCGCGAGGCACCCGTAGCCCATCGCCAGCAGCGGATTGAGGTAACTCATCAGCACGATGGGCGCATCATGCGATCGCTCCACGGCTCCGATCTCGTCGAGGATCCAGGACAGCGTCACGCCCTGGGCGATGGCCCCGCGGCTGGCTCTCTGGATGGTCAGGCCGTCGGCCATCGGGTCGCTGAACGGCACGCCGACCTCGATGACCTCGGCGGCCGTGGAGAGCGCCGCCAGCGTATCGCGAAAGCCGGCCTTGTCCGGATACCCGGCGGTGACGAAAGCGACCAGCGCGGTGCGGCCCTCGCCGGCGGCCGCCCGGATCGCGGCTGCAATGCGCTCGTGCGGCATCATCGCGCCCGCCTCGAGCTGGGATGTTTCGCCAGCGTGGGCATGTCCTTGTCGCCCCGGCCGGAAAGCCCGATCAGCAGTCGTTTGCCGGGGTGCGCGCGCGCCCAGCGCTTCGCGCCGGCGAACGCATGGGCCGACTCCAACGCCGGCAGAATTCCCTCCAGCTCACAGCACTCGTCGAGTGCCGCGAGCGCCTCGGCGTCACCGGCGTACTCGTAGCGAACCCGGCCGAGGGTGGCGAGAAAAGCGTGTTCCGGGCCGACGCCGGGATAGTCCAGCCCCGCCGAGATGCTGTGCGTCTCGTGCACCAGGCCGTGGTCATCGGACAGCAGCAGCGAATAGGTGCCATGCAGCACGCCCGGCCGGCCGAAGCTCAAGGTCGCGGCATTTTCTCCAAGGCCGGCGCCCCGGCCGCCGGCCTCTACCCCGACGATTTCCACCACCGGGTCGCCGAGGAAGGCGTGGAACAGCCCGATCGCGTTGCTGCCGCCGCCGACGCAGGCGACCACCAGCTCCGGCAGGGCGCCGGTGCGCGCCAGGAACTGTTCGCGCGCCTCTCGGCCGATCACCGCCTGCAGCTCGCGCACCAGGTAGGGATAGGGATGCGGCCCGACCACAGAGCCGAGCAGGTAATAGGTCCCCTCGGGATCGGAGACCCAGTCGCGCAAGGCCTCGTCGATCGCCGCGCGCAAGGTGCGATCGCCGCTGGTGACTGGCACGACCTCGGCGCCGAGGCGGCGCATCCGGTCCACGTTGAGCGCCTGGCGCTCGCAGTCGATCTCGCCCATGTAAACCAGGCACGGCAGTCCGAGTCGCGCACAGGCGGCGGCGGCGGCCACACCGTGCTGGCCCGCGCCGGTCTCCGCCACCACGCGCCGGGCCCCGAGCCTCTGTGCGAGCATCGCCTGGCCGAGCGCGTTGTTGATCTTGTGCGCGCCGGTGTGGGCCAGGTCCTCGCGTTTCAGCCAGACCTCCGCACCCCAGGCCTCGGACAGGCGCGGCGCATGCGTCAGGGCCGTCGGCCGGCCGACCCAGTCGCGCAACTCGGCGCCAAGGGACGCCTGGAACCGGGTCGAATGCAGGTGTTCGGCCACGCCAGCCTGCAGGCGGTCGAGCGCAGGGACCAGCGTCTCGGGCACGAAGCGCCCGCCCCAGGGTCCGAAACGGCCGCGGGCGTCCGGCAGTCGCCCGTCCAGCAGCGCCGCAAGCTGGGCCTGCACTTCTTTCGCGTGCGTTGCATTCGGATTCATCAGTCCTGCTCCGAGTATCGGTCTGCGATCTGCCGCGCGGCCACGACGAAGGCCTCGACCAGCGACGGGTCCTTGACGCCGGGCGCCGCCTCGACGCCGCTCGAGACGTCCAGGCCCCAAGGCCGGACGCGTTCATACGCGTCTCCCAGGTTCGCCGGGTCGAGGCCGCCGGCGAGAATGACCTGAGTGCGACGCGCCAGCTCGGCGGCGGAGACCCAGTCCGCCACTCGCCCGGTGCCACTGTCCGGTCCCTCGAACAGCAACAGCTCGGGCAGCCACTCCGGCAGCGGCGCGCCCGAGCGGAACACCGGCAGCGCCTCGGCGCCGCCCAGGTCGATGCCCGACAGGTCGCTCGCATCGCTCTGCACCCAGTCGGCCGGAAACTCCTCCAGCACCTCGGCGATCCAGCCCGGCGGCGGATGGCGGAACACGGCCACGCGGCGCATGTCCGACGGAACCGCGCTTGCCAGTTCGCGAGCCCGGGACGGGCTGAGCCTGCGCGGCGACGGCGAGAACACGAAGCCCACGGCATCCGCGCCGGCCTTCACCGCCGCCGCCACGCCTTCAGGCGTGGTCAGGCCGCAGATCTTCACGAACACGCTCACCCCGCCGGCTCCGCGACCGCCGCACGGCCGGCCTCGAGCATCTCTCCGGCCAGCGCGCC
>CAZOSZ010000188.1:0-4956 GCA_964582505.1 uncultured Ectothiorhodospiraceae bacterium | reverse complement strand
CGCGTCGCGGCGGCCCTGCCGGAGGCCGAGCTGGCGACGCGGCTCGCCGGCTTCGCCGCCGGGTTCGACGGCGACATGGAGTGGCGTTTCGGAGTGTTCTCCGCGGATGAGCGCACCGTCATCGGCGAGGTGTGCATGTTTCCACGCACCGCGACGGGGCGAGTGCCGTTTGAGTTGGCTGACCGCCTCGAGGTCGGGTACTGGCTGCGCAACGACCTGACCGGTCGCGGTTTTGCCACCGAAGCGGTCGCGGCGCTGCTCGAGTTGGCGGCCGCCGTGCCCGGCATGACCCGGGTGGAGATTCATTGCGACCCGCGAAACGTGCGCAGTGCGCAGATGCCGCAACGGCTCGGATTCAAGCTGGAGGAATCCGTGTCCGTGGAGTCCGGCGAAGCCGGCGGGGCGGGGCCGAGGCTGATGATCTGGTACCGGGAGCTGCAAGGGGCGTAGCCGCCGTGTCGATGTCGATCCAATCCGGCACCGGACGACCAGTGGATATTCACAGCCCGTTTCGGCCGTGATCCCACCCGAGCAGGAGAGACACCATGCCAGCCAGTCACAGGATTTCCCCGTGTCTGTGGTTCGACGATCAGGCCGAGGAAGCAGCCAGGCTTTACATCAGCCTGTTCGAGAACTCCCGGATCCTGGACGTTTCACGCTACGGCGAGGCCGGGCAGGAGGTCCACGGCCGCAAGCCGGGCTCGGTCATGACGGTGCGATTCGAACTCGACGGGCAGCCGTTTACCGCACTCAATGGTGGCCCGCACTTCAGGTTCACCGAGGCCGTCTCTTTCGTGGTGGAGTGCGCCACCCAGGCGGAGGTCGATCACTACTGGGAGGGATTGTCCGCGAGAGGAGACCCGGCGGCACAGCAATGCGGCTGGCTGAAGGACCGGTTCGGCCTGTCCTGGCAGGTCGTGCCGGGCCCGCTGTACCAGATGCTCGAGGACCCGGACCCGGCAAAGTCGGGGCGCGTCATGAATTCGCTGTTGCAAATGAAGAAGCTCGACCTGGATGCACTGAGGAGGGCCTATGATGGCCGAAGCTGATGAGGGATTACCGGCCGGGTGACCTCGAGGAGGTCGTGGAGCTGTTCCGGCGGGCGGTGCATGAGATGGCCAGCCGCGACTACTCGCCGGCGCAGCTGGCCGCGTGGGCACCCGAGCTGCCCGACCTCGAGGCATGGTCGCGGCGCCTGCAACATGGCGGCATGTTCGTCTGCGAGCGCAATGGCCGGATCGCGGGCTTCACGCGCGTCGATGACACGGGCCACCTGGACCTTCTGTTCGTCCACCCCGAGGCGCAGCACCAGGGCATCGGCCAAAGCCTGCTCGATCATGCGATTTCGTGGGCCGCCCACCATGGCATCCGCCGGCTGAGTGCCGATGTGAGCATCACGGCGCGGCCCGCATTCGAGCGGGCCGGCTTCCACGAGCTGGCGCGACAGGTGGTGGAGCGCCGAGGCGTCTCGCTGGTGAATTTTCGCATGGCACGGGAGGTATCGGCCGAGCCATTGAACAATTCGGGAGATCCGGACTCGAACGAAAAGTGACCGGGTCGCACAGTTTGAAGGAGGACACCATGCTCGCAAAGGCCATCGCCCCACTCCTGTGTGCCGCGCTGTGGGTCATTCCCGCCGGCAGCGAGCTCTGTGCCGCCGAGGACGCAGTGGTGGAGATCACCGAGTGGGAGGTCCCATGGCCTGCCAGCCGGCCGCGCGATCCCTGGGCCGGGCCGGACGGCCGGATCTGGTTCGTCGGCCAGACGGGGCACTACGTGGCGACCTTGGACCCGGACTCCGGCAGTTTCGAGCAAATCGACCTGGAGGACGGCGCCGGCCCGCACACGGTCATCGTCAACGAGGCGGGCGCCTGGTACGCGGGCAATCGCGTGCAGCACATCGGCCTGATCGATCCGAAGACCCGCAGCATCGAGCGGATTCCCCTGCCGGGAAGCGGCGCCCGCGACCCGCACACCATGGACTTCACCCGGCAGGGCGACATCTGGTTTACCGCGCAGCAGGCCAACCAGGTCGGATTCCTGGACGTCGAGCGGCGCAGCATCACGCTGTACGACATCGACGTCCCGATGGCGCGGCCTTACGGCCTGGTGGTAGACGGCAATGACCGGCCGTGGCTGGTGTTGTTCGGCACGAATCGGTTGGCCACCGTCGACCCCGGGAGCGGCGAGATCGAGCAGATCGTCCTGCCCCGGGAGGAAGCACGGCCGCGCCGGATCGCGGTGACCGGCGACGGCATGGTGTGGTACGTGGACTTCGCGCGCGGCTTCCTGGGGCGCTACGACCCCGGGAGCGGCGCGATCGATGAATGGCGGGTTCCCGGCGGTGAGCAGGCCGGGCCGTACGCAATGGGCGCCGACCACCGGGGCTGGCTGTGGTTCGTCGAGACCGGCCGAACGCCCAATCGCTTCGTCGGCTTCGATCCGGCCTCCTCGACCTTCACCGAGCCCGTCGAGATCGGCAGCGGCGGCGGCGTGGTACGGCACATGAGTTTCGACCGCCGCAGCCAGGCTTTCTGGTTCGGCACCGACACCAACACCATCGGCAGGGCGGTGGTGCGCTGAGAGGCGTCCGGACGCGGCTGAAGCCGGTGAATCGCGGCTGAAGCCGGTCAATCGCGGCTGAAGCCGCTCCTACGAGGCTCAGGTCTTGAGGCGGTAGCCGGTGCGGAAGATCCAGCCGACGAGGACCAGGCAGACCGCGACGAAAGCCAGCAACGCGACCAGGCTGATACCGATGGTCACGTCGCCGCTGCCGTAGAAACTCCAGCGGAAACCGCTGACCAGGTAGACGATCGGGTTGAACAGGCTCACGGTGCGCCACGCGCCCGGCAGCATGTCGATGGAGTAGAACACGCCGCCGAGAAAAGTCAGCGGCGTGATCACCAGCATCGGCACGAACTGCAGCTCCTCGAAGCCCTGCGCCCAGATGCCGATGATGAAGCCGGCCAGGCTGAACGCCAGCGCCACCAGCACCAGGTAGGCGACCATCGACACCGGGTATTGCACCTGGATCGGCACGAACAGGCTGGCGGTGCCGAAGATCACCAGCCCGAGGATCACCGACTTGGTGGCGGCCGCGCCCACGTAAGCAAGCACCGTCTCCAGCGGCGAAACGGGCGCCGACAACAGCTCGTAGATCGTGCCGGTGAACTTCGGCAGATGAATGCCGAAGGCGGCATTGTTGAGGCTCTCGGTGAACACCGTCAGCATGATCAGTCCGGGCACGATGAACGCGCCGTAGCTGACACCGTCGATCTGGCCCATGCGGGCGCCGATCGCAGCACCGAACACCACGAAGTACAGCACCGTGGTGATCACCGGCGTGGCCAGGCTCTGCCACAAGGTGCGCTTGAAGCGCGCCATCTCGAACAGGTAGATGGCGCGCACGCCGTGGAAGTTGAATCGCATGCTGCTCACCCGCGCTCGCTCACCAGGTTGACGAAGATCTCCTCCAGCGAGCTCTGCCGCGTGTGCAGGTCGCGGTACTCGATGCCGAGCTCGCCGATGCGCCGCAACAGCGCCGGGATGCAGGTCTGCTCCTCGCCGGCCTGGAAACTGAGCTGCAGCTCGCCGCCACCGTTATTGAGCGCGAGATCCCAGTCGCGCAGGCCGGACGGGATCTCCGCCAGCGGCTCCTGCAGGTGCAGGGTCAGCTGCTTCCTGCCGAGCTTTCTCATCAGCTCGCTCTTGGCTTCGACCAGGATCAGCTCGCCCTTGTGGATCACGCCGATGCGATCAGCCATTTCCTCGGCCTCGGCGATGTAGTGTGTGGTAAGAATGATGGTCACGCCGCTGTCGCGCAGCCGCCGGATGAGCGCCCACATGTCACGGCGCAGCTCGACGTCGACGCCGGCGGTCGGCTCGTCGAGGAACAGCACCCTGGGCTCATGCGCCAGTGCCTTGGCGATCAGCACGCGGCGTTTCATGCCGCCCGACAGGGTCATGATCCGATCCTTGCGCTTGTCCCACAGCGACAGGTCGCGCAGCACTTTCTCGATGTGCGCCGGATTGGGCGCGAGGCCGAACAGGCCGCGACTGAAACTCGCAGTGTCCTGCACGGTCTCGAACATGTCGGTGTGCAACTCCTGCGGCACCAGGCCGATCATCGAGCGGGTGGCGCGGTAGTCGCGCAGGATGTCGTGGCCGTCAACCCGCACCGTGCCGGCGCTCGGCGTGACCAGCCCGCAGATGATGCTGATCAGCGTGGTCTTGCCCGCGCCATTCGGCCCGAGCAGCGCGAAAATCTCGCCGCGACGGATCTCGAGGTGGACGTCATGCAGCGCGACCAGGCCGGAACCATAGGTCTTGCCCAGGTGCTCGATGGAGATGATTGGCGGCACGGCGGCGATTGTAACGGCTAGATGGCCCAGCCGCCGGCCAGCGAGCGGTACAGGGCGACCAGCGCCACCGCGGCTCGCGTGCGGCCCTGCACCATGCGGTCCTCGGCCTCGAGCTGGGCGCGCTCTGCGTCGAGCACGTGCAGGAAGTCGGCCGCTCCGGCGTCGAAACGCAGGCGCGAGAGCCTGGCTGCGGACGCGCTGGCCTGCGCGGCCTGTTCGAGGTGAGCCTGCTCCTGCTGCACCCGCGCGTAACGCACCAGGGCGTTCTCGGTCTCCTCCAGCGCCAGCAATACGGTCTGCTGGTACTGGGCCAGCTGGGCCGTGGCGTCGGCGTCGGCGGCAGCGATGCGCGCCCGCACCCGGCCGACGTCGAGAAAACTCCAGTCGATTCCCAGCGCGACGACGCGTGTCTCGCTGTCGCGGCCGAAAAGATCGCCGGCATCAGCCGCCTGGCTGCCCACCAGGCCGCCAAGCGTGAAACGCGGGAACAGGTCGGCGGCGGCCACGCCGATTCGCGCGGTGGCCGCGGCCAGGCGCCGCTCCGCGGCAAGGATGTCCGGTCGACGGCGCAGCAACTCGCCGGGCGTGCCGACCG
>CAZOSZ010000187.1:0-5001 GCA_964582505.1 uncultured Ectothiorhodospiraceae bacterium | reverse complement strand
GCCAGCGGCGCGAGGCGACGCCAGAGCCCGGCTCCGGCGGCTTCGAGCGGGGCCAGCAGCCTCAGGCTCAGCGCGACCTGCAGCCCGAGCAGTACCAGGATCCCACCCATCAGCAGCCGCAGCCAGGGCCCCACTCCGGCGGCGTCCGCCAGCCCCGCGCCGATCGTCCCGGCAATGGCCCCGGCCACGGCATAGCTGGCGATCCGCCCGGCACTGTAGGCCACGGCAAACGAGCCACGGCCACCACCGGCCACGCCCAGCGCGCCGGCGATGCCGCCACACATGCCGAGACAGTGAACGCTGCCGATGAACCCGCCGAGCAGCGCCGCCAGCAGGCCGGCCTCGAGCGCCATCACGGTTCGGCCTTGCCGCGGGGGTCCGACTCGTCGCCGGCCGGTTTGCCCGACGGTGCAGGGCGCTCGGGGGGGCGGGAGTCGTCATCGAGCAGGATCCGCCACGCAGGACTGTCCAGGTCATCGAACTGGCCGCTGTTGACCGCCCAGAAATACGCCCACAGCGCGCCCACGACGATCAGCACGCCCATCGGGATCATCAGATAGAGAATGCTCATGCGCCGGCGCCTTCCGCCAGCACTTCGCGCGGCGCCCGGTGCGCCGTGACAGTCGGCCGTGACAGCCGCAGCGCGTTGAGCACCACCAAGAGCGAGCTGGCTGACATGCCGATCGCCGCCATCCACGGAGCGATCAGCCCGACGGCGGCCAGCGGCAGGGCGGTCAGGTTGTAGGCCGCCGCCCAGCCCAGGTTCTGGCGGACGATCCGCAAGGCGCGACGCGAGCCTGCCACGCCTTCCACCAGCGGTTCGAGCGAGTCGCCGAGCAGCACCATGTCGGCGCTGGTCTGGGCCAGCGGCGTGCCGCCGGCCAGCGCCACCGAGACGTCGGCACCGGCCAGCACCGGGGCGTCATTGACGCCGTCACCCACCATGGCGACAGTCTCACCGGCGTGCTGGCGAGTCCGCATGATTGCGAGCTTGTCTTCGGGTGTCAGCCCGCCGCTCCAGTCGGCCACGCCGAGCACCGCAGCGATCGGCGCCACGGCCTCACAGGCGTCGCCGCTGGCGATCTCGACGGCCAGGCCCAGCTCCGTCAGGCGCTGCAGCTGCCGGCGCGTTCCGGACCGCAATGCGTCCTCCAGCCGGAACACTGCCGCCACGCCGGACTGATTCGCCAGGCACACCGTGGTGTGTTTACCCTGCATGGCGTGCACCCCGGTGTGCGACAGGCCCGCTGCCCAATCCGGCCGACCGAGCCGCCAGCGGCGGCCGTCGACCAGCCCCTCGATGCCGAGGCCCGGCGAAACCTGCACGTCGCTCGCCTCGCCCGCGGGCGCGGCGAGCGCGAAGGCGCGTGCGATCGGGTGCTCGGACGCCGCCTCGAGCGTCGCCGCGATGCCAAGAGCAAGATCGGCGCCAACACGCCCGCTCGCCTCCACCGAGCTGATCCGCGGCCGGCCGAGCGTCAGCGTGCCGGTCTTGTCGAACATCACCCGGTCGATGCGTGCCAGTTTCTCGACCGCTCCGGCCCGGGTCACCAGCAGGCCGCGCCGCGCAAGGAAGCCGGTGGCGGCGGTCATCGCCGCCGGCGTGGCGATCGACAGGGCGCACGGGCAGGTCACCACCAGCACCGCCAGCGTGATCTCGAAGGCGCGCGCCGGGTCGATGGCATTCCATACCAGCCAGGTCACGCCCGCGGCCCCGAGCACGCCGATAACGAACCAGCGGGCGACGCGGTCCGCGGCTGCGGCGATCGGCGGGCGTTCCGCCTGGGCGCGATCCAGCAGCCGGCCGACCGCCGAAACCAGGGTGTCGGCTCCGCTGCGTTCTACCTCGAGTTCGAACGGGTTGCCGAGATTGACGCTGCCGGCCAGCGCCGCCTCGCCAGGCTGGCGCACTCGCGGCCGGGATTCCCCGGTCAGCATCGATTCGTCCAGCCGCGCCGGCGCGAGCAGCAACCGGCCGTCGGCGGGCAGGGTCTCGCCGTGCCGCACCAGGACCACGTCGCCCGGGTGCAGCTCGCGCAATGCCACCGTGGCCCAGCGGCCATCGGCGCCGCGCCGGCGCGCCGCTGCAGGCAGCAGTTTCGCCAGCGCCTCGTGGGTGTCGCCGGCGCGGTGCCTGGCGCCCATCTCGAGGAATCGGCCCAGTGTCAGGAAGAACACGAACATCGTCACCGAGTCGAAGTACACCTCGCCCTGTCCGCTGAGGGTGTGCGCCACGCTCGCGAGCCAGGCTGCACCCACGGCGAGCGCCACCGGCACGTCCATCCCGGGGCGGCCAGAACGGATGTCACGCCAGGCGCCGGTGAAGAAGGGCCGGCCTGCATACAGCGCCACCGGAGTCGCGACCAGCAGGCTCACCCAGCGAAACAGCGTCTCGAGGCCGGCATCCATGTCCTGGAATGCGCCGACATACAGGGCGACGGCGTACATCATCACCTGCATCATGCCGATACCCGCGACCCCGAGCCGACGCAAGGCGCCACGGCGCTCGCGCTGCGCGAGTTCCGCGCCGCCGGCGCCGCCGGGGTGCGGCGGGTAGCCGAGCCTCGAGAGCACCCTCAGCGCCTCGCTGAGCGGCAGGACTCCGGGGTCCCAGACGAGCCGGGCGCGCGCCGTGGCGGAATTGACTCGAATTTCCTGCACGCCCGGCAGGTGCTCGAGGCTGCGCTCGATCAGCCAGCTGCAGGCTGCGCAGCGCACGCCCTCGACCAGGATCGTGCAGGCGCGCGCGCCCTCGCCGGCCGGCGTGCTGACTGCGTCCAGCATCTCCGGCCGGTCGAAGGTCCGCCACGCATCGTCGGGATCTGTGCCGGTCGCAGCATCACGGGGCCGCACCGCGGGTTCGGTGCGGTAGCGGTAGTAATCTGCCAGGCCGCTGTCACGAATCAGTTCCGCCACGGCCTTGCAGCCCGGGCAGCACACGCGGTGACCGGCACCGTCGATCTCGACGAACCAGGGCTCGGTGCCGTTCAACGCTTCGCCGCAGTGGAAACAGTCGCTGCGTGTCATGGCCGTTCAAGGCAGGCGGGGCGGCGCGAGCACCAGCTTGAGCTGGCCGTCGAGTTCCCCGGACAGCCGCCAGCTGCGATCGCCCGGGTAGAGCTGCAGATACCAGCGACCCACGGGCGGCTCCAGCGAGCCGGTCCAGCCGCCGGGGACTCGCTGCAGCTCGACCACCTGGTCGCGGTCCTCGATCAACGGGTGCGAAAGACGCAGCTGCAGCGATTCGGGCACGACGGATTCCGGGTACAGCCGGACCTCGACCACGCCGGCGCCCGTGACCAGCCGCAGCTCGGCCCGGACGCCGAGCATCGCCGCTGCTTGGTCGCGCTCCATCCGTTTCTCGGTGGTGCGCGCGATCTGCGAATAGTCATCCACCACCATCGGGTTGGGAGAACTCAGCGCAAGCCAGAGCGTGACCGCGCTGGCGATGACCACCGAGCCGGGCAGGGCGATCAAGAACCAGGGCCAGAACTGGCGGTACCAGGGCGAAGGCGCCTGTTCGCCGGCACGAGCGGCGCTCATCGCGAGCCCCCCGGGGCCGTGGCGGGGCCGAAGAATCGCGTTTCGCGCTCGATCACCGCCGGCACTGTGCCATGCGCCTCGACCACCAGCCGGACCTCGGTGCCACCCGGCGGCACCTCGCTGGCGGGCGCCCGCATGCGCAACGGCAAGCGCCTGACTTCGCCGGGCGCCGAAGCCACCGGCAGCGCAGTGTCGATCTCGACGGCCAGGCCGGGCAGGCCGCGGGCGGAGATGGAGTACTGGCGATCCACCTCGGTCTTGTTGACCAGGGTAATCGTATAGACGTTCTCGACCAGTCCGCCCGGCAGCTCCCGATACAGGGTGTTGCGATCGCGGATCACGTCGACGATCAGCGTGCTGCGCGTCGCGACCGCATGGCCGAAACCCACCAGCAGCACCAGCAGCAGCGCACCGTAGATCATCACGCGCGGGCGCAGCACGCGCACCGGCTGTTGCGACTCCATCGCGTGGTGGGTGGTGTAACGGATCAGCCCGCGCGGGTACTTCATCTTGTCCATCACGTCATTGCAGACGTCGACGCAGGCGGCACAGGCGATGCACTCGATCTGCAGGCCCTGGCGGATGTCGATCCCGGTCGGGCAGACCTGCACGCACATGTTGCAGTCGATGCAGTCGCCGAGTCCCGCGCTCCTGGGATCCACCGAACGCCCGCGACCGCCGCGCGGCTCACCGCGCCGGTCGTCGTAGGAGATGATCATCGTGTCCTTGTCGAACATCGCGCTCTGGAAGCGCGCATAGGGACACATGTACTTGCACACTTGCTCGCGCAGCAGACCGGCATTGCCGTAGGTCGCGAAGCCATAGAACAGCACCCAGAAGGTTTCCCACGGCCCGGCGGAGAAACCCAGCAGCTTCGGGCCGAGTTCGCTTGCCGGCGTGAAATAGGCGACGAAGGTGAAGCCGGTCCACAACGAGAAACCGATCCACAGCGCTTGCTTGGCAGTCTTGCGCAGCAGCTTCTGCCGCGTCCATGGCCCCTGGTCGAGCTTGCGCCGCTGGCTGTGATTGCCCTCGGTGATGCGCTCCATCCAGATGAATGCCTCGGTCCATACCGTCTGCGGACAGGCATAACCGCACCACAGCCTGCCGGCGATCGCCGTGACGAAGAACAACGCCAGCGCGGCGATGATCAGCAGCCACGCCATGAAGAAGAAGTCCTGCGGCCAGAAGGTCAGGCCGAAGATGTAGAACTTGCGCGCGGGCAGGTCGAACAGCACTGCCTGGCGCCCCTCCCAGGTGGCCCACGGCAGCAGGTAGTAGATGCCGAGCAGCAGCCACACGGCGAGCGTTCGCAGTCGCGCGTAGCGGCCCTTCACCTCGCGAGGGTAGATCTTCTCCTGCGCAGCATAGAAAGATTCCGGGGCGGCGCCGTGAGCGCCGCCCCGGGCCCGCGCGCTCATGGCCGTTCCTCGTGCTCCGGTGCCGCGTCGCGGCGGC
>CAZOSZ010000186.1:0-5035 GCA_964582505.1 uncultured Ectothiorhodospiraceae bacterium | reverse complement strand
CTACGCTACGGCGGGCGGCCGCGCGGAGTTCCGATTATCGGCGCATCTGGTCACCGCGGAGAAGGCATAGCGAGTGCCAGGCCGGGAGACAAGTGACAGAGGAGTCTGGGTGCACAGGTAGCATCGTTGTCGAGAGTGCGCCTGACATCCGAACTCGCGAGAGGAGACTCATGAGCAAAGTATTCGTCAACATTGGACTTAGCCTCGATGGCTACATGGCACCGGAAGGAATGACCATGGGCAAGCCTGAGTACAAGAACTGGGGCGCCAAGTGGGGTGCACTGATGGCCTGGATCCTCAATCAACAGTACTTCCGCGAGAACCTCAAGCTCGGGCCAGGCGGAGAGACCGGTCCGGTCAATGACCTGGTTCGCAGCACCATGGAGCGCATCGGTGCCAACGTCATGGGCAAGCGAATGTTCGACCAGGGCGAGGTCGCCTGGCCAGAGGAGGCTCCATTTCACACACCGGTTTACGTTCTTACCCATGAGAAACGCGAACCCTGGGTGCGCCCCGGTGGGACGACTTTTTATTTCATCAATGACGGGCCGGCGCGTGCCCTGGAGCTGGCTCGGAAATCCGCGGGCAGTCGAGATATTCGTATCGCGGGTGGTGCGGATGTGATCCAGCAGTACCTTGACCTGGGTGTCGTCGACGAGCTGGAAATCGCCTTGGCACCCGTGTTGTTCGGCGGCGGGCGGCGTCTCTTCGAGAACCTGCGCGAGCCTGGGCCGCAGTTTCGCATTGACCGGGTTCTTGACGGGCCCGCCGCTACACACTTGCGCTATGTCCGTCAGTGAGGGCGGCCTGACACACCGCTTGCAGCGGACAGTCCGCTGCGCGGCCCGCCGCTGAACCGGCGGACTGATATGACTTTCGCTATCAGGGTGGCATGGCGCAGCCGGAACTGTGCTCGCCGTGGACCAGGCCGCGCCAGGCCACGAAGTGACGCGGACGGGCGAAGCGGCTGAGATTGCCGGCCGGGCGGTGCGGTGAGCACTAACGATGCACACGGCGCCATGACGGCCGAGTATGATATCCGGATATCGAAACCTGCGATGGACGCGCGGCGCCTGATCACTGCCGCGCACGGAGCCGTCATATCCTACCTTCGCAACATGGGACGGGAATGCAGGGCAATTCTATCGGTCTGCACCGGAAGCTTCCTGATGCAAAAGGCCGGACTGCTGCGCGGTCGGCGGGCGACGACTCATTGGGCGTGTCTCGATCATTTGCGGAATGATCCTGATGTGACGGTGGTGGAGCAGCGTTTCATGCATGACGGGAACGTCTGGACTGCCGGCGGAGTGTCTGCGGGTATGGACATGATGCTCGCGTTCATCGCTGACTCACTTGGCGAAACCGTAGCAGCGGAAGTGCAGCTTGCCGCTGAATACTTTCCAGAGGGCCGGATATATGGTCAGCCGTTCGAGCAAACTGAGGTGTCGCGCTATATCCGAGAGATGTCCAGCCGCGCCTGACACCCCAATGACGACGGCCGTGCTGAGAAAGCGCGCCGCTCAATCGGGCGCCGGGCCGCAAGGAGGCCAGATGCAGCTTCGGTCGTTGATCGTCTCAGTTGTAGTGGCGTGCCTGCACTTCTTGGGCGAACCGGGTTTCGCGGGATCGCCAGAGTCTGTATATCGCGTGCTTCATGCCTCCGGGGCGTGCCTCCCATGTGGCGTGGAGAGCTACGTCGTCATTGACTCCCGGGAAAAGATCGAGGACTTGTACAACGAGGCAAGGGAAGCATGTCGTGGATCCCAGGCTCCTGACGCATGGCGCCAAGCCATCATGGATCTGGGCATCGACTTCCGGGACGAAGCGATCGTCACGATGTATGAGGTGATTGGCACGGGCGGACAGCCGTCGCTCCGTGTCACCCGGCCTGAAAGTGGCGTTTTGCAAGCGGCAATCGCATGGGATACGGGCCCGCCTCCGCACGTTCCGATTGCAACGGCAGCCTGTTTCACATTTGCCGTTCTGAAATCGGTCGTGAATAGAATCGACGTCATGCCCGGCGGAGTCCTCAACAAGTCCAGAGAGGGGCTATCGCTGCCGGTGGCGACCGCGCAGCCCAACAAGGCGGTTGCAGCGGATCGCGGACCTTAGGCTTCACCTTGAAACTTGTGGAAGCCCGCAGACCATGAACGTCGGTCGCGCGGTGTCCACGACGCAGCTCATCCGCCAGCTGCGAGACCTGGGAGTGGCAGCGGGCGACGTGCTTCTCGTGCACACTTCCTTCCGTGCGCTACGTCCCGTCCAGGGCGGACCTGAGGGGCTGATCGCGGCGCTACGCAAGGCCGTCGCACCAGGGGGAACAGTGGTCATGCCGTCCTGGGCCGGCACGAGCGACGAGCCATTCGACCCCCGATGCTCGATGTCCGCGGCCGATCTTGGGATCGTGGCGCAACTCTTCTGGCGCCTGCCTGGAGTGGAACGCAGCGGTCATGAACATGCATTTGCCGCGGTCGGCCCGCATGCCGGGTACATCCTCCAGGACGACTTGCCGCTCCCGCCACATCGGCCTGAGAGCCCGGTAGGCCGAGTGCACGACCTCGACGGCAAGGTAGCGCTTCTCGGCGTGAATCACGACGCGGACACGAGCATCCACCTCGCCGAAGTGATGGCGGGTGTCCCCTATGGCCTGACCAAGCATTGCACCGTGCTCCGTGACGGAGCTCCGCAACGGATCGAGTACCGGGAAAACGATCATTGCTGCCGGCGCTTCCTTCTCATGGACGACTGGCTTCGGCAGGAGGGTCTGCAGCGTGAAGGCCGAGTCGGCCACGGAACCGCGCGACTTGCCCGGGCTCGCGCGGTCGTCGCCGCGGCGCTCAGGCGGCTCCGCGAGGACCCGTTTGTTTTTCTTCACGCCCCCGGCTCCGGTTGCGCAGATTGCGACGCCGCTCGGGCAGGCGTAGAGGACAAGAGGACGTAACCTGGTAGGGCCTGACGCGGCGCTGAACCTGACGGCGCGCTTCGCGCGCCGCGGGTTGACGCCAAGGCGTGATGCGGCAAGGACGGTTGACTGGCGTCACGTGGCGCTCTACATATTGACGCATGATCAGGATTTTGGCAGTTCGGCATGCTCAGGTGACCTGCCTGCCGATTGTCGGATCAACGGATTCTCCAGACGATGGCCCTCGCAAGTGGGCGAAGATCCATGCCGACGACACGGTTCAAGACAGGACGATTGACGAGTACTCTGGCGGTTCTGCTGCCACTGATGGTGGTGGATCCCGGCCTCTTTGCCGCAGTGCCCGGCGCAGCTGCGGAGATCGAGCTCAGCCGAACCTCACTTGCCACTGCCGACTTCGGCGACGCGCGCCTGCGCGGCACCGGGTACCGCGTCGCGATCCGCGGCGCGGCACTGCCGGCAGGTGAGGGCGAGTTCCGCTGGGCGCTGGACTACGCCTATCAGCGCTCCGAATATACGGGCCTTGCGAGCCGCAATCGGGACCTGCACCGGCTGGAGTTGCCAATGAGCTGGCACGGCGGTGCGCCGCTGGCCTGGATGTTCGAACTGCGGCCCGTCATCGCCTCGTCCTCCAACGTCTTCAAGGAGCTCTGGTCGCGGGGCGGTTCCGATGATTTCATGTGGCACGGCCGGGCGACGCTGGAGCGCACGCCCCGGGGGACGGGCTGGGGCTGGCGCCTCGGCGCGGCTCGCGACGACGCTTTCGGCCGGGAACTGGTCTACCCATTGGCCGCCCTGCTCAGGCAGCACGAGGGCGCACGGATTGAACTCGGCTGGCCGGTCTCGCGGGCGATGCTCGAGGTCGGCCAGGGGATCGAGGCGGGCGGGGAACTCGCGCCGGCCGGCGCCCGCTGGCATGTCGTGAGCGACGAGCGCGACGGCGCGAGCTTCCACTACCGGACACGCGCCTGGCGGGCCGGCGCAATCCTGCGCTGGCGGTCTGCGATTGGAATCGTGCTGGCGATGCACGCGGGGCTAGAGTTCGAGCGCCGCCATCGGCTGGAGGACGACACGGGCACGATCGTGAACCGCGCCGTCGATGAGGCAAGGTACCTGGAGCTGTCCGCGGGTTACCGGTGGTAGCCTGTAGACTGAACGCGCGCCGCGCGGATGTGCAGTCGAGGAAGTGGGCATGACACTCAAGGACCGGACCCTGTTCATCACCGGTGGCTCGCGCGGCATCGGGCTGGCGATCGCGAAGCGCTGCGCGGCCGACGGCGCCAGCATCGTGATCGCGGCCAAGACCGCCGACCCGCACCCGAAGCTGCCCGGCACCATTCACACGGCGGCGGAGGAAATCGAGGCCGCGGGCGGGCGGTGCCTGCCGCTGCAGGTGGATATCCGTGACGAGCGCCAGGTGGCAGAGGCGGTGGAGCGGGCGGCCGGGCAGTTCGGTGGCATCGACATCCTGGTGAACAACGCCAGCGCCATCAACCTGACGAACACCGAGTCCACGCCCATCCGGCGCTTCGACCTGATGATGGGCGTGAACATGCGCGGCACCTTCCTGGTGACGCAGGCCTGCCTGCCGCATCTCAGGACGAGCGCCGCCGCAGGCCGCAACCCGCACGTGTTGACGCTCTCGCCGCCGCTCAACCTGGACCCGAAATGGTTCGCGCCGCATCTCGCCTACACGATGGCGAAGTACGGAATGAGCCTGTGCGTGCTGGGGCACGCCGAGGAGTTCCGCGCGGACGGCATCGCCGTGAATGCGCTGTGGCCGCGTACCGTCATCGCCACGGCGGCATTGCAGATGATCCCCGGCGTGAAACCCGAGCATGGCCGCAGCGTGGACATCATGGCAGATGCCGCCTACGTGGTGCTCACCGCGGACGCGCGAACCACGACCGGTCACTTCTTCATCGATGAGGACGTGCTGAGATCCGCCGGGGTGAGGGACTTCGAGCGGTACTCGGTCGTGCCCGGCAGCCGCTCGCTGCTGCCCGACCTGTTTCTCTGACGGGCACCTGGCCTGTGCGTCCGCAGGACGCTACTCCTGTGACAGGATGAACAGCCCCGCCTGTATGTCGCTGACGATGACCACCCCGGACGGCA
>CAZOSZ010000185.1:0-5088 GCA_964582505.1 uncultured Ectothiorhodospiraceae bacterium | reverse complement strand
AGGCGCCGCCCGCGTCCCAGGGACGGCCGAGGTGACGCCGCGCCCAGGCATCCATCAGCCCGTTTGCCGGCCCGGTGTCGAAGCCGACCACCGGCCGGCCGGGCTGGAGCAGCGTCAGGTTGGCAACCCCGCCGAGATTCAGCACCGCGCGGTTCTCGCCGGGGTCGGCGAGCACTTCGGCATGGAAGGCCGGCAACAGCGGCGCGCCCTGGCCGCCGAGTGCCATGTCGCGACGGCGGAAGTCGGCGACCACCGGGATCCCGGTGCGCGCCGCGATCAGGTTGGGATCACCGACCTGCAGCGTGAACGGCGGCTGCCCGCGCGGTCGATGCCGGAGAGTCTGGCCATGGCTGCCGATCGCGCGGACCGCCGCCGGCTCGAGGCCGCAGCGGGCCAGCAGCGCAAGGGCGGCTTCCGCAAAGGCCTCGCCCACCAGTGCATCGAGTTCTCCGAGTTCGTCGAGTGCGTCATGCGGGCCCGCGAATTCGCCCGGCGTCGCCAGGCGGCGCAGGCGCGCGGCAAGGTCCGCGGACAGTGGCGAGCACCGCACCGCGACGACCTTGAAGGCGTCGTCGACCAACTCGGCGAGCGCGGCATCCACCGCGTCCATCGAGGTCCCGGAAATCAGGCCGAGGTACAGGCCGGGGGCGGGCGATCGGGCCAGGGCGCAGCCTTCAGTCGGCGGCGGCAAGCCGCGTCGGGCTGATGCCGTCGAGCTTGGCGAGCAGCGGCGCGCTGACCGCTGCGAACTCGGCACGCCGCTGTGCCGGTACTGGATCCGCCTTGGGCAGTTCGACGGTGCGCGGGTTCTTGTGGACGCCGTTGAGGCGGTACTCGTAGTGCAGGTGCGGAGCGGTCGCCAGCCCGGTCATGCCGACGTAGCCGATGACGTCTCCCTGCCGGACCCGCCGCCCGACGCGCGCCGCCGGCGCAATACGCGACATGTGGGCGTACAGGGTGGTGACGTTGCCGCCGTGCTGCAGCACCACGGTGTTGCCGTATCCGCCGTTGGGGCCGGCCGACAGGACGCGGCCGTCGCCGGCAGCCATGATCGGCGTGCCCGTGCGGGCTGCGTAGTCCACGCCCTGGTGCGGCCGGCGCACCTTGAGAATCGGGTGCAGGCGCCTCGGGTTGAAGTTGGAGCTGACCCGCGTGAAGTCCACCGGCGCGCGCAGGAAGGCCTTGCGCATGCTCTCGCCACCGGGCGCGTAATAGCGCGCGCGGCCGTCTTCGTCAGGGAATCGCACGGCGCGGTACGAGCGCCCCTGGTTGCTGAACTCGGCGACCACGATCTCGCCGTCGCGCAGCTTGCGGCCGTCCTGCCAGACTTCTTCGTAGACCACGGAGAACCAGTCGTCACGGCGGATGTCGAGCGCGAAATCGATGTCCCAGGCGTAGATCCCGGCGAGCCGCATGATGGTCGCATCGGACAGCCCTGCCGCCAGCCCGGCGACATAGAAGGAACTGGTGATCTGGCCGCTGCTCCGGGTGGTGCGAATCTCGACGGGATGCTCCAGGTAACTCAGCTCGAAGCCCCGTTCGCCGCTGGCGACCACCAGGGTGCGGGTCTCGTCGAGGCGACGCTGCAGGGAAAGGATGGCCTCACCCTCGTGGGTGATCTCGAAGGTGTCGCCGGGCCGGATGCGGCGCAGGTGCGGCGCAGCCTCGGCCACCCTGAGCAGCCGGTGCAGGTCGACCACCGACAGTCCATGGCGCCGGAACAGCCGGTCGAGCGTGTCGCCGGGCTGCACTTCGAGCACGATGCGGTCCGGCTCCGGCTGCACCTCGGGCTCGATGGCGGCGACGGCGGTCGCCGGATCATCGCCGGCGGTCGTTGTGGCTTCCGGCAGGGACACGGAGCCCGGCCATGTCGGTTCAGGCAGCGGCAGCACGCTGGCGCCCTGGGCGGGCGGCTCGGCACGAAACTGCTTGCCCTCGGCCAGGTCGTCCAGCCACAGTGCGGCAAGGCCCGCCAGGATGGCGACGCTGACGGCGACGGCGATATGCTGCCGGGAGCCGCGGCGCGCGTGGCTCCGGTCGGTGCCCTCGCTGGACTTGTAATCGTACCGGACCCCGTGTCGCACTCGACCCACCGCGCTTGAGGCTGCAAAATTGGCCCTACCCTAGCGGCCCCGGACGTCCCGGTCAATCTACTATTTCTCACTTTTTCAATTGGTCAGCTGGGAGTCTTGATGAGACCTGCGAAGGAACAGCTCGTGGAACTGCGACGCGGCTGCGAGCACGTGCTGCTGGAGCATGAACTCGAGGAGCGCCTGGCGACCGGGCGGCCGTTGCGCATCAAGGCGGGTTTCGACCCGACGGCGCCGGATCTGCACCTCGGTCACACCGTATTGATCAACAAGATGCGCCAGTTCCAGGTGTTCGGCCACGAGGTCATTTTCCTGATCGGCGACTTCACCGGAATGATCGGCGATCCCACGGGCAAGAATGCCACCCGCCCGCCGCTGACCGTGGAGGAAATCGCCGAGAACGCCCGCACCTACGAGGCGCAGATCTTCAGGATCCTCGATCCCGATCGCACCCGCGTCGATTTCAACTCCCGCTGGATGGCGTCGATGAGCGCCGCGCAGCTGATCGAGCTGGCGGCCAGGCACACCGTGGCGCGTATGCTGGAGCGTGACGACTTCAGCCGCCGCTACGCCGACGGTCGGCCGATTGCCATCCATGAGTTTCTCTACCCGCTGGTGCAGGGCTATGACTCGGTGGCACTGCACGCCGACGTGGAACTCGGCGGCACCGACCAGAAGTTCAACCTGCTGGTCGGCCGGCAGCTTCAGCAGGCATGGGGGCAGCCGCCGCAGGTGGTGATGACCGTGCCGCTGCTCGAGGGCCTCGACGGCGTGCAGAAAATGTCCAAGTCGCTGGGCAATTACGTCGGCATCAATGAGCTGCCGGCGAGCATGTACGGCAAGCTGATGTCGATTGCCGACACGCTGATGTGGCGCTATTTCGAGTTGTTGTCGTTCCGGCCGCTGGCCCAGATCGAGGCGCTGAAGGCCGAGGTCGCCGCCGGCCGCAATCCCATGGAAGTCAAGTTCGAGCTGGCGCACGAGATTACCGCGCGCTTCCACGGCGAGGCCGGCGCCGTCGCGGCGCGGCGCGATTTCGACCAGCGGATACGCGCCGGCGGAATGCCCGAGGAGCTGGAACGGCGGGTGGTGACCGTCGACGGAACGGAAATGGGGCTGGCGGCGGTGCTGACTGCCGCCGGGCTGACGGCGAGCAACTCGGAGGCGTTCCGGGAAATCCGCCAGCGCGCGGTGCGGGTGGACGGCGAGCGCGTCGAGAACCAACGGCTGGCACTGAAGACCGGCGAGCGGTACGTGCTGGCGGTCGGCAAGCGACGCATCGTGGAAGTCGAGCTGCAGGCGGCGGAAACCGTCAAATAACGAATCAGAGCGGGAACGTTTCAAGAGGAGCGAGAATGCGGAAAGCAACCTTGATCGCCGTCGTCGCCGCGCTGTGTGTGGCTGCGCCCGCCGTGGCGCTGGACGCGGAGCAGGCGCAGAAGGCCGCCGCGACCCGCCAGGCGGTGCTGAAGATCGTCGGCTGGAACATCACGCCGATGGGCGCGATGGCACGCGACCTGATCCCCTGGGACGGCGAGCTGTTTGCCCGCAATGCCCAGCGCATTGCCTGGACGATCAGCATGATCCCGGACGCGTTTCGCGCCGACACGCGCGATCACTCGCTGACCACGGAGGCATTGCCGAAGATCTGGGAGGAGTTTGCGCGTTTCGAGGAGCTCGCCGCCAATGCCCGGCGCAGCGCCGAACGGCTCGCCGAGGTGGCGGCGAGCCGCGACCCGGCAGCCTCCAGGCAGGCGCTGACTGCGCTGACGGACGATTGCCGCGCCTGCCACGACACTTTCCGCGAGCGCCGCGAGTAGCGCGGGGCATCAGTCGGGGGCCGTAGGTGGGGCCGTAGGAGGGGCTTTAGCCCCGACCGGTCGCGGCTGAAGCCGCTGGTCGCGGCTGAAGCCGCTCCTACGGGGTCGCGGCTGAAGCCGCTCCTACGGGGTCGCGGCTGAAGCCGCTCCTACTCAATAGATGCCGAGGTCGGCGAGAGATGGGCCCGGCGCGGCACGCACGATCAGCCAGACGGCGGTCGCCGCAAGTGCCGCCGTCAGCGCAGCCCAGGGCAGCCGGGAGCCCTCGATCGCCGGCTCGTCGGTGCGCTTGCGGCCGGTCAGCATCGGGCGGATGAGATCGATGCCCGGCCGCAGGCGATACAGCAGCACCGCGGCGACATGCACCGCCACCAGCACCAGCAGCAGGTCGAACAGGCGTGGGTGCCAGAGATTGGCTGCGTCGCGCACTGCGCGCGATGCCGCCCAGTACCAGGGGCCGGCGTCCAGGCCGTCATGGCTGTTGACCATGCCGGTCGCCACCTGGGCCGCCAGCAGCGCGAGCATCAGCAGGATCATCCAGCCGCCAGGCGGCGTGTGTCCTGCGGTGTCCGGCACGGCACCGCGTGCCCAGTCGCGCAGGTAGCAGTACACCCGCCGCGGGCCGGAAACGAAGCTGCCGAAGCGCGCGTAGCGCGGGCCGACGAAGCCCCAGGCCAGGCGAAACAGCAGCAAGGTGGCGATGCAATAGCCGATCCAGTGATGCAGCGTCATCCGGCCGAGTTCAGCGCTCAGCCATGCGGCGCCGATCAAAAGTGCCAGCAGCCAGTGAAACAAGCGGGTCGGCAGGTCCCAGACCGCCTGCAATGTGGCCTGTGGTGTCGCGGATCGGGAAGTCTCCGGCAGCATGTCGGGGAGTGTACCCCGGGCCATCCGAGGGCAGTTTCGGGGCGGGCTGCCGGCGGGCCTTGACCCCCCCCGGGGGAGGCCTATAATTCGCGTCCCACCGACGAGCTGCGCGCTGGCTCGGGGTTGCGCTCGGGGCGAAATATAGTCGCCCCCGGGTGTTGACACCCCGGGGATCTCAGCTACACTTGTCGGTCTGCCCGACACAAGCTGTTCGGGCCCGCTCTTTAACAATCAGGACCAAGTAATTTGTGTGGGGGCTCGTGTCGATGCCTGCAGTCGCAGACATTGGTCGAGCACCAAATCAGTCAGTT
>CAZOSZ010000184.1:2112-5110 GCA_964582505.1 uncultured Ectothiorhodospiraceae bacterium | reverse complement strand
GTGCTGGACCTGGAAGACGGCGCGGCAGTCGAGGCCTTCGCCCAGGCGAGGCTCGCCGCCCGGCCCGCGCTCGACGGACTGATCCACTGCGCCGGCGCGATGATCCCCGGGGAGCTCGGCGCGATTGCGTCCGAGGAACTGGAGCGGCTGCTGGCGGTGAACTTCCGCGCGGCATTTCTGCTGACCAACCGGCTGGTGCCGGCCCTGGTGGCGGCGCGCGGCCAGATCGTGTTCGTCAATTCCTCGGCCGGACGGGAGGCCGCGGCGGGTCGCTCGGCCTACGCGGCCAGCAAGTTCGCGCTGCGGGCGCTGGCCGATGCCGCCCGTCTCGAGCTCAATCCCCGCGGCGTGCGGGTGGCGAGCATCTATCCCGGGCGCACCGCGACGCCGGTGATGGAGTCCCTGTACGCGCAGGAAGGCCGCGCCTACGATCCCGGTCTGCTGTTGCAGCCCGACGACGTCGCCGCCGCGGTCCTGTCGGTCATCGAGGCGCCGGAGCACGCCGAGATCACGGAAATCTGTCTCCGACCCCGATTCAAGAGTTACTAGGCCTGGTCCGAGGGGAGTTCGCCATGGCCAGACGACGTCGAAGCAGGAGGACCGTTCCATGGGAGGCCTCGCTGGGACTGCATCCCGGCGAACTGGTCGACGTCCGCAGTCGCGAGGAGATCCTGGCGACGCTCGACAAGGACGGCTGCCTGGAGCGCATGCCCTTCATGCCCGAGATGCTGCAGTACTGCGGCCGCCGGCTGCGGGTGCTCAAGCGCGCCGAGAAATCCTGCGACACGGTGCTCGGGGAAGGCTCGCGCCGCGTTTACGACGCGGTCCACCTGGAAGGCGCGCGCTGTGACGGCGCGGCGCATGGCGGCTGCCAGGCGCGCTGCCTGCTGTGGTGGCGCGAAGTCTGGCTGAGGCGGGTCACCGACGCGCCCGCGCAGGTCGCGACCCTGCCGCCACCAGCCTGCACCGAGCAGGACCTGGAGCGCGCGACGCACATGCGTGGCCTGCTGTCGGCGGAGATTTTCCGCTGCCAGGCGACTCGCATGCTGGAGTTCACGTACGGCTTGCGCTGGTTCGACCCGCGGCCGGTGGTCCGCGAGGTCCGCTGCGGCAACGTGAGCAAGCCGGAGGCGCTCAAGGTCCTCGCCCACGCCGCGATGAACATGCTTCGGCGCCGCCTCGGCCAGCATTCGGAACCGCACGTCAGCGGCCGCTGTGAGTCGTCGACACCGGCCGAACGCATCCCGGACCTCAAGCCGGGCGACTGGGTGGAGGTCAAGTCGCAGCAGGAGATCGAGGCGACGCTGGACCGCCACCAGCGCAATCGCGGCCTGTTGTTCGACATCGAGATGCTGCCGTACTGCGGCCGGCGCATGCGCCTGCTTGCCCGGGTCGACCATATCATCCACGAGCGCACCGGCGCGATGCGCTCGCTGCCGAACGACTGCTGGATCATCGAGGGCGCGGTCTGCAGCGGCCTGCTGTCGCGAAACCGCCTGTTCTGCACGCGGCAGATCTACGGCTTCTGGCGGGAAGCCTGGCTGCGACGGGTCGACGGTCCCGAACCGCAGCCTGACGGAGCCGTTGCGCGGCGGCTTGAGCGGGCCTGACGCATGCCCCGGGTTTCAGTCGTCACGCCCTTCCACAACACCGCCGAGTACCTGGCGGAATGCATCGAGAGCGTGCTTGCGCAGACCTTCCGCGACTTCGAGTACCTGCTGGTCGACAATGCCAGCCGCGACGACTCGCTGCAGATCGCCGAGCGCTACGCGGCGAGCGATCCGCGGATCCGCGTGGTGCACTTCGACGAACTGCTGCCGCAGATTGCCAACTACAACCGCGCGCTGCGGCTCGCCGACCCCGGCGCCGAGTACTGCAAGATGGCGCAGGCCGACGACCTGCTGCTGCCGCGCTGTCTCGAGGAAATGCTTGCGCTGGCGGACTCGGACGCGACCATCGCCCTGGTCGGTGCCTACAGCATCTCGCAGAACAGGGTATTTCTCGACGGCCTCGACTACTACGAACGGGTCATCGAGGGCGACGAGCTGTGCCGCCGCTATCTGCTGGACGGCTCCTACATTTTCGGCAATCCGACCACGCAGCTGTACCGGATGGCGGACGTGCGCGCCCGGGACGCGTTCTTCCCGGAGGGCAGCGTGATCGCCGACGCCGACGTCGCCGTGCGCCTGGTGCTGGGACGCAAGTTCGGCTTCGTCCATCAGGCGCTGTTCTTCTGCCGGCGCAGCAACGCGTCGATCAGCAAGGGGCGCAAGCAACACAATCTCAATATCCTGACGCGCCGCATGGTGCTGGAGAAGTATGGCCGCCGCGTGCTCGATCCGGCGACGTTCGCGCGCCGCCGCAGGACCTACGCGCAGCGTCACTACCGGGTGCTCGGCGAAGGCTGGCTGCTGCGCCTCGGGCCGGAGTTCTGGCAGCTGCATCGCGACGGGCTGGCCGACGCCGGGCTCGGCATCTCGCGGCTCGGCGTGGCGGCGGGCACCGCCGTGACGCTGCTGCGCTACCCGTTCAATCTCGAAGCAAGCCTGCGCCGGCTCTGGCGCCGCCTGCGCCAGCTCCCGTAGGAGCGGCTTCAGCCGCGATGCCTGTGGGAGCGGCTTCAGCCGCGACCCCTGTGGGAGCGGCTTCAGCCGCGATCATCGCGGCTGAAGCCGCTCCTACCGGTGATGCCGCAGGTACTCGATCAGGCTGCGAAGCTGCGCTTCGGAATGCCGCCAGTGGAAGCTCATCGTCGTGCCGGGCGCCACCGCCGCCGGGTTGCGCACGTACTCCGCGAGACGCGGAACGTCCCAGTTCCCCCCGAGCTGCTGCAGTGCCTCCGAGTACTGGTAACCTTCGACGCTGGCGACGCGCCGCCCGACGATGCCTTTCAGGCTCGGTGCCGCCGCCGCCTGTCCGCCGGACGCTTCGTGGCAGGCCGCGCACTGGCTGTACAGCGCCTGCGCCGAGTCCGCCACGTCCCCGGGCGCGATCGTGA
>CAZOSZ010000184.1:0-2012 GCA_964582505.1 uncultured Ectothiorhodospiraceae bacterium | reverse complement strand
TCGCCGCCCTGGGGGCCGTGCTCCGCGATCCAGACCTGGCCCTGGCCGTCGATCGCCAGCCCCTGGGCGTTCCGGTGCCCCATGGAATACACCGTGTGGCCGCCGTCCGCGCTGATCGCCAGGTTCTTGCCATAGTCGGCGTCCGCATCCTGCGGCAGGTTCTCGCCATCCAGCCCGTCGAAGCCGTGGTCCCCGACGGTCAGCAACAGCCGGCCGTCGCCGAGCCACGCCATGCGGCCGCCGGCCTGCATGCTGTTCTCGAAGTCTCGCACCACCCGCAGGCACGGCCGTGATTCGAACAGCGTGCGCCACGGGGTCGGCCCGCCGGAGGCCGCCGCAGGGGGCAAGGGCGCCACCGAAACCCGCAACGTGAAGCACCGCTCGTCGCGGTTCCAGTGATGATGGGAGACGTAGAGCTCCGGCGGCTGCGCCTGGCGGTCGATCTCCAGGCCGGCCACGCGGAAATAGCGCGCGGGCGCTTCGCTGCCGATGTCGGCGATGAACTCGGTGCGGTTCCCGGGCGCGGTGATCGGCAGGCGCGTGACGTCGAGTTCGTCCGAGCCCTCCTTCCAGCCGAGGCGGAAGAAATCCCCGGCGCCCGTGACCAGCAGGAAGCCGTCTTCGAACGGCGCCAGCGCGCCGCCGCGAACGGTCTGGTGGCCGACCGCCCCCTTCTGGTACTTCAGGCTGAGGAACTGCTGGTTGCTCATGATGAACGGCCGCTCCGCTCCCGCGGTGAAACCGAACGGCGATGCACGGGGCACGCCGGCCCGATACACGCCCTCGCCCGCCGTGACAGCGACGGCCGCGAGCAGCAGCACGAGCGCGTAGATCCGGACTCGCGGCGACAGCAGCGAGGCCAGCAGCAGGCCCATGCCGAGCGCTGCCGCCAGCACCAGCGCCGCACGCGAATACGGCAGGTCCGGCCGCAGAAGCATGACAAGCAGTGCGAGCGGGTAGCACGAGGCGGCCACCAGTGACAGGCCCGCGAGGCGCGCAAGCGAGGGCGTGGCGACCGACCTCAGGCCGGCTTCGACGGCCCAGGCGCCCGCCAGGTAGGCCACGGCCATCGCGAGCAGCGAGGGCACGTGTTCGGCCGGGATGGCCCAGAGCGGCTCACGAAACTTGAGGCTCGCGGGCAACAGCAGCACGAGCAGGACCGCGAGCACGTGCCAGGCGGCCAGGAACACGAAACTGCGTGGCGAAGCCGGGCGGTCGCGAAGCATGTTGTCAGCCATCTATTCCCCCGGGTGCTCCATCATCGAATTTCAAATATTCCACGTAGGAGCGGCTTCCGCCGCGACCGTCACAATCATCGCGGCTAAAGCCGCTCCTACATTCGCGGCTGAAGCCGCTCCTACCGACGCCGCAGCAACCGTTTCAGCCGCGCCGTCAGGCCCGGCCCCATCAGCCCGGCGACGGCGTCCCTCGAGCGCCGCGCCAGGCGCGTGTGCAGCATCGCCGCGGAATCCCCCACCGGTACCGCCAGCAGGCTCGGCCCGGCCTGCGACGCCGCCCATGCGAGGTCCCCTGCAAGGTCCTCGCCGACCACCTTGAACTGCGCGCCGGCGGCGTCGGCCAGCGCCGCGAAGTCCAGCGGCGCGAGCGCCACGCCCGAGTCATGACCGTAGTCGGCCTGCTGTTGCAGCCGGATCTGGTTGAGCTGCCCGTCGACGAACACCAGCACCGGCAGGGACAGGCCGAGCGCTGCCGCCGTCGCAAGTTCCAGGCCGTTGATCGCCATGCTGCCGTCGCCGACCAGCGCGACCACGGGACGTTCAGGCGCGGCCAGCTTCGCCGCGATCGCCGCCGGCAGGCCGAAGCCCATCGACTGGAAATCGCTCGGGCACAGCAGCCCGCCCGGGGCGAGCACCTCGAAGTGGCGGCGCGCCATCACCTGGTGCAGCCCCGTGTCGGTCACGAGGATCGCCTCGCGCGCCAGTGCCGCGCGCAGCGCGGCGAAAAACGCCTCGGCCGTGCCGCCCGCGACCCGCGGCTCCACCCGCCCGGCG
>CAZOSZ010000183.1:0-5159 GCA_964582505.1 uncultured Ectothiorhodospiraceae bacterium | reverse complement strand
CGGCTGCGGCCGCGGCCTGGGTGCTGCTCGCGGGCTTCGTGGCATTGCGCGCCTGGGAGGCGAGTGCGCCGGTCGCCGCGACGCTGCCGGCCTGGTACCGCCACATGCGCACCCGCCTGACCGGCGGCGCGGTGGTGCTCATACTGTTGTTCGCGCTGGCGGCGGGATGATTGCGCTGTTAGCCTTCCCCCGGCGGCGCCTGCCGTCAAGCCGAGCCGGAGGCCAGGATGGCTGATCGACTCGCCCGGGGGTTCATCGTCGAGGAAAGTCCCGGGCGCGAGACTGCGCTGGACGCCTTCCCTGCGGGCGTCACGGCCTTCGTCGGCACCGCGGCGCGCGGTCCCGTCAATGAGGTGATCGCCGTCGACAATGCCGCCGAGTTCGAACGGCAGTTCGGCATTCCCGGCGTCGAGCTGCCGCTGCAGCACTGCGTCCACGATTACTTCCTGGCCGGCGGCACGCGTGCGGCGGTGGTGCGGGTGGCGAACGGCGCGCGGCCCTGCACGCTGCGCCTGCCGGCAAAGCACAGTGAACTGCTGCTCGAAGCTCTCAGCCCCGGCCGGCGCGAGTACCTGCGTGCATCGGTGGACTACGACAACATTGCTCCCTCCGAGGAACACCTGTTCAACCTGGTCGTGCAGCGGCTGCGCGCGCCCGGCACCGAGCGCGTGGCGGAACAGGAAGTCTATTCGCGGCTGTCGGCCCGACCGGACGCGGAACGCTACATCGGCGACGCGCTGCTGGAGTCGCGGTTGGTCCGGATACGGGCGGCGGCGCCGGGCCGGCCGGATGTCACGGTCTCCAGTGCCCCCGGTTATCCGGTGAGCTGGGTCGAGGCGGCGGATGACGGCGACGACGGTGCGGCGCTCTCCGACTACGACCTGGTGGGCTCTTCGGTGCAGGGCAGCGGCCTGTTCGCGCTGCGCGGCGTCGGCCCCCTCGATTTTGTCAGTCTGCCGCCCGGAGCCGACGGCCGCGTGCCGGGGCCGACGCTGTTGCTTGCCGCGCTGCGTTACTGTCGCAAGCGCGGCGCGATGCTGCTGCTGGAGCCGCCGCCCGAGGCGCACGATGCCGAGCAGGCGCTTGGCTGGCTTGCCGAGCTGAACATTGCCGGCGAGAACGCCATCGCGGTGTTCCCGCCGCTGGCGGGCGACACCAGCAGCCACGGCAGGCCCGCGGCCGGTGCAATCGCCGGTGCGCTGTGCCGCAATCCGACCCGCCTGGCACCGGTGCTCGGCGGGCAGTTCCGGCCGCTGGTGGACTTGTCGCAGGAGTCGCGTCGCAAATTGATCGCCGCGGGCATCAACGTGCTCGGTCGGGGGGCCAACGGCAAGATCGTGCTGGAGGGCGACCGCACGCTGGCTTCGCCGGAGTGCCCGGTTCAGGCCTGGCGCTCGCTGGCGGCGCGACGCCTGGCTCTGGCGGTCGAGCGGACGCTCTTGCAGGGCACGCGCTGGGTGGTGTTCGAGCCCCCCGGTCCGGACCTGGCACAGCGGCTGAGAGACCAGCTCGGCCTGTGGCTCGAGTCGCTGCGATTCGCCGGACGGCTGGCGGGCGAAGCGGCCGATGCCTGGTTCGTCGACGTCCACGAAGTGTCGGCGGCCAACCAGCCCGCGCGCGTCGAGTTCACCGTTGGATTTGCGCCACGACGTCCGAAGGACTTCGTGATCTACCGCGTCAGCCAGGGATTGCACGGCGCCCGCATTGCGCCGGTGTCGGCGGAGCGCTGGGCGATTACGCAACCGCTGGAGGAATCTGGGCCTGGTCCCGATTCGCGGCTGGAGGTGGGGTGAGCGGCGAGGCCGGAGGCATCGTCTATTTTGCCTATGGCGCGAACCTGCATCCGGGCTGGCTGCGTCGCCGGGTCACAAAGCTCGGCGTGATCGGCCGCGCGGAGCTTCCAGGCCATCGCATCGCGTTTCGCAAGCGCGGTCGGGACGGGTCGGCCAAGTCGGATGTCTGCCCCACCGGCGACCCCGCCGACCGGTTGCCCGGCGCGCTGTATCGCCTGCCCGCCGGGGACATGGGGCGGCTCGGCGCCGCTGAGGCCGGGTATCACGCAACCGAGGTGGTCGTCGAATCCGGAGACGGGCCGATGTCCGCGCTGACGTGGCGCGCCGACGCCCAGCGGCTGACCGACAGCCTGTTGCCCTGGGACTGGTACGTGGCGCTGATCCGTGCGGGCGCCGACTACCACGCGTTGCCCGCGGCGTACCGGGAGTGGCTCGCGTCGGTGCCGGTGCGACCCGACCCGGAACCCGCGCGGGCCGATATCGCGCTGGCCGTGCTTCGCGCCGGGCCCGACGAGGCGCGCTGACCGGCGCAAAGCACGGCACCCTGCGTAGGAGCGGCTTCAGCCGCGATCCCTTTTTCGTATCAGCGCCTGCCCCCCTGGCGGCCGCGCCCAGCGGCCGGTGCTCATGGACGCTGTCAATCCATCCCTGGACCGCCCTGAACATCCGCCTCCGGCCAAGGCCGCCCCCGCAGCGCCTCGACGATGGCAGCGCCGGATTGCCGCGCCGGCTGTGACGCTCCAGGCAGTGCGTTTATGCGCGGTTCCGGGTGGGGCGAGTCGCGGTCGCGGCTGAAGCCGCTCCTGGAGCGGTCGCGGCTGAAGCCGCTCCTACAGGAGCCAGATCCGGAGCCAGATCCGGAGCCGGGGTCGGAGCCGGAGCCGGTGCCGCGGCGAGGTGGTCGCGTATCGCTTCGTCCAGCGCCACCATCGCGGTCGCAAAGCCCTTGGCGTGCGCAATCAAGAGCAACGCATCCTGCAGGAAGTCAGGGTAATCGGCGATCGACTCGCAGAACTGGGCCAGCGTGCCGCGGTCGATCCGACCCGCGCTGCTCGCCGGGTGCTCGACGTGCACCGGGTGGCGGTGCAGCAGGATCTGCCACACGGCATAGGGATCCCATGGGCGACGTGGTGCCACGCAAGTGTTCTGCATGCAAAAAAGTCTAGCAGCCGCCGCCCTCGCCGACCGTGACCGCGCTCACGTGTCCGGACTCGCGATCCGCTCCCCAGCCGCCGCCGCCAGGCGTGGCGATCTCCAGGGCATCGCCGGCCTCGAGCTCCGCACTGGCGATCCCGGGCAGCTCCTCGAGTCTGCCGTCGGCGCGCAGGATGCGATTGCAGCCGGGCTGGCCGGGCCCGCCTCCGGCGAGGCCGAATGGCCGGATCTTGCGGCGGTTGGAGATCAGCGACACGCTCACCGCCTCAGTGAAACGCAGCCTGCGCACCACGCCGTCGCCGCCGTGATGGCGTCCGCGTCCGCCGGAGCCGTGCCGCAAGGCGAAGGACTCGACCCGCACCGGGTGGCGCAGCTCGAGGATTTCCGGGTCGGTCAGCCGGCTGTTGGTCATGTGCGTGTGCACCGCCGACGCACCGTCGAAGCCGGCGCCGGCGCCGGCGCCGCCGCACAGCGTCTCGTAGTACTGGTGCCGCGCGTTGCCGAAGCTCAGGTTGTTCATCGTGCCCTGCGCGGCCGCGACCACGCCGAGCGCGCCGAACAGCGCGTCCACCACGCACTGCGAAGTCTCGACATTGCCGCCGGCCACGGCCGCCGGCCAGCGCGGATTCAACAAGCTGCCTTCCGGGATAATCAGCTCGAGCGGCGCGAGACAGCCCTCGTTGAGCGGAATGTCCCGGTCGACCAGGCAGCGGAAGGCGTACAGCACGGCCGCGCGGCACACCGCCGCGGGCGCATTCAGGTTGCCGGGCGACTGCGCCGAGCTGCCGGAAAAATCGATGCGCGCGCGCCTTGCAGTCCGGTCGATGGCGATACTGACCTCGACGGTCTCACCATCGTCCATGCTCCAGCGGAATCGCCCATCTGACAATCTGCCGAGCGCGTCGCGCACCGCCTCGGCCGCGTTGCGCTGGATGTGGCCCATGTAGGCGAGCACGCCATCATGACCGAACTCGGCGATCATCCGCTCGAGTTCGGCCAGCCCGCGGCGGTTCGCCGCAAGCTGGGCGCGCAGGTCGGCCAGGTTCTGCTCCGGGTTGCGAGCCGGCCACTTGCCAGCGGCGAGCAGTCCAAGGATGCGGGCCTCGTCAAGCCGGCCGGCCGAGACCAGCTTCAGACCGCGAATCAGCGCGCCTTCCTCATCGATGTGCCGGCTGTCCGCAGGCATCGAGCCCGGCGTGCGACCGCCGACGTCGGCATGGTGGGCGCGGGCGGCGACGTACATCATCGGCCGCGGTTCGGCGCCGAAAAACGGTGTCACCACCGTGATGTCAGGCAGGTGCGTTCCGCCCTCGTAGGGGTCGTTCAGCACGAAACTGTCGCCCGGCGCCATGCGCGTGCCGAAGCGCGCCATCACCGCGCGCACGCTCTCGCCCATCGAACCCAGGTGCACGGGCATGTGCGGGGCGTTGGCCACCAGCCCGCCCTGCGGGTCGAACACCGCGCAGGAGTAGTCGAGGCGCTCCTTGATGTTCACCGAGCTCGCGGTGTTCTGCAGCACCGCGCCCATCTGCTCGGCGACGTGCATGAAACGGTTGTTGAAAACCTCCAGCAGCACCGGGTCGGAGTGCGTCGAGGCGCGCCGTGCCCGGCGCTGCGCAGGGCGCTCCAGCAACAGGTTGCCGAGCCGATCGAGACGCGCTTGCCAGCCAGGCGCAAGCCAGGTGGTGGCATGGGTCTCAGGAAGCAACGCCGGCCCCGCAAGCCGCTCGCCCCGTTCGAGCGTCACGCGCGGCACCAGCGGGATGTCCTGCCAGGCGCCGTCCAGCCAGGCCATGCAGGTGGAGCGAGTGACACGGCCGGGCGCCTGGGCTTCCCCGGCGCCGGTCTGGTCCGGCGGGCTGCCGCCGCCGCTCGCCTCGGCCTCCACGGACTCGATCACCAGACGCTGGTCCGCGGCAAAACCGAAGCGCCGCTGGTGCGCCTCGGCGAAGGCCTCGCGGACCTGTGTTTCAGCACCGAACGGCAACTCCAGCGTGGTGTCGCTGCCCTGGTAGCGCAGCCGCAGCCTCGTGGCGAGGCGCACGTCCTCGCGCGCCACGCCCTGCGCCTGCAGCACCGCGGCCGCCGCGGCGCCGAGCTGCGTCAGCAACTGCCCGGAGTGCTCGAGGCTCGCGGCATCCAGCGGTGCCTGCACCGGCGCCTGGCGCAGCTCCACCAGCTCGGCGAGCCCGATGCCCCAGGCCGACAACA
>CAZOSZ010000182.1:0-5225 GCA_964582505.1 uncultured Ectothiorhodospiraceae bacterium | reverse complement strand
TCGCGGCTGAAGCCGCTCCTGCGGCCGGTCCCGCAGTCGCTCAGAGCAGTTCCTTCACGCCGTCACGTTCCTCGAGCAGTTCGGCCTGGGTGGCCTGCATGCGCGGGCGGCTGAATTCGCTGGTCTCCAGCCCCTGGACGATCTCATAACGGCCGTTCTGGCAGCGCACCGGGAACGAGTACACGATCCCCTCGGCGACCCCGTAGCTGCCGTCGGACGGGACCGCCATGCTCACCCAGTCGCCCGCGGCGCTGCCCAGCGCCCAGTCGCGCACATGATCGATGGCGGCCGATGCGGCGGAGGCGGCCGACGAGGCGCCGCGTGCCTTGATGATGGCGGCGCCGCGTTGCTGGACCGTGGGAATGAACTCGTCTGTCACCCAGGCTGGTTCAACCAGCGACGCAGCCGGCTTGCCCGCCACGGTGCAGTGGCTGATGTCCGGGTACTGGGTTGCCGAGTGATTGCCCCAGATCGTCATCTGGCGGATCGCGGTGACCGCGGCGCCGGTTTTCGCCGCCAGCTGGCTGAGCGCCCGGTTGTGATCGAGGCGGGTCATGGCGGTGAAGCGCGCGTGGTCGAGGTCCGGCGCGTTGGACAGCGCGATCAGGGCATTGGTATTGGCCGGGTTGCCGACCACCAGCACCTTGACCTTGCGGGCCGCGTGCGCGTTCAGCGCCTTGCCCTGGGCGGAGAAGATCCTGGCGTTCTCGAGCAGCAGGTCCTTGCGCTCCATGCCGGGGCCGCGCGGCTTGGCCCCGACCAGCAGCGCGTAGTCGGCATCGCCGAAGGCCTGTTCCGGCTGGTCAGTGGAAATCACCGCGGCCAGGGTCGGAAAGGCGCAGTCCAGCAGCTCCATCTCGACGCCCCTGAGCGCGCCGAGGGCGGGCGGGATCTCGAGCAACTGCAGGATCACGGGCGTGTCCGGGCCGAGCATCTGGCCTGAGGCGATGCGGAAGGCCAACTGGTAGCCGATCTGGCCGGCGGCGCCGGTGATCGCGACTCTCGCGGGTCGGGTCATCTGGGGGCTCCCTGTGGGTGGACTCTGGCGGCTTGCCGGACCGACGGCAGGCCCCGACATTCTACTGTGGGCGGGAGCGGCTGGTAGGAGCGGCCGTAGGAGCGGCTTCAGCCGCGACCCATTCCCGCGATCCGTTGCGGGATCGCGGCTGAAGCCGCTCCTACAACTGCTCCTGCAGGACGGGGTTGCAATCTCCGGAAATGGTGTTATAGTTCACTACAACACCCGTTCAGCAACCGGCGGATGACCGCCCCAGAGTACCGAAGATGAACACCCGGAAGTCACACCAGGACACCATGCGGATTCTCACCCTGCTCGCGCTCACGTGCCTGACGCTCGCGTCCATGATGGCCTGAGAGCCCTGGAGGACTTCGTGCAAGGCGAGTGGAACGACGCCCAGCCGATCTACCGGCAGCTCCGGGACCGGGTGGTGACCATGATTCTCGAGGGCGTGCTGGCGGACGGCGACGCGCTGCCGTCGGTGCGCACGGTGGCCGCCGAATACCGGCTCAACCCGCTGACGGTGCTCAAGGGCTACCAGGAACTGGTGGACGAAGGATTGGTGGAGAAGCGGCGCGGCCGCGGCATGTACGTGCGCGAAGGGGCATGCAAGGCACTGATGAAAGACGAGCGGCAGGCGTTCCTGGAAGAGCAGTGGCCGGAGATCGTCGCCACCATCCGGCGACTCAATCTCGACCCGGCGGACCTGCTTGAGCGGGCCGAATCCGAACTGGCCGCCAGGGAGGACGACAAATGAACCCGGTCATCCGCGCGCGCGGACTGTCGCGCCACTATGGCAGCACCGTGGCCCTGGATCGGGTCGACTTCGAGATCGAGCCCGGGCGCATCGTCGGCCTGATCGGCCCGAACGGCGCCGGCAAGACTACGGCGCTGAAAGCGATCCTGGGACTCGGCCCGTACGATGGAGACCTCGAGGTGCTTGGCCTGGATCCGCGCCGCCAGCGCGCCGAGCTGATGCAGCAGGTGTCATTCATCGCCGACGTCGCGGTGTTGCCGCGCTGGCTGAAGGTCCGCCAGACGCTGGAGATCGTCGCCGGCCTGCATCCGCGCTTCAGTCGCGCCCGGGCCGAGGAGTTTCTGGCGCGCACGGAGATCCGGCCGGAAAGCAAGGTCTCCGCCCTGTCCAAAGGCATGGTGACACAGCTCCATCTGGCGCTGATCATGGCCATCGATGCACGCCTGCTGGTGCTCGACGAGCCGACGCTCGGCCTCGACATCATTTATCGCAAGGATTTCTATTCGGCTTTGTTGAACGACTACTTCGACGGCCAGCGCACCATCCTGCTCACCACCCATCAGGTCGAGGAAGTCGAGCACATCCTCACTGACCTGATGTTCATCAGCCACGGGCGGATCGTACTCAACGAGAGCATGGATGCGCTCGGTGAGAAGTTCCTCGAGCTGGCGACCCGGCCGGACCGCGCCGAACAGGCGCGGCGGCTGTCGCCCCTGTCCGAGCGCGAGGGCCTCGGCCGGCATCACTTCATATTCGAGGGCCGCAGTCGCGAGGAACTCGCGCCGCTCGGCGAGATCAAGGTGCCGGGGGTGGCGGACCTGTTCGTGGCCAAGGTCAGGAGGGCGGCGTCGTGAGGCAGATGTTGACCCTGATCCGCCGCGAACTGATCGAGCATCGCTCGAGCTGGGCCGTGACCTCGGTGTTCGGCGCGTTGTTCGTGCTCGCCGCGCTGCTGGCCTTGTTCGGCCTGGTGCGTGTCGGCATCGGACTGCCCGAGGGCATGACGTTCGCCGAGATCGCAGAGGACATCGACCCCTCCCTGATCTCGCCCGGGCTGCAGGTCGCGTTCACCTCGATCGCCACAATTCTGAACATCGCCATGACCTTCGTGGTGTTCTTTTACCTGCTGGACGCCCTGTACACAGAGCGCCGGGATCGCAGCATTTTGTTCTGGAAGTCGCTGCCGGTGTCCGACCTGCGCGTGGTCGGGTCCAAGTACCTGACCGGCGCGGCGGCGATCCCGCTTGTGACGGTCGGCGTGTTCATCGTCACGGCCGTGCTGGTCTGGATCATCGGCGGCCTGGGCCTGCTCTGGGCAGGCACCGGCGAGGCGCTGGCCGCCGGTCCGGTGGCGCTCGGGCGCGTCACGGTACTGCTCATCTATGCGCTGCTCATCCAGTCGCTCTGGTTTGTGCCGATCGACGGCTGGCTGCTGCTGGTCTCCGCCTTTGCGAAGCGCGCCGTGCTCGCCTGGGCCGTCGGCGTGCCGGCTCTGCTGATGGTCGCCGAGCGCACACTGCTGGGCAGCAGCCACCTGGCGGCGCTGATCCGCCACCGCTTCTACGGCTGCTTCGAGCTGGCCTTCAGCGGCGAACACAACGCGATGATCGGCGATTCCCATGGCGAGGTCGTGGCCATGTTCCCCACGCTGGGTGAGTTCCTCACGCCGGGGCGGTTCGCCGCGTCGCCCTCGTTGTGGGCCGGCATCGCCGTTGGCGTGCTGTTTCTGGCGGGCGCGGTCTGGCTGCGTCGCTGGCGCGACGAAGCCTGAGCTCGCACCCGAATCCTTCAGTCATTCACCTGGAAGTTGCCGAGGAAATCATGCGAGAAATCTCCTGGGTCCGGACATCAGGCCTGATCGCAGTATTTACGTCACTGGTGCTGGCTTCGGGCTGCGTGCTGGTGGTCGGCGCCGACGGCGCCCACCGCCGTGGCGATGTCGAGTGGGAGACCAGCTGGAACAAGGACAGCCGCGCCGCCGAGCACACCACGGTCGACGGCAGCCTGGCGCGCGAGGTCACGTCACGTATCCGCACCGACGGCCTGCTGGCGGCCGAGGACATCACGGTGTCCTCGGTCGGCAGCGTGGTGACTCTGCATGGCCGGGTCGGCGATCTGGCGCTGCTCGAGCACGCCATGCGCATCGCCGTCGAAGTGCCGGATGTCACGCGGGTGGTCTCCCGCGTGACTGTCGAACTGGAGGGCAGCTGAGATGGCGGCAAGCAGGATCCTGGCGGGCGTGCTCGCGCTCGGCCTCGCACTGCCGGTGCTGTCGGCGGAGCGGACGCTGGAGATGCGACTGGACGCCGCGCAAGCGATCGAAATCCACAATCTGGTCGGCGATGTCCGACTGGTGCCGGGCGATGGCGAGCTGGTCATCCGGGCGCAAGTCCGGGCGGAAAGCGAGGCGCTGGCCGCGCAGCTCGGGCTGAGCCGCAGCGAGCGCAATGGCGTGCAGCAGGTGGTGGTCGACTACCCGTCGGGCGTCTCCCGGATCCGCTATGACGGCGGAGAGTTCCGCCGTCTCAACACGGCAATCGATTATATGGGCCGCCGTGTTCGCGTGAGCAATTCGGCGGGTGAGCAGGTCCGTGCAGACCTGGAGATCACGGTGCCCGCGGGCAGCCAACTGAAGATTCGCAACGCCGTCGGTTCGGTGACCGCCGAACGGATCGATGGCGAGCTCGGTCTGGCCGCGCGCGTCGGACGTATCCAAGTCGCCGACGGCACCGGCCGGCTGCGGGCCGACACCGGCTCGGGCCGGGTCGAGATCACGGGTTTCCGCGGCGACGTGGTCGCGGATACCGGCAGCGGCCGGGTCACCATCGAGAACGTACTCGGCAACGTCAAGGCCGACACCGGTTCCGGCAGCGTGGCGCTGCGCGGCATCGACGGCGACATCGTCGCCGATACCGGCTCGGGGAGCGTCGCCATCACCGATGCGCGTGCCCGCCACGTGGAGGTGGACACCGGCTCCGGCAGCGTGCGGCTGCGGGACGTGACAGGCTCGCTGAAGGTGGACACCGGTTCCGGCTCGGTGAGCGGCGAAGGCCTGGCGGTGGGCGCGGAACTCGACGTGGACACCGGCTCCGGCAGCGTCTCGCTGGCGGGCGATTTCGGCGGAGTCGCGCGGCTGCTGATCGACACCGGCAGCGGCCGCGTCGACCTGCAGAGCACCACGCCATTGTCGCTGACGCTCGATCTCAGCACCGGCAGCGGCAGCTTCCGCGTGGACCTGCCATCGCTGAGCGCGGTGGAGTCCAGCCGTCGCAGGTTCCGGGCTGTCGCCGGAAACGGCGAGGGAAACCTGCGCATCTCCACCGGCAGTGGCAGCATCCGCATCAGCGGTCCCTGACGGGCGCGCCGCTCACAGCCTGACCTGCACCGCCGCAGCGGCGCGCCGCGCCTTAGCGCGCGCCTCCTCGAGGTCGGCGCCGCGGGCCAGCGCCA
>CAZOSZ010000181.1:0-5250 GCA_964582505.1 uncultured Ectothiorhodospiraceae bacterium | reverse complement strand
GTCGCGGCTGAAGCCGCTCCTACAGGCCGAGCGCGAACAGCAGCAGGCAGAGCGCGAGGCCCAGGGTCGGCACCACGACGGTCAGTGCGGCCATCGCCGGGTAGGCGTCGCGGTGGGTTTCACCGCAGATCGCGCGGATGGTGCTGACCACGTAGCCATTGTGCGGCAGCGAGTCGAGCGCGCCGGAGGATATGGACACGACCCGATGCAGCTGGTCCGGATCTACGCCTTGCTCGAGAAAGTGCGGCGCCAGGATCGGCAAGGCGATGGCCTGGCCTCCGGAGGCCGAGCCGGTCATGCCGGCGATCACGCTGACCGCGATGGCGGCGCTGACCAGTCCTGACCCTGGGATACCGGTGACGAAGTCCACCGCCGACTCGAAGGCCGGCGCAGCGCGCGCCACGGTGCCGAATCCGACCACGGCGGCGGTGTTGCCGATCGCGATCAACGCGCCGGTGCCGCCCGCGGCCAGCGCGATGCCGGGGTGGTGCAGGTGCAAGGGGTTGGTCAGCGCCGCGCCCATGCAGCCCGCCAGCAATGCCACCACCAGCGCCGAGGTGCCCAGGCTGTCATGCAGCGTGAAGGCAAAGCCCAGCACCAGAAACAGCGGCAGCAGCGACAACGCAGGGTGAGGCAGGTCGCCGCGCCCGCCTTCCGGATCGCCGTCGCGGCCCGCGAAGCATTCGCCGTTGGCCAGGGCGCGTGCCAGCATCCGCGCCAGCCACCAGTAACCGAACGCCGCCATGAAGATCGCGACGACCAGGCTGGCCTGCCATGCCGCAAAAGGCCCCGTGCCGAGGTGCTCCATCGGGATCCAGTTCTGGATCTCCGGAGAACCGGCCGAGGTCATGGTGAAGGTCACCGAGCCGAAGGCCATGGTCGCAGGGATGAAGCGCCGCGGCAGGTTGGCCTCGCGGAACAGCGAAACCGCCATCGGGTACACCGAGAAAGCCACCACGAACAGGCTCACGCCGCCGTAGGTCAAGGCAGCGCAGGCGACGACGATGGCCAGCGCCGCGCGCTTTACGCCCAGGCGCATCGTGATCCAGTGCGCGACGCTCTGCGCCGAGCCCGAGGACTCCATCAGCTTGCCGAACAGTGCGCCGAGCAGGAACACGAAAAACCAGCTCGATATGAAGCCAGTGAAGCCGGCCATGTATCGGCTGATCAGGTCCGTGCCCGGGTCGGCCGCGAGCGGCGGCAACAGTGTCAGTCCCGAAGTCAGCGCCACCAGCAACGCGCACAGCGGCGTGGCCACGAACAGGCTCATGCCGCGCATCGTCAGGTAGACGAGCAGACCCAGCCCGGCAAGCAGGCCCACGAGGCTCAGCATTTCTCCCCCGCAGCGTCGAATCCTGCGGCAGTCTGGCAACGCCGGGCGGGCCGCCGGAACTGTACCAAGGTACACGAGACAGCCCGGGCAGCCGGGACCAGACTCCGGCTCCGGGAAAGTGTGTTTTCACTGGGGGGAGTCATGTCCACTCTGCGGTTTCAGCTGTTTGGCGCCGCCACCGCGGCCGGTTTGCTGTTCTTGGTGCCGGGAATGCTGCCTGCCCAGGAGACTGCGCCGTCAGGTGCGGGCCAGGACGCCGAGTCGACGCCCATCGACACCATTGTCGTTACCACTGCCCGGCGCCGGGAGGAGTCGCTGCAGGACGTGCCGGTCGCGGTCAGCGCATTCGGCGAGGCCGCGCTGCGCGACCTGCAAGCTCGCGCGCTGGACGGCCTGCAGGGGGCCGTGCCGAACACCAACATCGTGCAGGGTCGTGGATCCGCTTCCAGCGTCAACGTGTTCATTCGCGGCGTGGGTCAGCCGGATGCGCTGCAGACTTTCGATCCGGGCGTCGGCATTTACGTCGATGACGTCTACCTTTCACGCATTCAGGGCGCATTGTTCAGCATGTTCGACGTCGAGCGGATCGAGGTGCTGCGCGGGCCGCAGGGGACGCTGTACGGCAAGAACACGGCCGGCGGCGCAATCAAGATCATCACGCTGAACCCGGGGCTCGAGCCGCGCGCCGAGGTGGAGGTCACGGCGGGCGACTTCGGCCGCCTGGAAACCAAGCTGTATGCCGGCGGCGGGTTGAGCGACAGCGTGTCGGCCAGCATCGCCGGACTGTGGTCCGACAGCGACGGCTATGTCCGGGACCCCGACACCGGCCGCAAGTACAATGACGACGGCAGCCAGGCGCTGCGCGCCAAGCTGGTGACGCATGCCTATGACGACTTCTCGGTGACGCTCAGTGCCGATTACACCCGGCAACGCAATGAATTGACGCTTGGCAATCCGGAGGCGCCGCTGACGCAATTCGACCTGGTGACCGGCGTGGTGGTGCTGCGCCCGGTCTCGGCAGACAAGTACAACTACCGCACCCGCACCTCGTTTGCCGGCGGCGAGGACCAGGAACTCGACCACTGGGGCGTGTCCGCGGTGGTGGACTGGGATCTCGGCACCGACTGGTCGCTGAAGAGCATCAGCGCGCACCGCGAGCTGGAGACCAGCTTCTACATCGATATCGACGCCAGCGAGTTCGAGCTTGGCGACGTGCTGGTCGAGCTTGACCAGAAGCAGACCAGCCAGGAGCTGCAGTTCCACTACGACGACGGCGGAAACATGCAGGCCATCTTCGGCCTGTATTACCTGCGCGAGAAAGTGCCCTCGCATCAGGAGGCCTATGCGGACGACTTCCTTGCCTTGGCCGGCACGCCGCTCACCTTCCTGCGTACGGTCGACGACGATCTCAAGAACCGCAGTCACGCGGCCTTCGCCCACGCCAGCTGGGACTTTGCCACGGACTGGTCGCTGGGCACCGGGCTGCGCTACACCAAGGAAAAGAAGGACTACTTCAGGACCACCAGCACCTTCTCGAGCTTTCCTGCGCTGGAGGGGACCTTCGCCTTCTCCGAGTCCGAGTCGTGGAGCGCGTGGACGCCCAGCCTGACCCTGCAGCGCAGCTTCAGCGAGCAGTTGATGAGCTATGCGTCCGCAAGCAGGGGCTTCAAGTCGGGCGGCTTCAACGGCCGGGCCAATGCGCCGGGCGACGTCAGCAGTTTCGACCCCGAGTTCGTCTGGACCTATGAACTGGGCCTGAAGTCCAATTCGGCGGATGGCCGCCTGTTTGGCAACTTCGCGGTGTTCCACTCGGACTACAAGGATTTCCAGGCGCGTGTCGCAGAGATCGTCGACCCGGATGCGCCGATTCCCAACTTCTCTTTCCCGGTAATCAATGCCGGCAAGCTGCGCATCCAGGGCGCCGAGTTCGAAGGCGGCGCGAGAATCGGCAACGGCACGCGGATCACGACACAGATCGGCTATCAGGATGCCCGCTACCGTGAATTCCGGGACGACCGTTTCGGTGGCGCGGACCGCTCCGACGACAAGGTGCCATTCAGCCCGCGCTGGACGGCGAGGCTGGCCGCATCGCACGCCTTCTTCCTGCGGGGTGGCAGCAGCTTCACGCTCGGCGGCGACCTCAGTTACCGTGACGATACCTGGCTGAGCGTGGACAATCGCGAGGTCCTGAAGCAGGACGGCTACACGCTGGTGGGCGCATTCAGCGCCTATGACACCGCGGACGGACGCTGGCAGGTCCGCGGCGGGGTGCGCAACCTCACCGACAAGCTCTACAAGACCGACGCCCAGGAGTTCTCCAGCGTAGGCAATATCCAGACCGCCTACTACGGCTGGCCACGGCACTATTACCTCACGGTGCGTTACAGCTTCTTTTGAGTTCGGCCCGGCGGTGGCAAATGCCGCTGCCGGGCTTGTGGCCGATTGGTATATCCTCGGCGCCGGGCCCACCGGCTGACGGTCCCGCGAGATGCTGTCCACCGCCACGCTGATTTTCGCCGGCATCGCCTGGATCGGGATGCTGTTTGCCGTGGCCGTCGTCGGCGAGCGCTCCCCCGAGCGCTTCCGCAGGATATGGCCCGCGGTCTACGCACTCTCGCTGGCGGTGTATTGCACGGCGTGGACCTTCTACGGCACGGTCACCCAGGCCGTGCAGTCGGGCTGGCCGATGCCGCCGACTTTCGTCGGCACGATTGCGCTGTTCGTGCTCGGCTGGCCCTTCCTGGTTCGCCTGGTGCAGCTCGCCAAGGCGGAGAACTCGACCAGCCTCGCGGACTTTATCGCCAGCCGTTTCGGCAAGAGTTCGACCCTTGCGGCAGTGGTGACCGCGGTCGCAGTGGTGGGCATGGTTCCCTATATCGCGCTGCAGCTCAAGGCGGTGGCCACCAGTTACGCGCTGCTGACGTCTGGCGGCCACGAAGGTGAGCTGCCGGCCTGGCAGGACGTCGCCTTCTGGGTTGCGCTGCTGATGGCGGTGTTCGCGATGCTGTTCGGCACGCGCCGGGCGGCCGCCACGGAGCACAACCGCGGCCTGGTGCTGGCGATGGCGTTCGAGTCCCTGTTGAAGCTCGGCGCCATGCTGGTGATGGGCCTGTTCGTCGTGTTCGGCCTGTTCGACGGGCCGTCGCAGATGCTTGCCGCCACCGCCGAGGTCGCACCTCAACGGCCGGCGGACCTGGGAACCTTCCTCGCGCTGGTGCTGCTGGGCGTGCTGGCGATGTTCAGCCTGCCGCACCAGTTCCACATAGGCGTGGTGGAATGTCGCGACAGTGCGCACCTGGCGACCGCGCGCTGGCTGTTTCCGCTCTACCTGGTGCTCGTCAGCCTGCCGATCATCGCCTTTGCCCGCGCAGGCAGCCTGCTGCTGGGCGAGGGCTTCCCGTCGGACCTCTACGTGCTTGGCCTGCCGCTGATCGAGGGCAGGACGGGGCTGGCCTTGCTGACTTTCCTGGGCGGCCTGTCTGCCGCGACCGGGATGGTGATCCTGGCCAGCCTGACGCTGTCCATCATGATCGGCAATCACTGGCTGGCGCCGCTGATGCTGCGCCGGCAGTGGATGGCCGGGGCCGACCTGCGGGCGCCGCTGCTTGCCCAGCGGCGCTTTGGCATCGTGCTGGTGCTCGGCCTGGCCTACGCCTACAGCCGCGCGCTGGTCGGCAGCGAGGCGCTGGCCGACATCGGTTCCCTGTCATTCTCCGGCCTGGCGCAGCTCGCGCCCGCCGTGGTCCTCGCGGTGTTCCGCCCGCAACTGCCGGCGCGCGCCGTGCTGGCAGGTCTGCTGGCGGGTGTGCTGGTGTGGAGCTACGTCTTGCTGGCGCCGCTGGCCTTGCGCGGCGGGGGGCTGGATCCGGCCTGGCTCGGCCAGTCGGCATTCTCGCCCGACAGGCTGCTCGGGCTCG